>JALSTP010000046.1 GCA_026983675.1 Sedimenticola sp.
AGGGAATGACCCTTGCCTGCGCACTGCGCCTTGTTCCGGCGCCTGCCTGAAGCCCTGAATGCGATATATATTGTTGCCGGGTTAATATTAACCCGGCAACAGGAAAAGATAGCGTTGTACGGGAGATTTCTGAGAAAATGCCCGCTCCATCGAACGGGAGCGAAAAGACCATGTGGCTCAAGGCCTGGCATTTGTTTTTCATGGTGAGCTGGTTTGCCGGCCTCTTCTACCTGCCCCGCCTGTTCGTCTACCACGCCATGACGAGCGACGCAGCCGGAAACGAACGGTTCAAGATCATGGAACGTAAACTCTACCGTTTCACCACGCCATGGATGGCTCTGACCCTCATATTCGGCCTGTGGATGCTATACGACTATGCCTGGCAGGCCTATGGCCACATGTTGTGGCTACGGATCAAACTGGTATTGATCGGGCTGCTGGTCGCCTATCATCTCTACTGTGGCCGCTTGGTGAAACAGTTCGCCGAGGACCGCAACCCGCACCCCCATACATGGTATCGATGGTTCAACGAGATCCCGGTCTTGTTTTTGCTCGCCATCGTGCTACTGGCCACTCTCAAGCCCTGGTGACGACATGAAGGTTTTCCAACAGCAGGACAATGAGGCACTCGCCGCAACCGCCGATGCATCATCGCGACAACGCGCTCACCATCTGTTTCACCCCCTCCTGGAGGATCCCATTCAGCGCATGGTCATGGTGATGAACCCGGACACTTATGTGCGGCCCCATCGACATGTCGACCCCGCCCGCTGGGAGTTGTTCGTCGTCATCCGCGGCCGTGTGGTGGCCCTCTGCTTCGACGACCAGGGCCGAATCGAGGAACGGCATGAACTGGCGGCCGGCGGCGCGAATAGCGTGGCAGAGATCGAACCGGGCCGCTGGCATGCCCTCACCGCACTGGATACGCACACCACCGTATTCGAATGCAAACCCGGTCCCTATATCGCCGTGGAAGACAAGGACTTCGCGGCCTGGGCGCCGCGCGAGGGGGAAAATACGTGCGCGGCCTTCATTCGTTGGTATCAAACCAGCCACACCGGCGACCTACCCCCGGGAAGTTAGGGAGGATAGCAAGCATATCCTGGCGTCTCACACGGGCCGGTGAAAAAAGGTCTTTCTCACCGGCCCGTCAGCAAACCCTGCATGCCGCAACGACCTTGGGCGACGAACCGGCGCATTCAGATATCACCCGGAAATCCAACTGCCTGCATGGCGCGGTTGGCTGCGGCCATCGGACCGAAAGGCGTTATGAACAGCCGCCCCCCTGGGAAGAACCGCAGGTGCCGCAACCGGCGCCCGCCACCGGCTGGAGGTTGTTGAAGACGAAGCTGGCGTTGCCCTCTCCGCGATCGACGAAATCGATCTCCACCCCGCGCAGATACTGCAGCGTGCCGTCATCGACGATGACCTTGAAACCGTCACACTGCAACACGCCGTCGTTATCCTGAATGCTGTCCGTGAAGGTCATGCCGAAACTCACACCGCTGCAACCGCCGGGGGTGGCGTAGACGCGGATGCCTTCGACGTTCCCATCGACCTGTTCGAACAGTTCCACCATCTTCGAGGCCGCCGGATCGGTTAGGGTCAGATCTTTATCCGTAAGGACGTTTGTGGTCATGGATGACCTCCTGCTCAACTGTCGTGTAATGTGAAGAATCGATACATCATAGCACCGATGCAGGGGCAAGGGTCAAAACCCGGACAATCCCTCGGTGTACCGCCACGACTATAACGTTGGAGGCTCATAGCCGCTCCCTCGGCGGTATGCCATTGACCCGGCAGCCGGACATGTTGCGCACGCTGCCGGGTCAATAATTAGGAATAGCGTGAAGGCAATTGGTTGCGGGAACGGAGGTTGTAGATATGGCGTTCCGCATCCACCAGATGCTGTCCCCAATGCACCCGGTAACCGCTCCGCCAGCCGGCAAGCGCCTTTACGGGTTCGACATCCAGCAGGCGCAGACCCTGTTTCAATTCGCAGTAGATATCGGTCAGATCGTCTGCCAGACTGCCGCTCATGCTTTGTTCATCACTCGTGGAGTCGAACTCCAGCCAGTAGCTGTCGCGTTCCCCCAGCAGAGCCCTGAGCGTGGAGAAAAGTTCGAAACGTGCATCGAGGTCCACCGCCATCGCCTCCCCCACCGGCGCCTCCGTACCACTGAGGGCGGCCACGGCGAGATGTAAACGGGGTAAGAGTTGGGCAAGTTCGTCCAGCCAACCCTCACGAGAGCCATCGAGGCCATCGATCAGTCCACAATAGGACTGAGCCACCTCCACCATCTCATTGAATTGGGGGCTCATGCTCCCTCCTCTTCCTTTCCAGCCAGTAGTCCGCACACGGTACCGGCACAGACGATAATCACGCTAAACCGAACGTTATAAGTGTAGCGCAACTTGTTGGACCAACAACCACTTATCCGACCAGGCACCTGAACCGACCGTCGACAGGAATACCACAACTTAATAAACCAATGAAGAAATATCTATAACATACTATTTTAACTAAGAAAAATGGACCATCTTAATGTATCACTTCAATATTGACTGACATCCTTCGACCCCACCTGCCGCAGAGGTATAGAATAGCCACATCAGCTTTCGCACCCAACGATTTGCAATTATTAACGATTTAGCGTCATGAGGAGACCTCTCGTTCTCTCCATTGCCGGCCACGATCCTACCGGCGGCGCCGGCATCCAGGCCGATATCGAGGCCATTGGCGCCTGTGGCGGCCGTGCACTTTCCGTGGTCACCTGTCTCACGATTCAGGACACGCGAACGGTGTTCCGTTGCATGCCGATGGACGCGGCATCGATCACCCAATCGTTGCAACGTCTGTTCGCCGATCTGCCGGTGGCCGCGGTGAAACTGGGCCTGACGGGATCGGTGGAGATCGCCAGGGCCATCGCCGGAATCCTTGCGACACACCCGGATATTCCCGTGGTACTCGATCCCGTGCTTGCCAGCGGCGACGGCACACCCCTGGCCGACCTGGCGCTTCGCGAGGCGCTGCTCGACCACCTGTTTCCTTGCCTGACCCTGGCCACGCCCAACTCCCTGGAGGCCCGCACACTGAGCGGTGAACAGGATCTCGCCCGCTGCGCCGAGCGACTGCTGGCGCGGGGCGCCGAGGCCCTGCTCATCACCGGAGGCCATGAACCGGGGGAATCGATCGTCAATCGGCTCTTCACGCGGGAGGGCGCCTGCGTGGAACACATATCGCCCCGGATTGACCGGGAGTTTCATGGCACGGGCTGCACCCTCAGCGCGGCGATCGCCACGGGCCTTGCCCTGCACCGTCCAATTGAAGACGCCGTGGAGACGGCCCTGACCTACACGTTGCAGACCCTCGCCCACGCCGACCAGCCAGGGCATGGTCAGGCCTTGCCGGACCGGTGGTTCAACTGTCTTCCATGGCCCCAGAGATGAGCCATTCCCGTTATTCCATGCGCGGCCTGTATGCCATCACCGAGCCGGCAGCAACGGAATCCAGCCTGGCGGCACGCGTGCGGCTCGCCCTGGAAGGCGGGGCGCGAATCATCCAGTACCGCGACAAGTCGCCGGATACCTTACGCAGACGGGCAGAGGCACGTGCGTTGAGGCGGCTGTGTGGGCGATTCGATGTTCCCTTCCTGATCAACGATGATGTGGAGTTGGCGGCCGCGTGCGGCGCTGGTGGGGTCCATCTTGGCGAGGAAGATGTCCCTTTGGCCGAAGCACGTCAACGGTTGGGAGACCGCGCCATCATTGGAATATCCTGCTACAACCGCCTTGGCCGTGCATTGGAGGCGGAGGCCGCTGGGGCCGACTATGTGGCCTTTGGCCGCTTCTTCCCCTCCGCCAGCAAACCACAGGCGGTGCAGGCCGATCCGGCCCTGCTGCGGGAGGCGCGGAGCCGGCTCCGCATCCCCATAGTTGCCATTGGCGGGATAACCCCGGAGAATGGCGGGCCGTTGATAGAGGCTGGCGCCGACATGCTGGCGGTGATCCAGGGGGTGTTCCGGGCGTCGGACATCCGCGCCGCCGCCGCCCGTTTCGCTCAGCTGTTTGAACAACAGGAGGAACCCACTCGATGAGCCGATCCCACGACCTTTTCCTGCAAGCGCAAAAGCACATCCCCGGCGGCGTCAACTCGCCGGTCCGCGCCTTCAAGGGCGTGGGTGGTGACCCGGTCTTCATCGACCATGCCCAAGGCGCACGGATCTGGGATGCAGATGGCCGCGACTACATCGACTACGTGGGCTCTTGGGGCCCCATGATCCTCGGCCACAACCCGCCGGAGGTGGTCGCCGCGGTGCACGAGGCGGTGGACAAGGGGCTTTCCTTCGGTGCCCCCACCGAAGTGGAGGTGCGGATGGCCGACCGGGTGTGTGCATTGGTGCCAAGCATGGAGATGGTGCGCATGGTCAGCTCCGGCACCGAGGCCACCATGTCCGCCATCCGCCTGGCGCGGGGCTACACCGGCCGTGACAAGATCGTGAAGTTCGAGGGCTGTTACCACGGTCACTCAGACGCCCTGCTGGTGAAGGCCGGCTCCGGGGCGCTTACCCTCGGCGAACCTTCATCCCCTGGCGTTCCGGCATCGCTGGCGGAACATACCCTTACCCTCGACTACAACGACCTGGCCCAGGTGGAGGCGTTATTCGCCCGGCTGGGCGACCAAATCGCCTGCATCATCGTCGAACCGGTGGCGGGTAACATGAACTGCATCCCACCCCTGCCCGGATTCCTGGAGGGGCTGCGCGCCGTCTGTGACAAACACGGTGCGGTGCTGATCTTCGACGAGGTGATGACCGGCTTCCGCGTCGCCCTCGGCGGGGCCCAGGCGCTCTACGGCGTCACCCCGGACCTCACCACCTTGGGCAAGGTGATCGGCGGCGGCATGCCCGTCGGCGCGTTCGGCGGCAAACGGGAGATCATGGAGCGGATCGCGCCCCTCGGTCCGGTCTACCAGGCCGGCACCTTGTCGGGTAACCCGGTGGCGATGACGGCCGGACTGAAGACATTGGAACTGATCTCCCAACCCGGCTTTCACGAAGCGTTATCCGCCCAGGTGGAGCGGCTGGTCGACGGCATGACGGCGGCGGCCCAAGCGGCCGGCGTGGCCCTGACCGAAAACCACGTAGGCGGCATGTTCGGCCTCTTCTTCACCGACGCCGAACGCGTCACCGACTTCGCCGGCGCCACCGCCTGCGATCAGACGCGGTTCAGGCGCTTCTTCCACGCCATGCTGGAACGCGGGGTCTATCTGGCACCCTCGGCCTTCGAGGCGGGCTTCGTCTCCGCCGCACATGGCGACGCCGAACTGGAAGCGACACTCGCCGCGGCCGCGGAAGCGTTCGAAGAGATCGCCTGACACGCGGAACGAGATCCAATGGAAGGGACCGGCGCCAGCATCACTGCATTCCTCAGCCAGATTCCAGGGTGGATCGCCCTCCACCCCTATATTGCCTATGGCGCGCTCTTTGTGGTGGCGATGGCGGAATCGCTGGCTATTGTAGGCATTCTGGTCCCCGGCGTGGTCCTTATGTTCGGCTTCGGCGCCCTGATCGCCACCAACGCCATGTCCTTCTGGCCTTCACTTGCCGCCGCCGTCGCCGGCGCGGTTCTGGGTGACGGACTGAGCTTTTTCCTGGGCCGGGCCTACAAGGCCCGTCTGAGTACGATGTGGCCCTTCTCCACCCACCCTGACATGCTTCACCGGGGGGTGGGCTTCTTCAAGCGATATGGGGGCAAAAGCATTATCTTCGGCCGCTTCGTCGGCCCGGTGCGGGCAGTCGTCCCGCTGGTCGCCGGTATGCTGGGCATGCGGCCCGGACGCTTTTTCGCCGCCAACGTGGCCTCGGCGCTGGCCTGGGCGCCGGCCTACCTGCTCCCCGGTATGGTCTTCGGTGCCTCGCTGGAACTGGCCTCGGAGGTCGCATTCCGGCTGGTGGTGCTGCTGCTGGTGCTGCTGGCGGTGCTGTGGGGGACCGTCTGGGCCGTGCGGCGACTGTTCCGGTTGCTCCAGCCCCACGCCCGCCAGTGGGTGCAACGGCTGTTTCAGTGGGGGCGCGCGCACCCCAAAATCGGCGAGATCGCCACTGCCCTGACGGACCCCACCCATCCGGAAGGGACCGCGCTGGCGGTCCTCGCCACCGTTCTGCTGCTGGCCTCGACCACCTTCGCCCTGATTCTCGGCGCGGTACTCGGTGGCATCGGCATTCCCACTCTCGACCAGTGGGTGCTCGATGCTTTGCAGAGTCTGCGCACCCCGTGGGCAGATCATCTCATGGTCCACTTCAGCCGGCTCACCAATCTCCCCGTCGCCCTTTCCTTCAGTCTGGGTGTCCTCGCCTGGTTCATATGGAACCACCATCGGCGCAGCGCACTCTACTGGCTCGCCGCCTCCCTCTTCGCGTTTCTCGTTCCGCATCTGCTCAAGATGGTGATCAAGACCCCACGGCCCGATATCGGGCTCGGCACCATCTATCACGATGGCGCCTTTCCTGGCGCCCATACCCTCACGGCCACGGTGCTGTTCGTTTTCCTGGCCGTGATCGTCGCCCGCACCGTCTCGGTCAACCGGCGCTGGATCCCCTACAGCCTCGCCGCCCTGCTCACCACCGCAGTTGCGGTCTCGCGGCTCTACCTGGGCGTCCACTGGCTAAGCGACGTGCTCGGCAGCATTACGCTGGGGCTGACGTGGGTCGCCATTCTCGGCATCGCCTACAACCGCCACACCCGGCCGGAGAGTGGTTGGCGCGGCATCACGGCGACCGCTGCCCTGTTCCTGATCTTTGCCTTTTCCGTCCAAACCTGGCGTCACCATGACGAGGAACTCGCCCGCTACCGCCCCATCCGCCTCTCCATTGCCATGGATGCCGAGATCTGGTGGCTGTCCGAATGGGCATTACTGCCCAAGGTGCGCGACGACCTCGTCGGCAGAACCGAACACCCCCTGGATGTCCAGTACGCCGGCTCCCTGCGGGAACTCAAACTGCTTCTGCGCGGCAAAGGATGGTACCCCGCCATGCGGCTGGAGTGGGCCAATGTCCTGAAACTGCTCTCCCCGTCCCTGCCGTTCGATGATCTGCCCGTCTTTCCCCAAGTGCACGATGGCCGACACGAGGCGCTGATCATGGAAAAGAGACTCCATGGCAAACGGCTGGTACTGCGCCTGTGGGCGAGTGGCTACCGGCTGGAGGCGCCGGCGGCACCGCTTTGGATCGGCAACGTCTCCCGGCTCAAGCGCAGCAGTCTGCTGGGCCTTTTGGTGTTCCCCAGCACGGACCCTGACTTTAAGGCGCCGTTCAAGGCGTTTCAGAAAGACATCGGTGAACTCGACCACTGGCTGCCCCCGCCAGGAAAGGTGCTGTTACTCAAAACCCTTGATTTCGACTGAAGTATGCTCATCAGGAACAGCGGTCGGGCGGCGCCTCGCCCCATCGCGGCAGCAGCGTATGGGCGATGCCCAGTTGATCCAGCACCCGTGCCACCATGAAGTCCACCAGGTCATCCGGCGTGCGGGGATCGAAGTAGAAACCGGGTGACGCCGGCATGATCGACACCCCGAGACGCGCCAGCCGCAACATGTTCTCCAGATGGATCTCGGACAACGGCGTTTCGCGCACCACCAGGATCAACCGGCGCTGCTCCTTGAGCATCACATCGGCGGCACGCTCGATGAGGTCATTGCTGGCCCCACAGGCGATGGCGGAAAGGGTCCCGGTGGTACAGGGGCAGACCACCATCGCCTCTGCGGCATGAGTCCCGCTGGCCACTGGCGCCGTCCACTGCTGGCGGCCAAATACCCGCAACTGCCCCTCCGCCGCGCCGAAGCGCTCGTTCAACAGGCGCTCCACGCCGGCCGCGTCGGACGGGAGCTTGAGATCCGCCTCCATATTGAGCACGATCTGTCCCGCCTGGGAGATCAGGAGATAAACCGGCCGGTCCGCGCGGATCAGGTTCTCCAGCAGACGCAGGCCATAGGCAGCGCCCGAGGCGCCGGTCATCGCCAGGGTGATCGGGCCGTCACTCATGGCTGCCGTCCCCGCCAATGGCATCGAGCAACCGCCGGTGGATATTCCCGAACCCACCGTTGCTCATCACCAGCACGTGATCGCCCGCCCTCGCCTCAGCGGCCACCGCGGTCACGATCCCCTCCACGTCGTCGAGCACCACCGCCCGCGTCCCCAGCGGCCGCAGCGCCGCCTCGCCGTCCCAATCGAGCGATGGGGGCACGTACATCATCACCCTGTCGGCGGCCGCCAGCGACGCCGCCAAACGGTCGGCGTGCACCCCCAGCCGCATCGTGTTGGAACGCGGCTCCAGCACGGCGAAGATGCGCGCGTCGCCCACCTTTGCACGCAGTCCGGCAAGGGTGGTCTCGATGGCGGTGGGGTGATGGGCGAAATCATCGTAGACCCGGACACCCGCCACCTCCCCGCTCAACTCCATCCGGCGCTTGATCCCCGCAAAGGCCGCCAACGCCTCGACCCCCACCCGCGGCGGCACTCCGGCATGGCGCGCCGCCGCCAGCGCCGCCAGGGCATTCATCACGTTGTGCCGGCCAGTGAGCCCCCACTCCAACCGCCCTGTCCGCCGCCCCTCACAGATCACATCGAAACCGGACCCGTCGGTTTCGACCTCCGCCGCCCGCCAGACCGTATCCCCCGCCTCGCCCAGCCGCTCCACCGGCGTCCAGCAGCCCATTGCCAGCACCTCGTCCAACGCCGCATCCCCAGCCGGCACGATGATACGGCCGTTGCCGGGCACGGTCCTGATCAAGTGATGGAACTGCCGCTGGATCTGGGCAAGATCGTCGAAGATATCGGCATGGTCGAACTCGAGATTGTTCATCACCAGGGTGCGGGGATGGTAGTGAACAAACTTCGATCGCTTGTCGAAGAAGGCGGTATCGTATTCATCCGCTTCCACCACGAAAAAAGGCGCATCCCCCACCCGGGCGGAAATACCGAAATTTCCAGGCACGCCGCCGATCAGAAAGCCCGGCCGCAGACCGGCGTGTTCCAGGATCCAGGCCAGCATGCTCGAGGTGCTGGTCTTGCCGTGGGTGCCTGCCACCGCCAGCACCCAACGGTCGCGCAGGATGTGTTCGGCCAGCCACTGCGGGCCGGAGGTATAGGGCAAGCCGGTATCGAGCATGGATTCCACCGCCGGATTGCCGCGACTCAGGGCGTTGCCCACCACCACCACATCCGGCGCGGGCCGGAGATGCTCCGCATGGTAGCCCTCCATCAGATCGATGCCGGCCGCGGCGAGCTGGGTGCTCATGGGTGGATAGACATTGGCGTCGGAACCGGTGACCCGGTGCCCGTGCGCCCGCGCCAGCAGGGCAATGCCCCCCATGAAGGTGCCACAGATACCCAGGATATGAAGGTGCACGTTACCCCCCCGCGAACAACGCATTCATCAGCGAATAGGAGAGCACAGTATAGATGAAGGAAAGCGCCATCCCCTCGCCGGTCTTGATGTCCAGCGCGTGGCGCAGGATATGGCCGAACACTGCCACGCTCCACACCACCAGCCCCAGCAGCAACATACCGCCCCAGTCGGCCTGAGGCGATCGAGTGACGCCGCTGGCCGCCAGCCGCGACACGGGCAACGCGATGGCACTCAACAGGGCACCGCTACCCAGGGCCGCGGTCGCGGCCTGAACGAACCGCGCGGTCTTCGCGCGCCATTCCAGCAACAGCCAGAGCACCCCCAGCGTCAGCGCACTGTCCAGCAGACTTTCCATCAGGGCCCTGAACGGATGGATGGAGAAATCGCCAATGAGAAGCCAGCCGACCAGCAGATCCATAGCCCAAACCAGCACCAGGAGCGCCGGCGACCAAGGTACGTCCTGGGGCCCCTTGCGGAACAGACAGAGATCCAGAAAATAGTCGAACAGCGCCTTCAAGCCGCCTCCCGGTCGATGTCACAGGCGGGCATCATACCGGTAGACGGGAGGGATGAAAATCACCCGGGCACACCCACGGACATGGACGCGGAAATGGTATGCTGTCCATCCGGTTCATTCACGCGGTAACGCCACATGCAGGAACTCTATATCGATACCCCGGACGGAGTGAGGGCCCTCTGCAACCGGCTCGGCGGCACTCCCTGGTTGGCGGTGGATACCGAATTCCTCCGCGAGCGCACCTACTATCCCCGGCTTTGCCTCATTCAGATCGCCAACACTGAGGTGGCGGCCTGCATCGACCCCCTGACCATCGATGACCTCTCCCCCCTGCGTAATCTGCTGCTGAACCCCGCCATCCTCAAGGTATTCCACGCCGCGCGGCAAGATCTCGAGATCCTCTATCAACTCTGGGACGCCGTGCCCGCGCCGGTGTTCGACACCCAGATTGCCGCGACTCTGCTGGGTCTCGGTGACCAGGCCGGCTATGCCAACGTAGTGGAGCAACTGTTGGGGATCAGCCTGCCCAAGGAGCATTCCCGCACCGACTGGACACGCCGTCCACTCTCCGGGGAACAGAGGCGTTATGCCCTCGACGACGTGATCTATCTCGGCAGATTGTATCAGGAGATGCATGCACGCCTGACAGCCTTGGGGCGCATCGAATGGCTGGGCGAGGACTTCAGGACCCTCACCGAATCAGGGCTCTATCGCGTTCAGCCGGAGCACATGTGGCAACGCATCCGCGGCCGGCAACGGTTGAAAGGCGTGCAACTCGCCGTCTTGCGCACACTGGCGGCCTGGCGCGAGGAGGAGGCGATGAAGGCCAACCGGCCACGTAAATGGATCATGAAGGACGAAGTTCTGCTGGATCTGGCCCGGCGCAGGCCCGCCTCACTGGAAAAACTGGGACATATCCGTGGCCTGGAACGCGGCGATATCAAACGCCACGGCCACCACCTTCTGCGCCTGATCGGGGAAGCGGTGGCACTGCCGCCGGAGGCATGGCCAGAGACGGAAAAGGCGCATCGACCGACACCGCAGCAGGAGGCCCTGACCGACCTGCTCATGGCGGTGCTGCGCCTGCGCGCCGAGGCGCATCAGCTCGCCTCGGGCGCGGTTGCCAGTCGCAAGGATCTGGAACGCCTGGTGGCGGGGGCGCGCGACATCCCGCTACTGCGGGGCTGGCGACATGGCTTGGTGGGTGCTGACCTGGAACGGGTGCTGGCGGGCAAACAGTGCGTGTGCGTCAGCGCGGATCGGCTGGAGTTGGTGGCGCGGTCGGCCGTACCTCCAACCTGAAACAACTCAAAAGGGTGCGCTGAAACCAGTGCCGCCCATCGTCGCTCACCATGCAAAAGGCATCCTGCCCGTAACGGGTGAGTCCCTCGAAATTGTCGAGCAACCAGCCCTCACCGGAACTGAAGCGGGCCAGTAACTGGGTGTGGCACAGCCCCCCGGCCGCAATCCTGCATTCGGGTGTCAGCCACACCCGCCGCACATAGACGACGAGCGGTTCGAGCATCGACGAATAGGCCCGCTCCAGCACCAGCAGACTGCCATCGGACAGTACATCCATCCCCACCATCGACGCCTTGGGATGGGGCGCGCGATGAAACGCCCACCCCTCTCCCGTGGATTCATAGACGCGCACTTGCGCCTGCGGAGCGCCCTTCATCGGCCGCTCCGGCGCGGTGAGGATGCCATAGCGGGGATGTACCGCCACCGTCTCCAGGGCATGATTCAGGCTGTCATAATGTTTTCGGCCCTTGAGCGCCCGGGGCAGTTTCACCTTGCCCAGCCATTGTCCCGTGGGGGCGTAGCGCCGCAGGCGCGGCCACACCTCGAAGGAGACCATCAACTCCGTATCGCCACGGATGCCATTGTCCGCCTTGACCAGGGCGAGCCCCTCTGCATCCCTCTTTTCGCTCCTCAAGGGCCTGCCCTTGTGGCCTCTGAGGGGATAACCCGCGACCGCATGCACCCCCACCAGGCGCCCCTTTTCGAACTCTGGGCGAAGGTGGAACAGCCCCCCTTCATCGGAAACCGCGTAGAACAGGCCCTCGTCGGCATCCCACGCAAGGCCCGAGAGTTCCGACAAATCCACCCCGTCGATGTCACGTCGATCCAGACGCACCGTCCCAATCAGACGCACCTCCATGTACCGGTCGCCCACTCCGTATCTGGCCGAGAGTGGCACCCTGTCGGCCAGGGCCATCCCCTGCCACAGCAACAGGCAGCAGAGCCACCCGAGGCAGCGCCTCATCGCCCCACGCTCCGCCGCCGGCCCAGCCACACGCCGCCGATTGCCATCGAGAACACGGCCAGTATCACGGGCGTATTACCCCATTGTGCATAGGGCGAGTAGCCGCGCATGGCGTGAATCTCACGTGTCAGCACCCCTCTTTTGTAGAAAGGGATCGAGCCCACCACCTTGCCCTTGGGGTCGATCACCGCGGAGATTCCGGTGTTGGTGGCGCGCAGCAGATAACGGCCGGTCTCCAGCGCCCGCATCCGCGCGATCTCCAGGTGCTGGTAGGGGGCCAGGGAATCCCCGAACCAGGCATCGTTACTGGCATTGACGAGAAAATCCGCCTCCGGCAAGGCGCGGATCACTTCATTGCCGAAGGCATCCTCGTAACAGATGGAAACCCCCGCCTGCAGCGAATCCAGCCTGACCAGGGGCTTGGTGGGCTTACCGGAGCTGAAATCGGCCATTGGCACGGCGATATAGGGGTGCAACGGGGCCAGCAACCAGCGCATAGGAAGAAATTCGCCGAACGGCACCAGATGCCGTTTGTAGTAGAGGTCCCGCCCCTGCCGTCCAAGTCCCAGCATGGCGTTGTAGTACGCCCCTGTCTTCGTGTCATAGACCGGCACCCCGAACAACATCAGGGTATCGTGCTCCCGCGCCGCCTTCGCCAACGGTTTGATGAAGTTCTCCTCCACCTGATCGAGAAACGCCGGCACCGCCGTCTCCGGCCAGATCACCAGATCGCTGTCCCAATGCGCCATGGTCATGCCCAGATAGGTCTCCAAGGTGGGCACCAACTGGGCGCGGTCCCACTTCTTATGCTGGGGGATGTCGCCCTGCATAAGACTCACCTTGAGCGGTGGACCCTGCTGCACACTCCACGCCATTCCCCGTAGCAGATACCCGCCGCCCCATAGAAGAAGGACCACCACCATCGCCGCAGCCGCCATCCCGCTGCGGTACCGGTACATCGCCACCAATACCGCCGCCGTCAACGCCATGCCCCAACTGAGTCCATACACCCCGGTCACCGGCGCAAAGCCCGCCAGCGGCAGATCGATGGGCGCATACCCCATCAACAGCCAGGGAAAACCGGTGAGAAACCACCCTCTCACCCATTCGCCCAACACCCATACGGCCGGCACCAGCAGAACCAGCCGGAAAAACGACGGGTGCGGCGAGAAGCGCACCAGCAGCCCCCCCGCCAGACCGAAGTAGAGCGCCATCAGGGCGATGAAGATCAGGGTGATGACGACTGCCGTGACTGTTCCCACCGAACCAAACTGGTCGATGCTCACGTGCAGCCAGAAGACGCCGAAACCGAGCAGCCCCAGTCCCCAAAGCCAGCCGGTTCGAAACGCCGAACGCGGATCGGTCTCGCCATCCCACAGCAGAAACAACACTGCCAGGCCCGCAATGGCGACATATCCCTGCGAGAAAGGCGCAAAGGCAAGCACTGTCGCCGCCCCGGCGGCAAAGGCGGCCAGGTCACGCGGCTTAAAGCGGAGAATACGCATCCGTCGGGGCGAGGCGTGGCCTCAATCGGCAGCCGTCTCTGCCTTCGGCGGTCCACTCTCCAGCAGGATCACCTTGAGCAGATGGATGCGGCGACTGTCGGCGCGCAGAATCTCGAAGCGGAACCCGTCCACATCCACCGTCTCCCCCCGCTTGGGCAGATGGCCGAGGGCGTGGGTCACGAGGCCGCCGACGGTATCGAAATCCCCATCGCCGAAATCGCTGCCAAAATAGTCATTGAAGTCCTCGATCTCGGTATGAGCCTTGACCATGTATTCCCGATCGGTGTGCTTGAGGATCACCGCGCCTTCGTCGAAATCATGTTCATCGGCGATTTCACCCACGATCTGCTCCAGCACGTCCTCAATGGTCACCAAGCCAGCCGCCGTACCGTATTCGTCCACCACGATGGCCATGTGGTTGCGGCTGGAACGGAACTCCTTGAGCATCACGTTGAGCCTTTTGCTGCCCGGCACAAAGACGGCGGCGCGCAACACATCGCGGATGTCGAAGCGGCGCGTTTTATCATTGCCATCGCAATAGGCGAGCAGATCCTTGGCCAGCAACAACCCCACCACCTCGCCAGGGTCGTCGGCGATCACGGGAAAACGGGAGTGGGCGGACTCCACCACTGTCGGTAGAATCTCCTCCAGCGTACTGTCGCGGCGAATCACCACCATCTGCGCGCGCGGGATCATGATGTCCCTCACCCGCAGTTCCGAGACCTGCAGCACCCCCTCCATCATGCTCTGGGCATCGCTGCCGATCAGCCCCTTCTTGCGCGCCTGCTTCAGCAATTCGACGATCTGCCGGCGCTCCTTCAGCTCCGGTGCGAACCGCTTTGCCAGCCACCTGCGCCAGAAAGGCGGGCCGGCTTTGGGAACCTTGTCTGCGTTCATGCTGTTTCCATTTGGTAAGGATCGCGGAAACCCAGCGTCCCGAGGATTCCGACCTCCAGCGACTCCATCTCCGCCGCCTGTACATCGTTCTGATGCTCATGGCCGAGCAGATGCAATACACCATGCACCACCATGTGCGCCCAATGCGCCTCCAGCGGCTTGCCCTGGGCACGCGCCTCGCGCTGAACCACGGGAGCACAGATTACCAGATCGCCCAGCAGGGCGCTCTCCACCGGCGGTGGCGCATCGAAGGGAAAGGAGAGTACGTTGGTGGGCCGATCCTTGCCACGGTAGGTCCGATTCAGGGCAGCGCTCTCCGCCTCGTCCACCACCCGGATCACCAACTCCGCCTGCTGCCGGCAGCTCCGCAGCGCTGCCGCCGCCCAGCGCTGCAACCGCTCCTCATCGGGCACCCCCGCCCCCTCCACGGCGTACTGAACCTCCAGCGTCAGACTCATCATTCTTCCCTCCCCGTATCGAAGCGGTCATAGGCGCTCACGATACGCTGCACCAGCGCATGACGCACCACGTCTCGGGCGCTGAAAAAGGTGAAGCTGATGCCCTCTACATGGCGCAGCACTTCGGTCACCTGGCGCAGACCCGAAGTCTGGCCACGCGGCAGATCCACCTGGGTGACGTCGCCGGTAATCACCGCGGTGGAGCCGAAGCCGATGCGCGTCAAAAACATCTTCATCTGCTCCGGTGTGGTGTTCTGCGCCTCGTCCAGGATGATGAAGGCGTCGTTCAGGGTGCGGCCCCGCATGTAGGCCAGCGGCGCCACCTCGATCACATTGCGATCGATCAACTTGTTGACCCGTTCAAAGCCGAGCATCTCGTAGAGGGCGTCGTAGAGTGGGCGCAGATAGGGGTCGATTTTCTGCGCCAGGTCACCGGGCAGGAAGCCGAGCCGCTCCCCTGCCTCCACCGCCGGACGCACCAGCAGGATACGGCGCACCGCATCGCGCTCCAGGGCATCCACCGCGCAGGCCACGGCAAGATAGGTCTTGCCGGTACCCGCCGGACCGACGCCGAAGTTGATGTCATGGGTGAGGATGTTGTGCAGGTATTCACGCTGGTTAGGCCCGCGCGGCCGCACCAGGCCACGGCGGGTCTTGATCAGGATTTCCTCCGCCGTTTCATCGGCTACCGTGACGACCGCTTCTTCGGCGCCGGACGCCTGCAGAAAGAGGTGCACGCGCTGGGGGTTGAGCACCTCCTTGCTTGTGGCGCGGTAGAGGTCCTGCAATATCTGGCCCGCGGTGGCAATGGCGGTGGCCTCGCCCAGGAGGCGGAACTGGTTGCCGCGGTTGTTAATCTCGATCCCCAGCCGCCGCTCGATTTGACGGAGGTGCTCGTCGAGCAGGCCACAGAGGTTGGCCAGCCGGGTGTTGTCTTCGGGAGTCAGGAGAAGATCGAGGGCTTCGGGATGTTCGGACACGTCGTTGAAACAGGGGGTCGTTCGATAGGGATCAGGCCGTATGGGCGACAGGCGCGGCGCAGAGTTCGCCGCGCAGGGAGTTGGGCAGCGCCTCGGTGATGCGCACGTCCACGAACTCACCGATCAGGGCAGTCGGGCCGTCGAAATTGACCACCCGATTGTTCTCCGTGCGGCCGGCGATCTGACCGGGGTCCTTGCGCGAGGGCCGTTCCACCAGCACCCGCTGCACGCTGCCCACCATGCGCCGGCTGATCTGCTGGGCCATCTCGTTGATACGCCGCTGCAAACGGGCGAGACGCGCCTGCTTGACCACGTGCATCACATCGTCGGCGTAATCCGCTGCGGGGGTGCCGGGACGGCGGCTGTAGATGAAACTGAAGGAATGGTCGAAGCCAATCGCCTCGATCAAGGCCATGGTCGCCTCGAAGTCGGCATCGGTCTCACCGGGGAAACCGACGATGAAATCCGACGACAGACTGATGTCCGGCCGCGCCTCCCGCAAACGGCGGATCTTGTCGATATAGTCCTGCGCGGTATGGCCACGCTTCATGGCGACGAGGATGGCGTCGGCACCGGACTGCACTGGCAGATGGAGATGGCTCACCAACTCCGGCACCTCGGCGAAGGCCTCGATCAGGCTGTCGGAGAACTCCACCGGATGGGAAGTGGTGAAACGGATGCGGTCGATGCCGTCGATGGCCGCCACATAGCGAATCAGCAACGCCAGGTCCGCCTCGCCCCCGTCGTGCATCTCGCCGCGGTAGGCGTTCACATTCTGGCCCAGCAGGTTCACCTCGCGCACCCCTTGGACGGCCAGACTCGCCACCTCGGCGATCACGTCGTCGAAGGGTCGGCTGATCTCCTCGCCACGGGTGTAGGGCACCACACAGTAGGTGCAATATTTCGAACAGCCCTCCATCACCGAAACGAAGGCGGTCGGCCCCTCAGCCCGGGGTTCGGGCAGGCGGTCGAACTTCTCGATCTCGGGAAAGGAGACATCCACCACCGCACGCGCCTTGTCGCGCACCTCGGCCAGCATCTGCGGCAGACGATGCAAGGTCTGAGGGCCGAAGACGATGTCCACGTAGGGCGCCCGCGCGCGGATCGCCTCCCCCTCCTGGCTGGCCACGCAACCGCCCACCCCGATCACCACATTCGGATTACGCTCCTTCAACGGCCGCCAGCGACCAAGTTGGGAAAAGACCTTCTCCTGGGCCTTTTCCCGGATGGAGCACGTATTGAGCAGCAGTACGTCCGCCGCGCGCTCCTCCGTGGTCAGCTCCAAGTCATGGGTGTCACGCAGCACGTCCACCATCCGGGCGGAATCATACTCGTTCATCTGACAACCGAAGGTCTTGATAAAAAGTTTGCCGTGCATGCTTGGAGGGCCTTGCCCCACCGTCTCCCGGAATTCGGTAAATGTCTAATTCTACAGCCAACGCCACAGCGTTTCCAATGCCAGGGGCTTGGCGGGGCTTCCGCGGTAACGGCGGTACAGCGGTGAACCCGACCCTCTCCATGGGCGTCCAAAGAATTTCGGCGTTTGCGGTTATCCCCCTGTTGTACTGTCGGATACAGCGTGCAATCCGCCGCTCGCCAATGGCGTGGCAGGGATTATTCCAGACAGCCTTTCATCAGGGCTTCGAGTAGCGCACAACGTTCCTTTTCGTCCAGGTTCTCTCCGCAGCGGGCGGCGAGCAAGGCCAGCATCCCCCGCATGGAACGGATCTCCGCAAGGCGCCGGTCCAGCTCGATGAGCTTGCGTTCCGTCAGCGCCTGAATCTCCCGGCATCGGCCCTGGCCGAGAGCATGCAACTCCTTGATCTCCCTGAGACTGAATCCCACTGCCTGGGCACATTTAATGAACCGCACCTGGGTGAGCGCCGCCTGGGGATAGCGCCGATAGCCACTGACGGGCCGCTCCGGTACTTCCAACAGCCCCTTGCGTTGGTAATAGCGGATAGTCTCCACATTGACGCCGGCGGCGCGGGCCAGTTGACCGATGGTGAACACCGCTGCCTCGCCCATACGCCTATCCGGCGCAACAGGAGAGTTGCGTCACGTCCCGGGTAAAGGTCTGGGCACAGAGCTTGAGGCCCTCGACCATGGTCAAGTAGGGAAAGAGCTGGCCAGCCAGATCATCCACCGTCATGCGGTTACGGATCGCCAAGGCGGCGCTCTGGATCACCTCGCCCCCCTCGGGTGCCAATATCTGCGCGCCGAGCAGCCGTCCGCTGTCCGCCTCGGCCACCAATTTGATGAAGCCACGGGTATCGAAGCTGGCCAGTGCGCGCGGAACATTCTCCAAGGGCAGGCAGCGCGTCACGACTGCCCGGCGCTGCGCCTTTGCCGCCCGTTCGGAAAGGCCCACCATGGCCACCTGCGGATCGGTGAACACCACGGCCGGCAGGGTGGAGAGATCCAGCGTGACATCCCCACCGGTCATGTTGACAGCGGCCCGAGTGCCTGCGGCAGCGGCCACATAGACGTACGGTGGCTGGTCAGTGCAGTCGCCCGCGGCATAGATATTATCGACCGATGTGCGCATCCGGTTGTCCACGAGGATATGACCGTGCCGGCCGGTGGCCAGCCCGGCACGCTCCAGCGCCAGCCGTTGGGTGTTGGGCCTCCGGCCGGTGGCGACCAGCAGGGCGTCGCCTTCCATGACCTCACCGGCGGCCTCCACCCGGAACCGTCCGGCGGCGTGGGTGACACGTTCCGGCACGCAGTGGCGCTTGATCCGGATCTCCTCCGCCTCAAGCGCTGCACCCAATCCCTTGTCGAACGCGGGGTCCTCCTTCGATAACAGGGTGCTGCGGGCAAGGAGGGTGACTTCGCTGCCCAGGCGCCGGAAGGCCTGCGCCAGTTCCAGCGCCACCACGGCGCCACCGAGCACCAGAAGGTGACGCGGCAACGTTCGCGTCTCCAGCGCCTCCGTGGAGGTCCAGTAAGGCGTATCGGCCAGACCCGGGATCGCGGGGATGACAGGCCGCGCGCCAGTGGCAACGAGAATACGATCGACGACCAGCGACTGTCTCGACCCGTCCGGCCGTTCGATGCGCAGCGTGCCTGCGTCCTCAAACCGAGCCCACCCTTTGATCAGACGGATGGCCGGATTGTCTTGCAGAATCTTCTCGTACTTCGCCCCGCGCAATTCCGTCACCCGCGCCCGCTGCTGCTCTAACAGACGGTCACGGCGGATGACCGGTCGGCATCGGCTGACGCCGTCGAAGGGATGGGCCGCCTGCATATGGGCCGCCGGCCAGACACCCAGCACCAGTTCCTTTGGCGATTCTTTTTAATGGGTATACTGTCCCCCGATTCCCAAATTAATCTACAGTCTCTCAGTGACCTGCCCGGCCTTCTTCTTGATCTGGGTTAACTGTTAGACCACTACAGTTCATTTTTGATTGAGTAATTCCACAGCTTATTATTCAGTGCTTCAATTTCTTCTGCACTAGCCTTGTATGCATGACTTGCATTTTTCGGGCTTACTGGTTTCGTCAAAACGCTTATTTCTTCTTTTCCATACCAAAAAACCATTTCGCGTTCTTCTTGAGAATAAAGTTCTACTATAAATCTAGGTTTGTTCGTCTGATTAAATTTGGCAGAGGTTGGTTTACAAATATATTTTACCAACTCAAGTACATCTTCAATAGTTGATTTACTAGTGATCGTTCTTAATAAAGTTCTTTCTTCAGTATCAAGCACGCCATTATATGGGTCATCAATATCCACAGAATATATTAATATCTTTTTTATAACAGCGCTCTCTGGAATAACCACATCCAAGTTAACGTCACAACTCGCAATGAATATACAAACAATTAATAAGAGAATTATTGTTTTTTTCATATTCGCAACACATAAGTTTACTTAATTAATTTAGCTATGGTGTAGGCGCTATTTTTCCGTGCGTAACCAAAGGATCAATTTTATTAGCCTGTATCACACCACCGTTCGTTAATTGTCCTGACGTAAGAGTATGTTGCTTAAAACCCTTGTTCAACATCTGATTATATAGTGCATAAGGATTCACAACAGAAAACTTTGTAATACCATTTCTAGTCAATCCAATAGAATCTGAATAACTCTTCAAATGATCAGGCAGCTCTACTTTACTGTCCCCAGATGGAAGCCCCAAACCTAGGTACCACTTCCCTAACACATCCATTGCGGTCTCAGCACATGTATTATTCATTGCAGTCCAATAATTTGGTGGGTTTAACTTATAATTCGTAATATTTGATCTAATTGTCAAGTCCCGATAGATCATAAACTCGTTTTCTGAATAGTTCAGGTTGCTTTTCCCACCAATTCTTTAATGCCTGAATGGGCGTGATATGCCCCAGGTTTTTCTGCGGAATGTGATGATTATAAACCTTCTCATATTG
>JALSTP010000047.1 GCA_026983675.1 Sedimenticola sp.
AAAGCGAGGCCAGTTTTTCTCGATTTTGAGGCGCATAGTGGGTCTACGCAACGAAAAATCGAGGAAAAATGGACCGCTTTCCCACCAGCGCAGTAGATTAATCCTAAATCCGACAGACTCCTAGCCCCTGTCGCGGATCGGCGCGGTCTGCGGTATCCTTGCGCGATTCCGGTTGACAGAAATTGCCGAACGCCATGCAGGAACACTATAACCCCGCCGAACTCGAACACGCCGCCCAAGAGCACTGGGAGACAAACCGCACCTTCAACGTCACCGAGGAAGCGGACAGGGAAGCGTTCTACTGCCTCTCCATGTTCCCCTATCCCAGCGGCAAGCTGCACATGGGGCATGTGCGCAACTACACCATTGGCGACGTCATCAGCCGCTACCAGCGCATGCAGGGCCGGAACGTGCTTCAACCGATGGGCTGGGACGCCTTCGGACTGCCGGCGGAGAACGCGGCGATGAAGAATCATGTGCCGCCCGCCCAGTGGACCTACGCCAACATCGACGACATGCGTCGCCAGCTCAAGCGGCTCGGCTTCGGCTACGACTGGGACCGGGAGATCGCCACCTGCCGCCCCGAGTACTACAAATGGGAGCAATGGTTCTTCACCGAGCTATACAAGAAGGGCCTGGTCTACCGCAAGAACGCGGTGGTGAACTGGGACCCGGTGGACCAGACCGTGCTGGCCAACGAGCAGGTGATCGACGGCCGCGGCTGGCGCTCCGGGGCATTGGTGGAACGGCGGGAGATCCCGCAATGGTTCGTCCGCATCACCGCCTACGCCGACGAACTGCTGGAAGGACTCGACGAACTCGACGGCTGGCCGGAGCAGGTGCGCACCATGCAGCGCAACTGGATCGGCCGCTCCACCGGCGTGCAGATGGACTTCGGCATCCAAGATTCAGACCAGCGCCTGACCATCTTCACCACCCGCCCGGACACCCTGATGGGCGTCACCTATGTGGCCGTGGCGGCCGAGCATCCGCTGGCGCTGGCGGCGGCAAAAGGGGCCCCTGAGTTGGCCGCCTTCATTGAAGAGTGCCGCAAGGGCGGCGCATCGGAGGCGGAGCTGGAGACCATCGAAAAGAAGGGCATGCCCTTGGGGATCAACGCCCTGCATCCCGTGACCGGCGACCCGATCCCCATCTACGCCGCCAACTTCGTGCTTATGGGCTACGGCACCGGCGCGGTGATGGCGGTGCCGGCCCACGACCAGCGCGACTGGGAATTCGCCGAAAAGTACGGCATCCCCAAGAAACAAGTGATCTTTCCTGCCGATGGTGGCGAAGCGGGCATCGAAGACGGCGCCTTCACGGAAAAAGGCGTGCTGCGCCACTCCGGCGCCTTCGACGGGCTCAGCTCGGAACAGGCCTTCGATGCCATCGCCGAATGGTTGGAGCGGCACGGCCGGGGCGGGAAGACCATCAACTACCGCCTGCGCGACTGGGGCGTCTCCCGCCAGCGGTACTGGGGCGCGCCGATCCCCATGATCCACTGCCCGGCCTGCGGCATCGTGCCGGTACCCGAGGAGGACCTGCCGGTGGTCCTGCCGGAGGAGGTCACCTTCGACGAGAACACCACCCATCCGCTCAAGGACGACCCCGAATGGCGCAAGGTCCGCTGTCCCGAGTGCGGCGGCGAGGCGGAGCGCGAGACCGACACCTTCGACACCTTCATGGAATCGAGCTGGTACTACGCCCGCTACACCTGCCCCGACAACGACCAGACCATGCTCGATGCCCGCGCCGACCACTGGCTGCCGGTGGATCACTACGTGGGCGGTATCGAGCACGCCGTGCTGCATCTGCTCTACGCCCGCTTCTACCACAAGCTGCTGCGCGACGCCGGGCTGGTGCACTGCGATGAACCCTTCACCCGCCTGCTCACCCAAGGCATGGTGGTGGCGGAAACCTACTACCGCGAATCGGCGGACGGCCAGCGTCATTGGTACAACCCCGCCGAGGTGGAGGTGGTGCGCGACACCAAGGGACGGGCGGTGAAGGCGGTACTCAAGGCCGATGGCGAGCCGGTTGTGATCGGCGGCGTAGAGAAAATGTCCAAGTCCAAGAACAACGGCATCGACCCACAGGCGCTCATCGACCGCTATGGCGCCGACACGGTGCGCCTCTACACCATGTTCACCGCCCCGCCCGACCAGTCCCTGGAGTGGTCCGACGAAGGAGTGGAAGGCGCCCACAGGTTTCTCAAGCGGCTGTGGAACCTGGCCCGCACCCGCGGCGGCGAGGGCGGTGACCTCTCCAAGCTGGACGACAAAGCCCAGCAGGCCCGCCGCGAGATCCACAACGCGCTGAAGAAGGCCGCCTTCGACTATGAACGGCAACAGTTCAATACCGTGGTCTCGGCCTGCATGAGCATGGTCAACACCCTCTACAAGCTGGAGCAGGGCGCCGGCGCCAACGCCGTCCTGCATGAAGGCATGGGCATCGTGCTGCGCCTGCTCGCCCCCATCGCGCCGCACATCACCCACCATCTCTGGCGCCGGCTCGGCTACGGCGACGAGATCCTCGACGCCGGCTGGCCGCAGCCAGACGAGGAGGCGCTGCGCCAGGAGCAGATCCAATATGTGATCCAGGTGAACGGCAAGGTGCGCGCCCGCATCCAGGTACCGGCAGAGGCGGACAAGGCGGTGGTGGAGACGGCGGCGCTGGCCGACCCCAACGTGCAGCGTTTCATCGGTGACGCCCAGGTGCGCAAGGTGATCGTGGTGCCCGGACGGCTGGTCAACATCGTGGCCAAATGAAGCCCCGACGCCCGCTCCTCTCAGCGTTGCTGACCCTGGCCGTCCTGCTCGGCGGCGGCTGCGGCTTTCATCTGCGGGGAACGGACGCAATGCCGGCGGAGGCATCGCCCCTCTACATCCAGTCGGCAGACAGCCCCTTGCATGAGGATCTACGCCGCCTGCTGCGCGCATCCGGCATCGAGCTGGCGGATACGCCGGCGGCGGCGCGCATCGTGCTCCGCATCCTGGATGAGCGGTGGAACACCCGCACCGTGTCGGTGGACAGCCGGGGCAAGGTGCTGGAATCGGAACTCCACTACCGGGTCGGCTTCGACGCCGTCGGGCAGGATGGAAAAGCACGCGTCCAGCGTCAGACCGTGGATCTCGTGCGCAACGTCCTCAACCCCGATGTCGAGGTGCTGGGCAAACGCCAGGAAGAGGCCATGCTGCGGGCCGACATGCAACTCGACATGGCCAGCCGCATCCTCTACCGGCTGCGCGCCCAACTGCGCTGATGCGCCTGCGCATCGAACAACTCGACAGCCATTTGAAGAAGGGACTGGCTCCGGTCTGCCTGATCAGCGGCGACGAACCCTTGCAATGCGGCGAGGCGGCGGATGCCGTGCGGGCGGCGGCGCGCGCCCAAGGGTTCGAAGAACGCATCGTGCTCGAACACGACCCCCAGTTCAATTGGGACCAACTCACCGCCGAGGCGGAGAATCTCTCCCTGTTCGCCCGCCAGCGGCTCATCGAGCTACGGCTCTCCAGCACCAAGATCGGCGCCGAAGGCAGCCGTGCCCTGTGCGATTACCTGGCCCGGCCGCCGGACCAGACCCTTCTGCTGATCACCGCCCCCAAACTCGACCGCAGCCAGCAAAGCAGCAAATGGGTCAAGGCCATTGACAAGGCCGGTGTCTGGCTGGCCGTGTGGCCGGTGGACAACCGCCAACTCCCCGGCTGGATCGCCGCGCGTATGCGCAACCGGGGGCTGAACCCCGACCGCGAGGCGGCGGCCCTGCTGGCGGAACGGGTGGAAGGCAACCTGCTGGCGGCGGTGCAAGAGATCGAAAAGCTCCTGCTGCTCCATGGCGCCGGGCCGGTCACCGCCGACCAGGTCGCCAGCGCCATCGCCGACAGCGCCCGCTACGACGTCTATGGCCTGGTGGACGCGCTGCTGCTTGGCGACCTGCGCCACGGCCTGCGCATGCTCGCCGGGCTGCGCGCCGAAGGCACCTACCCCAGCGTGGTACTGTGGGCGCTGGCGCGGGAGATCCGGCTACTCGCCACCCTCGCGACCCAGCGCGCCCAACTCGCCCAGGCCATGACCCGGCACGGCGTCTGGGCCAAACGCAAACCCATCGTCCAGAAAGGCCTGCAACGCCTGGACGCCCGCCAATGGCGACGCCTGCTGAGGGAATGCGCCCGCGCCGACCGCATGATCAAAGGCGCCGCCCTGGGCGACCCCTGGCTGCTGTTGCGGCAAATCGCCACGCGCATGGCGGGCGGACCTCGTCTGGACGCGTGGAAGGGTGCCGCGCACGGTCCCGACTAGGCCCACGCCGGCCAAGGGGCCTGTCGGATTTAGGATTATTATTAACCCGGCAGACCCCTGGGGAGAGGGCTTTTGTTAGAATAATCGGATCCATCCAACACGAGACCCAGCCCCATGGCCACCGAAATCACCGACATCGATGCCTACATGCAGGATCTGGGCGCCCGCGCCCGCACCGCGTCCCGGCGGCTCGCCTCGGCCAGCACGGCGGAGAAGAACGCCGCGCTGGAGGC
>JALSTP010000048.1 GCA_026983675.1 Sedimenticola sp.
CTGAATCCATTTCCGGTATCACCATTTCCGGTATCACCATTTCCGGTATCACCATTTCCGGTATCACCATTTCCGGTATCACCATTTCCGGTATCACCATTTCCGGTATCACCATTTCCGGTGTCACCATTTCCGGTGTCACCATTTCCGGTGTCACCATTTCCGGTGTCACCGTTTCCAGTGTCGCCACTGCCGCCACCCGTGACCTTTTCCACTTTCACGGCGTCTGCGATGACATAGTTGTCCGCCGCGTTGCTCAACCGGACCTCCAATGTCCCTGCTTCCAGCGCGTAACGGCCCAACAGGTTAAATTGCCCTCCGTTCCGGCTTTGGTCTTTCCTCACTGTCCCCAGCAGCCGCCCGTTGTTGTAGATGCTGTACGGCGCGTTGCTCGCTCTCCATTTCCTTGCCGCTGCTGTCCATTGCGCCGAGATTTCGAAATCACCCCCCTGCACGACGGTCATACTCCAGACCGCAACCGCACTTCCGTCGCCCTTGCCCGCATAGCGGTATCCAGCGCCCTGGTACCCGGTTGCAACTTGCGACGTCTGCCATTGACCTCTTTCGCTATAGCCCGCACCGCCATCATCGACGACAAGGATGTCCGGGCTCGCTGCTTCCACTGCCACCGCCATCGTCAGCGTATACGAGATAATGAGTATTCCCAGAAATCGTTTCATCACTGTATTCTTCCTTCTTCTATGCCGTGTAAACCGCCGCCGGCCGTTAAGCCGCCGGTCCATTCTGTCAAGGCCGTTACTTCGCCGAAACGCGGCCTTGTTCCGACCGGCCACTTCCCGCACGGGCCTGTTGATAACGGTTCGAAATATCGTTGAAGTTGGGGGGAACAGAGGTTCGAGCGCATTCCGCGCTTTTTCGAGATATCCGTGCAATGTCGCCACCAGACACTGTTCCATGTCTCGTCCGTTGTTCCAGGGGTCTCCCCAGAGGTTCCTGATTTTGTTTTAGAAGATTGGTTCCTGAACTGCGACCGCGAATCTAACACGACCATGAATGGCCGATCAAGCGGCAACTCCGGATTTGTCAGCCCGACGTCAAACTTGCCTCTTTGCGCAATACCAATCGCCCTCCTATCCTTGATCGCCGCAGGGTGCGCATGCGATCGTTGTGGCCGGTTATTAACCCGGCAACACTATATATCGTATTCAGCCGTGGCGTGCCCCACATCCCACACTCTGCCATGTTGCTGTTAAAATGCGCGCCTTTGTAGCAACCGCGGAATCAGAGAGGCTCTATGTCCAATCCAGAAGGCGCGCCCCGGCGGCCGGTCCTGCTCGTTATCCTCGACGGCTTCGGCGCCAACCCCAGTCGGATCAACAATGCCGTGGCGGAGGCGGATACGCCGCGTTTCGATCATTATTTCGCCACCCATCCCCATACCCTGTTGCAGGCTTCCGGCCGCGCGGTGGGCCTGCCCGACGGCCAAATGGGCAATTCGGAGGTGGGGCATCTCACCCTGGGCAGCGGCTCGGTGGTGCGCCAGGACCTGGTGCGCATCGACGACGCCATCGACGACGGCAGTTTCTACAACAACAAGGTGCTGTGCAAGGCCATGGACCGCGCGGGCAAACGCAACCGGCCGGTGCATCTCGTCGGCCTGGTCTCGGACGGGGGTGTGCACAGCCATGTCAATCACTTGATCGCGCTGATCAACCTCGCCAAGCGGCACGAGGTCAGACCCCATGTCCACATGATCACCGACGGCCGCGACACCGCGCCCCGCTGCGCCCTCGATTACCTGCCCGACGTGGAGGCGGCCCTGGGCGAAGCCGGCGGCGCCATTGTCACCGTCAGCGGCCGCTATTACGCCATGGACCGCGACAACCGCTGGTCGCGAACCGAGAAGGCCTTCCGTGCCATTGCCCTCGCCGACGGCCCGCGCGGCGCCTCGGCCCGGGAAGTGATCGAGGCTTCCTGGGCCGCCGGCAAGACGGACGAGTTCATCGAACCGACAGTGATTGGCGGCGACGGCATCCAGCCAGGGGATGCGGTGATCTTTTTCAATTTCCGCAAGGACCGCCCGCGGCAACTGGTCTCGGCCCTGTTCCGGCCCGATTTCGACGGCTTCGAACGCAACGGCTTCGAGCCCGTCACCGTCACCTGCATGACCGAATATGACGAATGGTACGGGCTGCCCTTCGCCTTCGAGCGCGAACAACCCGCCACCAGCCTGGGGCACTACCTGTGCGAGATGGGGCTGCGCCAGTTCCACTGCGCCGAGACCGAAAAGGCTGCCCATGTCACCTATTTCTTCAACGGTGGGCGCGGCGATCCCTTTCCCGGCGAGGAACGGGTGATCGTACCGTCGCCACAGGTGACCACCTACGATCTGCAGCCCGAGATGAGCGCCAAAGCGGTGGCCGGCGAGGTGATCCAGGCCTTGGACAGCGGCCAGTTCCCCTTCATCGTGGTCAACTTCGCCAATGGCGACATGGTGGGCCACACCGCGGTGCGCGAGGCGGTAATCCGTGCGGTGGAGACCCTCGACCATGAGGTGGGCCGTGTGCTCGACGCGGCGGTGGAACGCGGCTACTCGGTGATCCTTACCGCCGACCACGGCAACTGCGATGAGATGGTGGACCCCGCCACCGGCGAGCCCCATACCCAGCATACCGTCTATCCGGTCCCGTGTCTGATCATCGATGAAACCCCATGGCGGCTGTCGGTGGGCGGCGGCCTGAAGAACGTGGCCGCCACCGTGTTGCACCTGATGGGCCTGCGCCGGCCGAAGGCGATGAAGGGCAAGTCGCTGCTGCTCTCGCCAGTGCGCCCCTGAGCGGAACCCCGAGGGATGCCCCGCCTGTTCGTCGCCATCTCGGGACACGGCTACGGGCATCTCGGCCAGGTCTCACCCCTGATCGAGGCCCTGCGTACGGCGCGGCCGGAGATCGAACTGGCGGTCCAGTGCGCGCTGCCACATGAGGTGGTCGCCGCGCGCTTCAGTCCGCCTTTTCAACACATCCAAAAGCGGTCGGACGTGGGCATGGTCATGCGTGGCCCCCTGCGCCTGGACGTGGACGCAAGCCTTGCCGCCTACGCGGCCTTCCATGGCGACTGGGACCGGCGGTTGAAGGAGCAGATGGCCCTGCTCGAAAACGCCGCCCCTGACCTCGTATTGGCGGACGTGCCGTACCTGCCCCTGGCGGCGGCTCAACGCCTGGATATCCCCTCCGTGGCGGTCTGCTCCCTCCACTGGGCGGCCATCCTGCGCGCCTACTGCGGCGAGACCGCACAGACCCGGCCCTGGCTTTCGGTCATGCTCGCGGCCTACCGCGGCGCCGAGTGCTTCCTGCGCCCCACGCCCGCCATGGCCATGCCCGAGCTGCCCAACACCGAGGCTATCGGTCCCCTCGCCTGCCGCGGCCGCAACCGCCGGGACGAGATCGATGCCCGGCTCGGCCTCGCGTCCGGAACACGCCTGGTCTTGCTCACTCTGGGTGGCATCGCCGGCGACTTACCATTGATCGACTGGTCCCGCACCCCCGACATCGCATGGCTGGTGGACCGTGGCCGGTTCGACGGCACGGCGGCGGAGATGCACCCCCTCTCTCTATTGGACGACCTGCCCTTCCGGGACCTGCTCGCCTCCCTTGATGCGGTGGTGACGAAGCCCGGTTACGGCATGTTCACCGAGGCGGCCTGCAACGCCCTGCCGGTCCTCTACCTGCCACGCGGCGACTGGCCCGAGGAGCCTTTTCTGATTCCCTGGCTGGAACGACATGGCAATGCCCGGGCGATCACTCCCGGGATGCTGGCGGCCGGGGCGCTGGAGGCACCGCTGGAGCAGCTCTGGGCACAGTCACGAAAGCCGCCCGTGGAACCTGCCGGAGTCGACGAGGGTGTGGAGCGGCTACTGCCCCTTCTCAGCTGACGCTATCCCACGTCCTCGACCCGGCAACAGCGGGCGGTTTTGGCCGTTGCCTCCTCCCCTTCCTGCTCCAGCACGCTGCCGGTGACGGGGTTGGGGCGGAAGGTGGTGCAGCCCTTCAGGCCCAGGGCGTCCGCCTCTTCGTAGATAGCGCGGAAGGCGTCGAAGGGGATATTCTCCGGCACATTGATGGTCTTGGAGATAGCGTTGTCCACGTAGGGCTGCAGCGCCGCCTGCATCATGAGGTGGTCCTCCGGAGCCAGCGAGCGGGCATCCACAAAGACCTCCGGCAGAGGCCGGTCGCCAAAGTGCGCCCGCCAATGGCGCCACGCGCTGTCGCTCACCTCGAACTCTCGTATTCCATCCTCGGTGCGCACCCGCCGCCGGTAGTGGAAATCGAACACCGGCTCGATACCGCTGGAGACATTGTTGGCGAGCAGGCTGATGGTGCCGGTGGGGGCAATGGCGGTGAGGTGGCTGTTACGGATGCCGTGCCGCCGGATCGCATCCGCGATGTCCGCAGGTAGCGCCGCCACGAAGGGCGCGTTCAGGTAGGCACCGGTCTCCAGGAAGGGAAAGGCCCCCTTCTCCCGCGCCAATCTGATCGACGCGCGGTAGGCGCCGTGACAGATATGCGC
>JALSTP010000049.1 GCA_026983675.1 Sedimenticola sp.
CGCCGGCATCCTGGAAGACATCCGCCGCCGGGGCAGCATCTATGGATGACGTGTTGCTCAACAAGGCGGCGATCATCGAGCGTTGCCTCGACGATCTGCGCGCTTTCGCCCGGCTGTTGGTAACGATGGGTTCGACCTCATAGGATCAGGCGGGATTCTGCGGATCGGATTTGAAACGCCACAGCACGTGCCGCTCCAGCCATTCCCGGGCCTTGAGGGGATAGAGCCAGGGGTTGCGGCGCATTTCCGGATGCCCGGCGGCGACCGTCTCCCATTCCCGGGCCAGTTCCGGGCGTTGCCGGGCCAGTTCGCGCACGTAGCGTTCCAGCCAGAAATAGCGCTCCGCCAACTGTCGTTTCAGATTGATGCCCAATCGCCCGGCGCGCCGGCGCAGCGGTTCGTAGTGCGGATCGTGGCACCAGGCGTTCAGGATCAGCAGCCCGTCCAGGTACTCGCTGCGGAAGCGCTTGCGGTTGCCGCTGCTGGTGGCGCCGGCGTGGATGCGGAAGGTGGCCAGTTCCTCGGGGATGTAGCCGATCCCGACATGGATGCCGATGCGGATCCAGTATTCGAAGTCGCAGAACTGGACCAGCTCGGCGTCGAAGGTGCCGTAACGCTCGAAGACCGAGCGGTGCAGCAGGGCGGCGGTGGGCTCGCCGAGGAAGTTCTGCCGTGTCCGGGTCAGGAGGGTGTCGATCAGGGATTCCGGGGCGATGAATTCCGGATCGGAAAACAGGGTTCCCGGAGAGGGCAATTCCCGGTAATGACGCCGGACGGCTTCCGCCACTTCGCCACCGAAACGGAAGCGGCGCTTGCAGAACCACAGGGGCTTGGCCGGGTCCACGTGGCGGGCGAAGACTTCCAGGCAGCGCGGTTCCAGGGTGTCGTCCTGGAACAGGAATTTCAGCCATTCCCCTTCGGCCAGCTCGACGCAGCGGATCCAGTTGCCCACCAGGCCGAGGTTGCGTTCGTTTCGATGGAGACGGAAGCGGGAATCGCGGGCCGCGTAGCGTTGCAGGATCTCCCAGGTGCGGTCGGTGGAGGCGTCGTCGCAGACCACCACCTCGAATTCGGATGTGGTCTGGGCCAGCAGGCTGTCGAGGCAGGCTTCGAGATGGGCCTCGCCGTTGTAGGTGGGGATGAGGACGCTGAACTTCGTCATCGTCCGGCCAGGGCCTCCTTGATCACCGCCTCGATGCCGCGAGCATAGGTTTCCGCGGTGAAATGGCGCTCCACCCGGCGACGACCCGCCGCCCCCATGCGGGCCGCCAGGGCCGGGTCGTTCAGCAGTTTGAGGACGGCGGCGGCGGTGGCTTCGGGATCCTTCGGCGGCACCACGAAGCCGGTTTCCCCGTCCGCGACCACTTCCTCGGGACCGCCGCAGCGAGTGGCGACCACCGGCTTGCCGAGCGCCATGGCTTCGATCAGGGTGCGGCCGAAGGTCTCCTGGACCGAGGTGGAAACCAGCACGGTGGTGGCGGCCAGCAGATCGGGCACGTCGCGGCGGAAGCCGAGCAGGTGCAGGCGGCCGCCCAGACCGTGGCTTTCGATGAAGGCGCGCAGGCGCATTTCCAGTTCGGGGTCGGCGCCGACCCCGGCAAGCAGGAAGTGGACGTCGGGCCGGACTTCGGTGATGCGGGCGGCGACCTGGGCGAAGGTCAGGGGGGCTTTGGTATGGGAAATGGCGCCGAGGAAGGTCACCACCGGGGCGTCGGCGGGAATGCGCCGTTCGCCGCGGAGGCGGTGGCCGTCTCCCGTTTCCAGGCGCGACGGCTCGATGCCGTTGTACACCACCTTGACCTTTTCACCGGCCTGGGGGAAGCGGATCGAAGCGAGGGTTTGCGACGGAGTGACGATCCGGTCCGACAGCCCCAGGATGAGCCGGTCCATCCAGGCGTGGGGCAGGAAGGCGCGAATGTCGGGGTTGCCGTCGAGATATTCGTGGATGTGCCACAAATGGGGAACCCCCGCCCGCTTGGCCGCAAGCGCCCCGTCCAGGATCGTGGTGGTGTTGGTATAGACCAGGTCGATGGCGCGGTCCTCGATCAGGCGCATCAAGCTCCACAATCGCTGACGCCAGCCGCGCAGATACCGCCAGAGGTAACCGGCACCGGCGTGTTTGGCATAGGGAGTCCAATGCTTGATGATGTAACGGACCAGGTGGGGGACGCCGGCTTCCTGCAGCCGTTCTTGCAAAGGCCCTGGCCACGGCAGCAGCACCAGCGGTTCGAAGCGGCGGCGGTCCAGCCGGGTGACCAGAGCCAGCAGGGAGCGCTCGGCGCCCTGGAGCTCGGCGTCGTGGGAGAGGAAGAGGATTTTTACCAAACTAAGTTATATCCTAGTTTCTCAGCAGTAGGTTGAATTATTCTATTTATTTTTTTAAGGTCGGATTTGGATATGCTTTTTGTGTTATCTATTGACTTGGAATGCTGCCTGTTTAGTTTTTTTTCTAGTATGTAATGCACCTCTTGCTGGCTTGGAGGTTGTGCATCTAAGAACTCAAATAGATTATATATATTTTCATAGGAATCATCAGAGGTGATAGTGTTTTCAAATTTTAAGACAATTATGTCATTTGGATTAATATTAGTGCGGAATCTTATAGCGTCTTCATTTACGCTACTCCAGAGCCATGCGCATTTTTCTATATCAGATAATTCGTTCCACTGTTGAAAATATTTGTCTCTAGGTGTTGGGCCCTTATAATTTCCTAGTTTTGATTCCTTTTTGAAATATCCTCTATTTACTCCTGATATTATAAAATCATAGGGATTCCTATATATATGTACAAATTTGGAGCCGGGAAACGCAGCTTTCAGTCCCCAGGAAAGATAGGTTAAGTAATTGTTCATTTCTGCATATATTTTTCCATTCTGGTTGGATCTGAATACATAATCATCTCTAGCTGCCAGACAGATTAATCGCCATTTGTCTATCTGATGCTTTTCTGGTGTTGTCAGTCCACCTAGCTCCTGTTGTGCAATTATTGATGTGTATATTAATCTAGGATCTGGCTCATGATTCGCATTTATATCTGGAGATAATGAGAGCAATCTTGCTAATGTCATGGTGCCTGTTCTTCCTGTTGATAGGCAGAACAAGCATTTAGCTTTTTCCCAATTATCTTGATAGCATTCTAAATAATGTGAGTAGATCTGTTGTTTGTTATGCTCCTTGTAGTTGTGGTTTTGGGTTGATTGGCGAATTCTCCTTTCGTATTCTGAAAGTTTCCACTTTGCGTAGTCAATAATATTTAACAGTCTAAGCTGGAGAAATTTCTTCATTTTTGTGTTTCTCTTGCTGTTTAATCTCTTTGTGCTCAATGGAGAATGGGATGTCAATTAATCTGGATGTTGGTAATTTCGATTCTCTTGGGTTTATCAATGAAAACTGTATAATGTTTTCTTGGCTCAATATTAATCCTCGCATTTCATTGAATATTGTTATTCTTATACAGTAAATCCCGCTTTTTAGCGGAAGGTTTTTCCATGTGCAAATTATTTCATGTCTGCCAGCATGGAGCTCTGAGATCTTGGATGTTGCATCTGTGGATGCGGAAGTTAAATAAATAAAATCCGTGGTATGTGTTCCAATAACTATTTCTGGGTTTTTTATATTCTTCTTGGCGGTAAGTATTGTTTGGATGGTTAATGGGTCGCCAGAATGAATAGTGTTTGTTGCTTTTCCATATTTATCCAATATTTTAACAGTTTCCAAACGAATTAGATCATTCTCCCAATCCTTGCCAGCAGCTTCTTTTTCGTGCTGCTCCAGAATTCTCCGGTTGTTGTACTCGTAGAAGGCGTTACACACTTCGTCCGGATCGCCGTCTTCCACCACCCGGCCGTGGTCGAGCATGATGACCCGGGAGCACATTCTCGCCACCTGCCTGAGATTGTGGCTCACCAGCAGCACGGTCTTGCCCTGGCGTTTGATGAGCTCCTCCATCCGGTCGAAGCATTTCCGCTGAAACGCCAGGTCCCCCACCGCCAGCACTTCGTCGATGATGAGGATCTCCGCGTCCAGGCTGGTGGCGATGGCGAAGCCCAGCTTCACCTGCATCCCGGAGCTGTAGCGCTTGACCGGCGTGTCAATGAACTGCTCCAGTTCCGAGAACTCGATGATCTCGTCGAGCTTTTTGCGGATGATCTTCTTGGGAATGCCGAGGATGGAAGCGTTGAGGAAGATGTTCTCGCGCCCGGTCAGTTCCGGGTTGATGCCGGCGCCGACCTCGATCAGGGGGGCGACGCTGCCGTGGACCGCCACCCGGCCGCGGGTGGGGGTGGTGACCTTGGCGAGGATCTTGAGGAGGGTGGACTTGCCAGCGCCGTTGTGGCCGATGATGCCGACCACTTCGCCTTCCTCGATGGTGAAGCTGACGTCGTCGAGTGCTTTGAAGCGCTCCCGTTCGACGGGCGGCCGGCCGACGAGGCGGCGCAGGGCGTTGGTGACGTTGTCCTTGAGGCTGGTGAGGGTGCCCAGCCGGTATTCCTTGGTGAGGTGTTCGACTTCGATGAT
>JALSTP010000050.1 GCA_026983675.1 Sedimenticola sp.
AACAGAAGGATCGTAAAGATCCCCGGATCGGAGTCGGAATGGACCCGCGGGCAGGGTTGAGTTCCGGAGCCATTATACGGCTTTTTCCTCAGCCGTTGGAGATCGATCCGTAGGGGCAATTCATATGCGGGACAGGACGCCGTGTTCCACGTGAAACAATGTATGAGGATAGGGACGCAACAGTGAATCCTTCGGCCTCCCTATACTGGTCACGAGACACTGTTTCGCCACCTTCAATATCCCCCTCAGACAGTCGGCCTGGGCCTGCTCGTCCCACTCCGCGCCCAGATCGTCCAGCAACCAGATACTGGAACGCGCCATCCGCGCACGAAAGATCCGTTCCGCCGCAATCTGAAGGGCCGCCACTGCCAGCCGGGCCTGCCCTGCCGAAGCCACACCCTTGCATAAATGGCCATCCATTTCGATCGTCAAGTCGTCACGGTGAGGCCCCACCAGGCATTGCCCGCTCCGCCACTCCTGTTCCTTGATGGCATCGAGCGCCGATCCAAGATCGCCCGAATAACCTTTCGTCTCGTAGCCCACCCGAAGCGACGAAAGCGGACCAAATCCCTCCACGACATGGGTCAGCTCTTCGTTCATCGCCTTCACATAGGCCGCCCGGGCCTCCACCATTGCGTCTCCATGCAACGCCAGTTCCCTGTTCCAGATCCCCAGATCCCCCCTACCCTCTTTGAGTATGGCACTCTTCTGGGCATGGCAGCGTCGGTAACGACGCCAGAGATCCGGATAGGAAGGTTCCACGTGGAACAAATTCCAATCCACGAAGCTACGTCTTAGTGCGGGGCCTCCCAGGATCAACTCGCCGGAGTGGCTGTGCAGCAACCGCAGAGGGATCTTCCGCACCACGGCCTCGCGGGTCTGTACCGCCTTCCCATCCATTTCCATACGCCGGACGGCCCCCAACTGCCGGACCTCCACTCTCGTGAAGGCTCCCCCGTCGCTCCGATATCGACCCTCGACACGACCCGCATCCATCCCTTCCGTGATCAGATCCACCCATCGTCCGCTCCGGAAACTGCGCCCCCGCGCGGTAAGGAAAACCGCCTCCAACAGGCTCGTCTTGCCCGCGCCATTTCCCCCGACGATCAGATTCAGCCCCTCCCCTGGCGCCCACTCCACCTCCCGCAGCACTCGCAGGAAGCGCACCTCCAGGCCCAACAGCACCACGATCAGGAAACCTACAGCCTCATTGGCATGACCACATACAAAAAACCCTCGCCATTCCGCTCCTTAACCAGACCACTGTTCTCCGAATCCTTCAACTGGATCTCCACCATATCGCCTTCGATGACACTCACGATATCCATTAGATAACCCACATTGAAGCCGATTCCCAATCGCCCGTGCGAATCGTCAAATTCACAAGGAAGGCTCTCTTCCGCACTTTCCTGTTCCGGGTTGCTCGCCTGAACGACCAAGCGATCACGACTGAATTCCATACGCACGCCGCGATATTTCTCGTTGGACAGGATCGCCACCCGTTGTAAGGCCTGTTTCAATAAGACCCGATCGATCATCGCCTTACACGGCGAGTCCCAGGGGATCACCCGGTTATAATCCGGATAGCGGCCCTCGATGAGCTTGCTGGTGAGCATCAGGTCATCCTTACGAACCCTCACGAATCGCTCCCCCACCTCCACCCTCACCGGTTCCTTGCCGGCATCGAGGATACGAATCAACTCCATGATGGTCTTACGCGGGACCAAGACATCCTGCTCGTCCCAGTCACCGGTCACATCCAAATCCATCTCACCGAGGGCCAGTCTGTGTCCATCCGTTGCCACCGCCCTGAACCGCTTCGGTGTAACCTCCCACAACATCCCATTGAGATAGTACCGAACATCCTGAACGCCCATAGAGAAGGCAGTGCCATTGAGTAGCTGCTTCAGTCGGCCCTCTTCAACATCCAGCCAGACCTCAGGCATGTCCATCTGGATCCCTGGAAAATCCGCCGCAGGAAAGAGGACGATGTTGAATCGGCTGCTTCCCGATCTTATCTCTGCCTTGTCGCCGCTGACCTCAATAACGATCTCTGCGTTCTCCGGTAGCGCCCTACAGATATCCACCATTTTCCTCGCTGGCAGCGTGAACTGCATATCCCCATCCGCATCCACCCGCGTGCGCGCATGGACCTCCATCTCGAGATCCGTCGCAAGCACATCCAAGACCCCGTCCTCTACGGACATCAGAAAGTTGCCGAGAATAGGCATGGTCTGCCTTCGCTCCACCGCGCTGACCGCGCGTTGAATCGCGGGCAACAGCTGTTCTCTGTTGATCTTCAACTTCATCGCTCAATCGCCTCTCGTTGATCGTCCCCGGGACATCGCCCGACGTCGGCCGACCGTAAAAACAATATAGGGAGATATCTACTCCGTTATTGTTACTAGCTACCTATCACCCTGTGGGTATATCAAACTTATCACCTATAATCATACAGTTAGGCCAGTCTGCAGCTCGCTATCAAGGGTGTGCTGCCCACCCCCCTACCTGTGGACAAGCTGTAGGAAAAATCCACACTTCAGTTTCGTCTACAGTTTATCCACAGTCAGGCATGGAGCCTCCTCAACAGGTTGTTGTAGTCCTCCGCGACCCTGGGATCGGATTCGCACAATTCCTGGACCTTTCGGGTGGCGTGCAATACCGTGGTGTGATCGCGACCGCCAAACGCGCTACCGATCTCCGGCAGGCTGCGGTTCGTCAGTTCCTTGGACAAGGCCATGGCGATCTGCCGGGGCCGGGCGATGGATCGGGTCCGCTTCGGCGAGAGCATATCGGCCGCGCGGATTTGGAAATATTCGGCAACCACTTTCTGGATGTTCTCGATGGTCACCTGCCGTTCCTGCGCAGCGAGCATGTCGCGCAAGGCCTCTCGCGCGAAGTCCTGCGTGATAGGCCGTCCGGTGAACTGGGCATTGGCGATCAGCCGCCGTAAGGCACCCTCCAGCTCACGAATATTCGAGCGAATACCCTGGCCGATGAGGAAGGCCACGTCGTCCGGCAACTCTGTGCCAAACTGCATCGCCTTGCTCTTGAGGATGGCCACGCGGGTCTCGAGGTCCGGCGGTTCTATGCTTACGGTCAGTCCCCAGCCAAACCGGGACTTCAGGCGTTCCTCCAGCCCCGAGACCTCTTTCGGGAAGCGATCGCTGGACAGGACGATCTGCTGTTCCGACTCGAACAGGGCGTTGAAGGTGTGGAAGAACTCCTCCTGTGACTGCTCCTTGCCCGCAAAGAACTGCACATCGTCGATCAGCAGTGTGTTGACGGTGCGATAACGACGCTTGAACTCGTCCATTCGATTGTGCTGGAGGGCCTTGACCATCTCACTCACGAAGCGTTCGGAGTGCAGATAGACCACCCGATATTCTGGATGGTCCCGCAAAACCAGGTTGCCCACGGCGTGCATCAGATGAGTCTTCCCCAGGCCTACACCACCGTAGATGAAGAGCGGGTTGTATGCCGTGCCCGGGTGATTCCCTACTTGAAAGGAAGCCGCCCTGGCAATCTGATTGGACTTTCCCTCGACGAAGGTCTCGAAGGTGAAGGCCGGATTGACGTTGCTGGCCTCGCGTGGTTCTTCCTGTGTCCGCCGGTCCCGCGGATTCCCCGGCTTCACTGACCGTTCTCGTTCCGTATGCGTCTCGGTCGAACGTCGGGAACCTACGCGCAGGCGGATCCGCATACCCGGATCCTGTTTTAGTGACTGGCAGATATCGGTGATCCGAGCCAGGTATGCCTCATCGAGATATTCCTTGATGAAGCCGTTGGGGGCGTAGAGCACAAGTTCACGTGGACCCTCCTCTGCCTGAAGGGGAACGAGCCAGTTAGAGAAGTCCCTTTCTGGGACCTCTCGCTTAAGTTGTGAAAGACACTGATCCCAGAGTTGCACGTCTTGGATATCTCCATCGGGAAGGTGGACAGGACCGGCCCTCGGCCGCAGACGGGGGCTATGGGGGAAACCTGGATCATTCTATACCTGTCGCACCCGGAATTTCGGCGATCGGAGTCGTTCCCCGCATGGCTGGTCCGGGTACCGACGCGCCTCGCGGCGGAGACCAACGCGCCTCTTCGAAATACCGTCCCACGACGCGAGAACAGACATACCCGAGGCATGGCACAGGCAAGCGCCGGTCCCGGCCGCGGCAGGGAAGGACGGAGTTATGGGTGTTTGGGCTGGGACTCTGCTGATTGACATAGAACGGGGGGATGGTTAGTATGCCGTCCCTTTTTCGCCTTGCCTTATTTTTGTGCAGTGAGGAATCCGTCATGAAGCGGACATTTCAGCCGAGTAACCTTCGCCGCGCCCGTACCCATGGTTTCCGGGCACGCATGGCCACCCGCAACGGTCGCAAGGTCATCAAGGCGCGCCGTGCCAAGGGCCGCGACAGGCTCACGCCCTGAGCCGGGTTGGCACCCGCCAAAGAGGGCCTGCCCAAGGCGCGCCGCCTCCTGAAGGGGCGCGAATTCGCCC
>JALSTP010000051.1 GCA_026983675.1 Sedimenticola sp.
CCCGGCGGCGCGGGTTGCGGCGGGACGAACACCACCACCCTGCCCTTGTCCGGCAACCGGCCTTCTCGGTTGCAGCGGCCCGCGGCCTGGGCGATGGAATCCAGCCCGGCGAGGGCGCGATAGACCACCGGGAAATCCAGATCGACCCCGGCTTCGACCAACTGGGTGCTGACCACCCGCACCGGTTCTCCCCGGCGCAGCTTGTCTTTAATTTCGGCAATCACCGCCGAGCGATGGCGGCCACACATCAGCGCGGACAGGTGGATCGTCCCCTCGGGCATGCGCTGAAACAGCTCGCGGGCATCGCGGCGGGTGTTGACGACGGCGAGCTATCAGTTAGGCCAGTACCCGGCCGTAAACGCCCCATTGATTGACCGCATGAATCGCACCCGCCGTGGAATGGTCGACGCGGCCCGGCGCCGTCTCGATATGCGCTTCAGGGTTATAGCCGCTGGCGCTGCGTATGTAGCCTTGAAACTCGCGGCTGTATTTGCCCAGATCGTGCCATCGCCCGGCCACGGAAGCCCAGTCTCCGGCATGGAAGGACGTGGCGTGACCATTGGCGAGTTGCGCTACGGAATAGAGGTGACGTTTCAGCTCATGCATTGCCCAGTCGCCGTTTCTGATGCGGCGGACATGGGCAAGTGCGTGGCGTGGCGTTCCTTGTGCGGGGTTTTCCATGGTGCTGGGATTCTATCAAACCGTCATCACCACCCTCAGCCGCACCCGCCGCCAGGGGTTGTCGGTGTGGAGCAGCCGGATGATGCGGGCTTCGAGGCGGTGGCCGCGGTCCATGAGCTGGGCGAGGGTGGCGTTCTCCTTTTTCGGGATGTAGCCGAGTTTTTCGTTTTTGAACCAGACGGCGATGGCGTTGGGGTCGTGGGGGTTGAGGTGTTCGCGCACGAGGCGGAGGGGGTCGCCTTCCTGCATGAAGCACCAGACGGCGGGTGCGCGGTGGTGGTCGAAACCGGCGAGGGGGGATTCCTGCAGCAGGGTGGTGCGTCCGTGGCGGGCGCGTTTTGGTTGGAGCAGGGCGCGGGTGCGGCGGACGAGGGCATTGAAAGGGATGATCTGGGCTTGCATGGTAAGGTCCTCCAGGTTGATTTCATGGGTATTGTGAACGGGCCGGGGGCTCAGCCGGTGAGTCCGGGGAGGAAGCGGGTTCGCGAGTGGGCGGGGTTCAGTAGTGGTCGAGGGCGGCGCGCAGCCGTTCCTTGACGGCGTTGCGCAGGGATGTGGGGCTGGCCACTTCCACGTCGGGGCCGTATTTGAGGATGTCCATGATCAGTTCGCGGGGGTCGTGGTAGGGGATGCGAAGTTCGTAGCGGCCGTCGTCGAGGAAGTGGCCCTGCTGGTCGCTGTGCCAGTGTTCGCTGGCGACCCAGCGGGCACGTTCGGGGCTGAAGCGGAGTACGGCGGTGTGTTTCGCCGGGCCGGAGAAGATGCCGTAGGCGCTGGCGTAGTGTTCATCGAGGGTGGCGTCCGGGACCTCTTTGCCGGGGGTGTCCAGCAGCCGGGCGGTGCGGATGGCGTCGAGGGCGAAGGTGCGCAGGCCGCGCCGCAGGTGGCACCAGGCGTCGAGGTACCAGTTGTCGCGGTAGTGGACCAGGCGCTGGGGTGAGACTTCGCGTTCGCTCACTTCGTCGCTGCCCCGCTTGTAGTATTCGAGTTGCAGCCGTCGCCGGTTGGCCACCGCCCCGGCGAGGGTCTGAAAGTGTTCGCCCGCGGGGCGCGAGGCGATTTGCAGGATCCGGATGCGGCGGGCGATTTCGCCGGCGTGTTGCTGGCCGAGGAGGGCGTCGATGCGTTTCCTGAGGGGGTTCAGGTGGCTGTCGAGCAGGCCGGGTTGCACCCGGGCGAGCAGTTCCTGCATGGAGAGCAGGGCGAGCAGTTCGGAGGCGTTGAACCAGAGCCCCGGCAGTTCGTACATCTCGCCTTCGCGCTGGTCGTAGTAGTAGCCATTCTGGGCGTGGTCGTATTTGATCGGTGCGTTGAGGTAGAGGCGCATATCCTCGATGATGCGCTTTACGGTGGCGCGGGAGCACTCCAGTTCCGCCTCCAGTTTCTTGCGGGAGACGGGGTAGCGCGCATTCTGGAGGATCCGGTTGAGTTCGAAGATGCGGTCGAAGCGGTCCATCGGCTCAGGGTTTGTCGGCGGCGGCCTCCTCCTTCGGGGCGATCTCGTCCATCGACCAGAGCCGCTCCAGGTGATAGAAGTCGCGCACCTTGGGCAGCATGACGTGCACCACCACGCCATTGAGGTCGATCAGCGCCCATTCGCCCTCGTTCACGCCTTCGGTGCCGAGCGGAGGTTCGCCCGCTTCCTTGGCCTTGAAGGCGACGGTCTCGGCGACGGCCTTGACATGGCGGTCCGAGGTGCCACTGGCGATGATCATGATGTCGGTGATGCTGGTCTTGCCGCGCACGTCCAGCACGGTGATGTCCCGCGCCTTCATCTCTTCCAGGGTGGCGACCACGAGGTCACGCAGTTGGTCTACCTGCATGTATGCTCCGGTTTTTGTCTGTGAGGAACGGACCACTATAGCAGAAGCCGGTCAGCGATAGAGCCCCTCCTGCTCGATATAGGCCAGCACCCCGTCCGGCAGCAGCCAGCGTGGCGAGCGGCCCTCGCGGATCAGGGCGCGGATGTGGGTGGAGGCGATGGCGAGTTGGGTGACAGGCAGGAACAGGATGCGGCCAGCCGGCGACCGGTGCAGTTCCGCGGGGTTTTCCGCCATGCGCTGGGGGTAGTGGGCCTCGATGGGATCCACTGGCCGTTGCATCACCACCAGGTGGGCGAGGTCCATGATTTCGTCCGGGCGGTGCCAGGTGGCGAACTGGGCGTAGGCGTCGGTGCCGAGCAGCAGGCAGATGGGTTCGTCGTCGCCCCGTTCCTCCCGCAATGCCCGAAGGGTGTACAGGGTGAACGATTTGCCTTCGCGCTTGAGTTCCTGGTCGTCCACGCGAAAACCGGGTTGCCCGGCGATGGCGCGTTCGATCATGGCCAGCCGGTGTTCCGGCAGGCTGTCCGGGTGGTCGCGGTGGGGCGGGTCGCGCAAGGGGATGAGGCGCAGTTCGTCCAGTTCCAGGGCCTCGAACGCCTCCAGCGCCGGTCGCAGGTGGCCGAAGTGGATGGGGTCGAAGGTGCCGCCGAGGATGCCGAGCATGGCTCAGGTGCGGATGTGGCCGTCGCCGAGGACGATGAATTTCACCGAGGTGAGCCCCTCCAGCCCCACCGGGCCGCGGGCGTGGAACTTGTCGGTGGAGATGCCGATCTCCGCGCCCAGCCCGTATTCGAAGCCGTCGGCGAAGCGGGTGGAGGCGTTCACCATCACTGAACTGGAGTCCACTTCGCGGAGGAAGCGGCGGGCGCGGGTGTAGTTCTCGGTGATGATGCTGTCGGTGTGTTGCGAACTGTGGGTGTTGATGTGGTCGATGGCCTCGCTCACGTCCTTCACCACCCGGATGGCGAGGATCGGCCCCAGGTATTCGGTGTCCCAGTCCTCTTCGGTGGCGGCGCCCGCGCCGGGTATCAGGTTGCGGGTGGTCTCGCAGCCGCGCAGTTCCACCCCTTTCTCCTGAAACATGGCGCCGAGTTCGGGGAGCACCTGTTCGGCGATATCCTCCGCCACCAACAGGGTCTCCAGGGTGTTGCAGGTGCCATAGCGCTGGGTCTTGGCGTTGAAAGACACCTGGATCGCCTTTTCCAGGTCCGCCTCATCGTCGATGTAGACGTGACAGATGCCGTCCAGGTGCTTGATCACCGGTACCCGGGCGTCCCGCGAGATGCGCTCGATCAGTCCCTTGCCGCCGCGCGGAATGATGACGTCGATGGACTCGGGCATGGTGATCATGCTGCCCACCGCGGCGCGGTCGGTGGTGGCCAGCACCTGCACCGCATCGGCGGGGAGCCCTGCCTGTTCGAGTCCCTTGTGGATGCTGGCGGCGATGGCCTGGTTGGAGTGGAACGCCTCGGAACCGCCGCGCAGCACCGTGGCGTTGCCCGCCTTCAGGCACAGGGCGGCGGCATCGGCGGTGACGTTGGGGCGCGATTCGTAGATGATCCCCACCACGCCGAGCGGTACCCGCATGCGCCCCACCTGGATGCCGCTGGGGCGGTAGTTCATGTTGAAGATCTCGCCGATGGGGTCGGGCAGGGCGGCGATCTGGCGCAGTCCCTCCACCATGCCGTCGATGCGCGCCGGGGTCAGCTCCAGGCGGTCGAGCAGGGCGGCGTCCAGGCCCTTGGTCTTGCCGGCCTCCAGGTCTTTTCGGTTTTCCGCCATCAGCAGGTCGCGCTGTGCGTTCAGGTCGTCGGCGATGGCCTCCAGCGCGGCGTTCTTCTCCGCCGTGCTGGCCGAGGCGAGCCGCCGGGACGCGGTGCGGGCGCGGGCGCCCAGATCCTGCATGTAGGCATCGATGTCGGTGATTTCGGTGGCCATGGGGCTGG
>JALSTP010000052.1 GCA_026983675.1 Sedimenticola sp.
ACACGTCTACGTCGCCATGCCGCCGCTCTACCGCATCGATGTGGGTAAGCAGGTGTTCTATGCGCTCGATGAGAGCGAGAAGCAAGGCGTGCTCGACCGCATCGCCGCCGAGAGGCTGAAGGGCAAGGTGAACGTACAGCGATTCAAGGGACTGGGCGAGATGAATCCGCTGCAACTGCGTGAGACGACCATCCATCCCGATACCCGCCGTCTGGTTCAGCTCCAGGTGGCCCCGGGTGACGACACCAACAGTATGCTCGACATGCTGCTGGCGAAGAAACGCGCCGCGGATCGCAAGCACTGGTTGCAAGAGAAAGGCGATCTTGCGGAGGTGTGAGGCGGCCTGAAAACGCCCACACCCCGACGAAGGCCGGGGTGTGGGATGTGGCGGCCTTTTTGTTTGGCCGCAGCGGCGGGAAGCCCGGTTATTAACCCGGCAACACTATATATCGCATTCAGGGCTTCAGGCAGGCGCCGGAACAAGGCGCAGTGCGCAGGCAAGGGTCGTTCCCTTGCCAAGCACTGGAACGCAGGTCCGGCGCCTGCCTGAAGCCCCTAACCCTATGATATTCAAAGACAGGCCGCGGCGTGCCGGCCCGCAGGCTGCGTTGCCCCATCTTGCTGTAGGGTGGCTACAGCGGCGATGGGGCGCCTTGCTGCGAACCGGCACGCCACGGCTGAATACGATATATAGTGTTGCCGGGTTAATAGTTCGCGTAGCGGTTGTGATTGAACACCATGTCACCCCCCGGCGCGCCCTTGTGGCAGGCGATACAGCCCTTCGGCATGCCCTTCGCCACACGTCCGGCCAGGGCCATGCCCTTGGGATTCTTCAGCACGCTGCCGTCCGGTGCGAACTTCACCCAGAACCAGTCTTTGTCTTCCGGATCGTAACCGTTGCGTTTGAACATCACCGTGATCGCCTTGAGATACTTCTTCGGATTGTTGGCTACATTCATCTTGCTCACATCCTTGCCACCATAGTTGCGTTTGATGATGACCGGCCCCTCATCGCCACCCACTTGAGTGCGGGCGTCGATGGTGTCGAGGATGGCCCCATGGGGATGGGTGCCCGTATAGGGCGCCGACATGATGGCGCCGTCACCCACCAGGTGGCGTTCCTTGAGAGAACTCCAAAGCTTGGCGGCGTAGGCGGTGTCCTCAGGGCCGCCGAAGGGGGCCATCATGGGTTTCATCCCCATCTTATGCGTGCCTCCGCCATAGGAGCCGGCGCAGGCAGCGGTGGTCAGGATGACGGTCATTGCGCCGATGGCGCCTAAAGCGATTTTCCTCATGGTCTTGTTTCCTCTGTTGTAGTGAATCGACGGACTCTTCCGTTTTTATTGAACGTTGGCAGCAATAGAGACCGGGCGGGCGCCGGCTTTGTTTCCATTGCGAATGAACAGGTCGATGTGGTCGCGTTCTGCGCCGAGGATGGCGTAGGCATCGCCCGGAATGCGCAGCCGTTGGCGGATGGTCCCAGAGAGCGGATCGGCCAGCGCCATGATGCGTTCGTCGGTCACGACGATGGCGGTTTTCCCGCGGACCACTGGCGGCAACGCCACCCTGCCGGGCAGGGATCGGGTCCACAGCAACCGGCCATCCGATGCGTCGGCGGCGCGAAGGCGGTGGTCATAGCCGCCGAACAGGATGCGTCCGGCGCCCACGCCGATGTTCAGGGCGGGAGAGGAGAGGACGGCGCGCCAGCTCAGCCGGCCGGTGTCGGCGTCGAATGCCAGAAGATCGCCGTTGAACAACGCCACCAGGGCGTGCCGGGCGCTGATGGCCACGGGTCTGTCGGTGGGCTCCTGGGCAAGCGGAGCGCGCCAGAGTTCCCGGCCGTCCGCGCTTGCCAGGGCATGCAGGCCACTGTGCCGGCCCACCACGATCAGCCGGTCACCGAAAGGGAGGGGCGGATAGATCCAGTCGTCTCCGGTGGTCAGTGTCCAGCGCAGAGCGCCGTCTCTGGCGTCGAGGGTGCGCAGCACACCCGACCGCCCGCTCAGAAACACCTGACCGCCGGCCTGCACCGGGTCGAACAGCGCGGCGTCGCTTTCGTAACGCCATCGCGGTCGTCCCGTCGCAGGCTCGATAGCGAGCACCGTGGCGCCCTGCACGCGCAAGGTGACCGCCGGGTCGTCGGCTGCCTGCAAGGGGGGCGCGATAGCAGCGACAAGGAACAGAAGGGCTATTAACCCGGCAACACTATATATCGTATTCAGCCGCGGCGTGTCTTTGAATATCATAGGGTTAGGGGCTTCAGGCAGGCGCCGGACCTGCGTTCCAGCGCGCTGGACAGGATGTCCAAGTGTCGCGAGTGCATGGATGCACTGGAGCGACCTTGGCAAGGGAATGACCCTTGCCTGCGCACGGCGCCTTGTGCCGGCGCCCGCCTGAAGCCCTGAATGCGATGTATATTGTTGCCGGGTTAATAATACAAACAAAGGCATGATCCGGCGCCTCCAGAAAAGACATGACGGGGCAGAAGACCTCCTGTCCGGTGAAATCTTTTCACGCCTCGTGTTCTTCTGTTACGAATATTTACGCATTCGCGCCGGAGGCGTCGGCCATATATGGTCCAATGAAAACCGGGTTAATGAAATTCCAATGACTTACAGTCATCAAAGTAGGCAGTACCGCGTATGTGGCGTCCACAGATCATTGAAAAAAGGTGTTTTTCGACCACCGCTCATAGAACGAACTGCGGGCGCCGGGATCCATACAGGGTAAAGACTGTCTGGGCGAAAGATGATGAAGAGAATAGTGAAATATCCAGTATCCCAAAGTGTCCCGTCTTCCGGCAGGGGAATGACCCCGGCCGGCAAGACGCGCCTCGTGGTTTCCCGTTTCGTGACATGCCGTAAGGTCGTAGGCGCACTCGTCATACTCACGGTGGTCCTCTCCGGCTGCGCCACGACCGGCCATCTACCTGAACTGATCGGCAAGGCGCCGGAACACCCCATCGACGTGTCCGAGGTTCAGCAGGATCCGCAGCGTTTCCTGGGTAACCCTGTGCGTTGGGGCGGGACCATCATTGGCGTGGAGAATCTGAAAAACGCCACGCGTATCGAGATCCTCTCCCGGCCGCTGTCGAAGAGCGGCAAGCCGGATCTGGAGCAGCCGGGTCAGGGGCGTTTTCTGGCTGAACTGAAGGGTTTCGTCGATCCCGCCAACTACCCGGAGGGACGTCTGTTGACGGTCGCCGGAAAGATCGCCGGGGTCGTCAAACGGCCGATCGGGAACTACCCCTACACCTATCCGGTAGTGACGGCCGAGGCGCAATACCTGTGGCCCAAGCCGGTCACAAAGGTCTATCCCGCCTATCCCTATCCCTACTACGACCCTTTCTATGACCCCTTTTTCGATCCCTGGTACCCTTGGGGTTACCGTCCCTATTACTGGTAGAGCGTAGACCATGTCCCGTCGGCTTCCCCCCTTCGCGTTGTTGTCCATAACCCGGCGACAATATTTATCCCATTCAGGGCTTCAGGCAGGCGCCGGAACAAGGCACCGTGTGCAGGCAAGGGGCGTTCCCTTGCCAAGGTTGCTCCAGCGTATCCATGCGCTCGCGACACTTGGACATCCTGTCCAGCGTGCTGTAACGCAGGTCTGGCGCCTGCCTGAAGCCCCTAAGCCTACGACATTCAACGACAGGCCGCGGCATGCCGGCCCGCAGGCTGCATTTCCCCATCTTGCTGCAGGGTGGCTACAGCGGCGATGGGGCGCCTTGCTACGAACCGGCACGCCACGGCTGAATACGGTATATATTGTTGCCGGGCTAACAGTGTTTGTGCTCGCAGGCTGCGCCGGAACGCCCGCGTCGAAGAGGTCGGCCGCCGCGCGCGACATCACCCCGACGCAGGTGATGACCGCCCCCGACGACTATCGCTTCAAGAGTGTCGAATGGGGCGGGATCATCCAGCACGCGAAGAACCTACGCGAACGCACTGAACTCGAAGTGGTTGCCTATCCGCTGAGCGGAGACGGCAGGCCAAGGACGGACGAGAGGCCCCTCGGCCGCTTCATCGCCGCCCGCAAGGGCTACCTGGAGACTGCGGACTACGCCAAGGGCCGGGAAGTGACGGTACGCGGTATCGTCGAAGGGGTTCGCGGCGGGAAGGTGGGCGAGGCGGATTACCGCTTTCCGGTAGTCGCTGCCGATGAACTGAAGCTCTGGCCCCGGCGGGCAGAGCGCAGCGGCGGCATGGTGATACCGCGGATTCATTTCGGCATCGGTATCGGCTCCGGGGGCCGCTCCAGCGTCGGCATCGGCGTTGGGTTTTAAAGTCCCCCATAGGGGATCCGTAAATCCCACGCCTTTAGGCGGCATCGTTGCTTTTACCCCCTCTCCCCTTGAGGGGAGAGGGTTGGGATGAGGGGTGAAGATTGCACCGAGGTTGATTCTTGAACCCTCACCCTGGTCTTCTTCCGGTTTCGGGAGAGGGGACAAACGGCCGTACGGCCGATCAATCCGGCTTTCAGCCAGTGGTGCATTCATCGTTTGACAATTGTCATGTCCGCGGGGGGGCAGAAGATGGTGAAATTACGCCATGTGCATAGCCATTCCACCCCCAGGCGCCAGTGACAGCCGCCGATCGGCGCTGTGGCGCTGGTTGACATCCGACCCCCAGCGGTTGCTGTCCCTTGGCGCTGTTCTGGAGGCGGTGATGTTACTCGCTGTCGTACTGGCCCCCCGGGGCGAAGCGCCGCTGGGCGATTTGTCCTACGCCGTGGGTGCTGTCTATGGCGTCGGTGGCTCCCTGTTCCTCGGCGCGGTGCTCCTGTATTTCCCGCGTTGGGCATCGGTGGGTGATTTCCACTACGTCCGGTATACGGGTATGTTCGTGCTTCTGTTGGCGGGCTTCGCCCTTTTCCATCTCTCCCTGGCGCTGGGTGGACATGGAGGGGCCGTGGTTGGCTGGGGGCTGGTGACGCTGGTCTGGCTGATCGCCCTGCAGGGGCTCTGGGCCATCCATCGCATGGCGCCGGCCACGCGCAAGGGGTGGCACGAACGGCTGGTGCTGATTGCGGTCGCCCTGGGCGCGCTCGGAGCGCTGACCTTTCTGGCCGGCATGGTAAGCAACGAAACCTTGCTGCTCATCGCCGGGCGTTGTCTTGGTGTCTGGGGCATGCTGGGCCTGGGTTGGCTGACCCTCATGCACCGCTTGCATCCGTGGACGTTCCGTCTCGCCTGAACTCGCCGCTTTCCCCGATCCCTGTTTCCTCCTACAATGCCCCGCCATCAATGGCTGTAGGAACCCTTTTCTCTTTCCATGAGTGACCAAATCGAAATCAGCCCGGAGGGCATCGAGCGCCTGCCGCTGAAGACCTTCACCGAAAAGGCGTACCTGGACTATTCCATGTACGTCATTCTCGATCGCGCCCTGCCCAATATTGGCGACGGCCTCAAACCGGTGCAGCGGCGCATTGTCTACGCCATGTCGGAATTGGGGCTCTCGGCAGCGGCCAAGTTCAAGAAATCCGCGCGCACCGTGGGCGATGTGCTGGGTAAGTTCCACCCTCACGGCGACTCTGCCTGCTACGAGGCGATGGTGCTGATGGCGCAGGACTTTTCCTATCGCTACCCCCTCATCGACGGGCAAGGCAACTGGGGTTCGCCGGACGACCCCAAGTCCTTTGCCGCCATGCGTTACACCGAGGCGAGGTTGACACCCTACGCCCAGGTGTTGCTGGCCGAACTGGGGCAGGGGACGGTGGAGTGGCAGCCCAACTTCGACGGCACCCTGAAGGAGCCCGTAGTGTTGCCGGCGCGCCTGCCCAATGTGTTGCTCAATGGCTCCACGGGCATCGCCGTGGGCATGGCGACGGATATCCCGCCGCACAACCTGCGCGAGGTGGCCAACGCATGCATTCATCTGCTGGAGCATCCCAAGACGACGGTGGAAGAGCTCTGCGCGCATGTGCCGGGTCCTGACTACCCCACCGAGGCGGAGATCATTACCCCTCTTGCGGACCTGCAGAAGATGTACGCCACCGGCCATGGCAGCGTGCGGATGCGGGCGCGCTTTGCGCGGGAGCAGGGGGATATCGTCATCACCGCGCTGCCCTACCAAGTCTCGGGCGCCCGCATCCTGGAGCAGATTGCCCAGCAGATGCAGGCAAAGAAGCTGCCGATGGTGGAGGATCTACGCGACGAGTCGGATCACGAGAACCCCACGCGGCTGGTGATCGTGCCACGTTCCAACCGGGTGGACGTGGACCGGCTGATGTCGCACCTCTTCGCCAGTACCGATCTGGAGCGCAGTTACCGGGTCAACCTCAACATGATCGGCCTCGATGGCCGGCCGGCGGTGAAGGATCTGCGCTCGATTCTCAAGGAGTGGCTGAGCTTCCGTTACGAGACGGTGCGGCGGCGGCTGGAGCACCGCCTGGGCAAGGTGCGCGATCGCCTCCACCTGCTCGACGGCCTGCTCATCGCCTACCTCAATATCGACGAGGTGATCCGCATCATCCGAACCGAGGACGAGCCAAAGCCGGTGCTGATGGCGCGCTTCGATCTCACCGACGTGCAGGCGGAGTATGTGCTCGATACCAAGCTGCGTCAGCTCGCCCGGCTGGAGGAGATGAAGATCCGCGCCGAACAGGAGACGCTGGCCAAGGAGCGCGATGCGCTGGAGAAGACGCTTGGCTCCAAGCAACGAATGAAGACCCTGATCAAAAAGGAGATCCGCGCCGACGCCGAGAAGTACGGCGACGACCGCCGCTCCCCGCTGGTCGAGCGGCCTGCCGCCGAGGCCCTCGACGAGACTGAATTGGCGCCGGCCGAGCCGGTGACCGTGGTACTCTCTGAGAAGGGCTGGGCGCGCGCCGGCAAGGGGCACGAGATCGATCCCGCAGGGCTCAACTACAAGGCGGGCGACCGTTACCTCGCCTCGGCGCGGCTGCGCTCCAATCAGCCGGCAGTCTTCTTGGACAGCGCCGGGCGCAGCTACGCATTGCCCGCGCATACGCTTCCCTCCGCCCGCGGCCAGGGCGAGCCGCTCACGGGACGCTTGAGTCCGCCCAACGGGGCCGCTTTCGTGGCGGTGTTGGGCGGCGATCCCGAGCGGCACTACCTGCTGGCCTCGGATGCGGGCTACGGTTTCGTCACTCAGCTCAAGGAACTGCTGGTGAAGAACAAGAAGGGCAAATCGGTGCTCACCGTGCCGAAGGGGGGGCGGGTGCTGCCGCCGGTCCCCGTCGAAGACCTACGGAGCGACCGTTTGGTGGCCATCACCAACGAGGGGCGGATGTTGGTCTTTCCCGTCTCGGAGTTGCCCATGATGGCGCGCGGCAAGGGCAACAAGATCATCGCGATCCCTGGCAAACGGGTGCAGGCGCGGGAGGAGTTCGTGGTGGCGCTGGCGTTGGTGCCACAGGGACGGAGCCTGATTGCCTACTCGGGTAAGCGCCATGTCCGCCTCAAGCCGGCCGATCTCGATGCCTATCAGGGCGAACGCGGGCGGCGCGGCAACAAGCTGCCGCGTGGGTTTCAGAAGGTGGACGCCGTCGAGGTGGAGTAAGTCGTAGCGGAGGGGGATGTGGGTCGGGCTTCAACCCGGCATGGCCGTTTCAATCTGGTGGCGGGTCCGAGCCGTCGGCCCTACCATGCCGGGCTGAAGCCCGACCCACATCCGGTTTGCAACATCAAGTCATGTAGGTGGTGGCCTCTTCGCCGGGGTTCGGCAGGCCGGCCACGCGCCACGCCCGGCGGCAGCCGCCGAACAGGCTGTGCACCGCGTATTTGGGCAGGTGTGCGGTGCGGCAGACCGAGGCCATCAGCGGCGCAGTGTTGTTGGCGAAATAGTGTTCCCGAAGGGAGTAGAGGATGGCCCAGTGGTCGGGCGTCATGGGGCCAACGTCATCCATCTCCGCAATCCGCTTGGCGATGTTGCGGCTCCATTTCTTGGGATCGCGCAGGAAGCCGTGTTCGTCGAAATCGAGGGCCTTGATTACGGGTTGTCTGTGGTCTATTGCGGGTCCGGCGGCGACGCTCATGTGGGGTTCCCCCTGTATCGCTTGAGTGGCTGACTCTTTCCCGGCAATTACAGCGGCCGGGTGGCTCACGATACGGCAGACGACAGAGCAGACAGTTTCCGAGTCGATTGGTATGAATATAGATCGGCAGACGCAAACGTCAAGTCTGGTCAAGGGGGTTATGATTTTTTACCTTCGAGCATCAGACGCATGGCCTCGGTGAGGTGGCGCTCGAAATGCAGGCTGATCTCGCGTCTCAGGTGTTGCCTCAACTGGGGGACGACCTGCTCGATCGCGTGGTCCACGGCATCGTCGATCATGACCTGAAGTTCGCTGCTGAGGACCTGGCGCAGCCCCTCGGCATCGGCGTGCCGATTGTCTTTCCCGGTCTCGGGAATGATTACGTCTTCGAGAAGTGGGATGGCGTCCAGGTCGGGTGTGCTGGGTGTGTCTTGGTTCATTTTTCTATGGTGTGAGATTCCAGTGGATACCCCCGGTCACGGTAGAAACCGTAGCGCAGCCGGGCCGTCTGCCGTATCTGCGGGTCGCGGTCCACCGGCTCCGCCACCCGATCGAAGCGGCTGAAGAAGGGGGGCGCCTCCGAGGCGGGGACGAGGTTGATCAATACATCGTTTTCGTCGCCGGCGTTACCATCCCAGCCGATGAGCACAGGGGTGGTGGCGGGGTCGGCCTCCTGGCTGCGGCCGTGTGGGATGAAGCTGCCTTGACGGAAGGTCCAGAGCAGGCGGTCGAGGTGGCGGGCCTCGTCATCGGAGGCGGTGTGAATGTAGACGCGCCGTCCCTGGTGATAGATCTTGTCCACTAGGCGGCAGGTGAGCAGGTAGCGGTCGCCACCGGCATTTTCGCCCAGGACGTAAAAATCCACTCGTGTCATGTCATCCGTCCAATCCGCAGCGATGGCGCAGAAATTGGGTCAGCAGTGGCACTGGCCGGCCGGTGGCACCCTTGTCGTTGCCGCTGTTCCATGCCGAACCGGCGATGTCCAGGTGCGCCCATTTGAACTTTTTGGTGAAGCGGGAGAGGAAACAGGCAGCGGTGATGGTGCCGGCTCCCTTGCCACCGATGTTGGCCATATCGGCGAAGTTGCTGTCGAGCTGGCTCTGGTAATCGTCCCACAAAGGCAGTTGCCAGGCCCGGTCGCCGCTGTGGGTGCCGGCATCGAGCACCTCGCGGGCGAGTTCGTCGTCGTTGGCGAGCAGGCCGGAGGCGTGCTTGCCCAGGGCCACGATGCAGGCGCCGGTGAGGGTGGCGATGTCGATCACTGCGGCGGGGTCGAAGCGTTCGCTGTAGGTGAGTGCATCGCATAGGATCAGTCGTCCCTCGGCGTCGGTATTGAGTACTTCGATGGTCTGGCCGGACATGCTGGTGACGATGTCGCCCGGTTTGTTGGCGTCGCCGTCAGGGAGATTTTCGGAGGTGGGGATGACCCCGACCACATTGATGGGCAGTTTCATCTCCACGCAGGCGGCGAGGGTGCCGAGGACGCTGGCGCCGCCACACATGTCGTACTTCATCTCGTCCATGTTGGCGGCAGGCTTGAGGGAGATGCCGCCGGCGTCGAAGGTCAACCCCTTTCCCACCAGCACCACGGGCTTGGCATTGCTGCGCTTGCCCTTGTACTCGATGACGATGAGGCGGGCGGGCTGGCGGCTGCCGCGGCTCACGGAGAGCAGGGCGCCCATGCCCAGCTTCTGCATCTGCGCCTCGGTGAGTACCCGCACCTTGAGCTTGGCTGAACGCCGTCCCAACTTGCGCGCCTCGTCGGCGAGGTAAGTGGGGGTGCAGATGTTGCCGGGAAGGTTGCCGAGGTCCTTCGCCAGGCCCATGCCGGCGGCGATGGCCATGGCGTGGGCGGCCGCCTTTTCGGCGGGTTTGACCTGATCGCGATCCGGGATCCAGAGGGTGAGTTTGTGCAACGGGCGTTTTGGTGTTTTGGGGTCGCTCTTGAGCCGGTCGAAGCGGTAGAGCTTCTCCTCCGCGGTGATCACCGTGTCCCGCAGGGTCTGGTAGAGGGTATTGCCCCGGGGAGCGAGTTCGGTCAGACAGCAGACCGCTTCGCGGGTCCCGCCCTTGTCGAGTACGCCCACGGCCGCGGCCACGGCCTTGCGGTAGTCCGCGGCGGAAAATTCCTTCTCGTCCCCGCATCCTGCCAACAGCACCCGGTCGGCGTTGATGCCGGGGACCTGGTACGTCAGCAATGTCTCGCCTGCTTCCCCTTCAATATCGCCCCGGCGCAACAATTGGCTCAGATGCCCGCCACTGGCATCGTCTATCTGACGCGCGCTGGCGCTCAGGCGGCGTTTTGAGTGAATGCCCAGGATGAGGCAGGCAGTGCGTTGTTTGGCGGGATCGCCCGTCTTGACCAGATATTCCATCGGAACTCCCACTGTTGAACAGGAAATTGGTGTAGCATGCGCACGGACGTAGTCTACAAGATCGTCGCCTGAAATCCATCCATATTCACAGATATTCCGATGCGATGCCTATCATTGACCGTTATTTGCTGAGCGAGGTGGGCAAGTCGTTTCTTGCCGTATTGCTGGTGTTGTTGCTGGTGGTCAACAGCCATTCCTTCATTATGTTGCTCAAGGCGGTGGCGGAAGGGGAGTTCAATGCGGACGTGTTGTTTCAAATGTTTGGTCTGCAGATGCTGCGGTACCTTCCGCGGCTGGTGCCGCCGGCCTTCTTCTTCGCCATCCTGTACGCGCTGGGACGCATGTATCAGGACAGCGAGATGATTGCTTTGCAATCCTGTGGCGTGGGGATCGGGCGCATCTACCGGGCTTTCCTGTTCTCGGCCCTGCCGTTGGCGCTCATCACCGCCTGGCTCACGCTGGTGGTGGGACCCTGGTCGGCGGCGCAGGCGGAACGGATCAAGGAGGAACAGCAGGGCAGGGAGGCAGAGCTGGCCGGCATCAATGCGGCCCAGTTCAACGAGTACCAGAGTGGCGATCTGGTTCTGTATGTGCAGTCGCTGGACAAGGACCGGAAGATGGAAAATCTCTTCATCCAATACCGCCGGGGCGACAGTATCGAACTGGTGACCGCGGAAAAGGGCTTTCTGCGGCGCAATCAAAAGACCGGTGACCGCTACGTGGTGCTGTCGAAGGGGCACCGCTACCTCGGAGTGCCGGGCCGGGCGGACTACTCTGTGGGACAGTTCGACAGTTATGCGGTGCGGGTGGGGGACGACGACAGCCGGCCCCTGAATCTCGGCGAGGTGGCGCGGCCCACTCTGTTGCTGCTCAAGTCTTCGGACATCCGGGATCGGGCCGAGTTGCAGTGGCGTCTGTCGTTTCCGCTCGCGGTGATCGTGTTCACGCTGGTGAGCATTCCCCTCAGCCGCTCGCTCCCCCGTCAGGGGGTCTACGGCCGGCTGTTTTTCGCCTTTCTGGTCTATTTCGTATTTCTGAATCTGCAGGGCGTCTCCGAGAAGTGGATGGAAGACGGTATCACGCCGGCATGGCTCGGGATGTGGTGGATCAACGCCCTCATGCTGTTGCTCACCGCCGTGCTGCTGTTCTTCGATTCCGTGACTTTCCGCCGCTGGCGCCGTCAATGGCGGCAGCGCCTGGTGGCCGCCACATGAAGATACTGGACCGCTACATCCGCCGACACATTCTCAGCGGCACGGTCCTGGCGCTGATGGTGTTGCTGACGCTGACCTCTTTCGTCACCCTGGTGGATCAGCTCGATGACGTTGGCCGGGGCCACTACCGGATACGCGATGCCTTCGCCTACGTGGGGCTCTACCTGCCGCGTTTCGCCTACCAGATCTTTCCGGTGGCCGCCTTGCTGGGCAGCCTCATCGGCCTGGGCCGACTGGCGAACAACTCGGAGCTGATCGCCATGCGCGCCGCCGGTGTTTCCATGCGCCGTATCGTCTTTATCGTGCTCAAGACGGGGGTCTACATGCTGATCGTGGCGCTGATCCTCGGCGAGGGGATTGCGCCCGTGGCGGAGGAGGCGGCCACCCGCATGCGGGCGGAAGCGATCTCCGAACAGACCACCCTCAAAAGCCGATACGGCTTCTGGGCGCGCGATGGTGAGGCCTTCGTGAATATCCGCCAGATCCTGCCTGGCGCGCAACTGCGCGATATCTTCATCTATGAACTCAATGACAACAGGGAGCTGGTGGCGGCGACCCATGCCCGTTCGGCGGAGTACCAGCAGGACGCCTGGCTGCTGAAAGAGATCGGCCAGACCCGGATCGGCAAGGATCGTGCGGAAGCGCGGACATACCCGCTGGCCAACTGGGCCTCGCTGATCGACCCGGAATTGCTGAAGGTGGTGGTGTCGGCCCCGGACAGCCTGCCTGCCTGGGGGCTTTGGACCTACATCCGTTTCATGCACGAGAACGGTCAGGATGCGCGACTCTACGAAGTGGCCTTCTGGAACAAGATCGTCACCCCCCTTGCCACCCTGATAATGCTGTTCCTCTCGGTGCCATTCGTATTCGGCAGTCTGCGTTCGGTGGGTATCGGTCAGCGGGTGTTTGCCGGGACCATCATCGGCATGGGTTTTCTGTTGTTGAACCAGGCGGTGGGGCAGTTGGCGGTGGTGTACAGGATCAATCCTCTGCTTGCGGTTTCGTTCCCGGCCATACTGTTTCTCATGGTGGCAATCTGGTACGCGCGCCGGGTTTGACTAAAACCAGGCGGGTATGGGAAAGCCGGCCGTGCCAGGTACGGTGTTCGGCATCGAACAGCGGCCAAAAAAATCCCAACCCCACTACGGCCCAGGAGAGCAGGGCAGCGACGGCGCGCAGGGCGGCGTCACGCCATCGCGGGTCCGAGCCATCGTCGCGCACCAAGCGGATCTTCCAGGTCCGCATGCCGAGAGTCTGCCCGCCCTTCGCCCACGGCCAGACGAAGAACCCCATGCCGACACCAAACAAATAGAGCCGATACAGCGGATTGTGGGGTGAAATGGCATGGCCAAAGGCCAATTCGGTCGGCATGACGACCAGTGTAGCGGCCACCATCAAAACCCCTGCCAGCAACAGGGTATCGTAAAAAATGGCGGCAAAACGCCGCAGCAGGGAAGGGGTTTCCCAGGCGTCAGCAGTGGGGGCGGTTTCCGTGGGCATCGGGCCATTCTAGCCAGTAACTATCCCCCGGCAAAGCCGGGTTATTAACCCGGCAACAATATATATCGCATTCAGGGCTTCAGGCATGCGCCGGAACAAGGCGCAGTGCGCAGGCAAGGGTTGTTCCCTTGCCAAGCACTGGAACGCAGGTCCGGCGCCTGCCTGAAGCCCCTCACCCTATGATATTCAAAGACAGGCCGCGGCGTGCCGGCCCGCAGGCTGCGTTGCCCCATCTTGCTGTAGGGTGGCTACAGCGGCGATGGGGCGCCTTGCTGCGAACCGGCACGCCACGGCTGAATGCGATATATATTGTTGCCGGGTTAATAATAATTTGGGGTACAGGCGTTTCAGCGCCCTGTCTGAGGACAGTGGGATGTCCTGCGCTGTTCGCCAGTCGAGTCGCTTGCGGATTCAAGGCGCGGGTTCCGGCGGGCACCGGTTGGCAATCTGTTGCGCACTGGTCATAATCCACTGATTCCTTTCAGATTGGAGACGCGATGCCAGGACGATTGACACCTTTTCGGCCGTTGTGGTTGAGGCGTATTCCCTTGCCTGTGTTGTCGATCCTGATCGGCGTCCTCTGCGGTCTCGTGGTGTGGTTTTTTCTCGACCAGTTCCAGAGCCGGGCGTTGAACAGGATATTTCAGGAGGAACTGCAGACCCGCCTCGATCAACGGGCGCGGGAGAGTCTGGTGCGGTTCGAGCAGTATATTGCCAGCTACACCTCGACCACCAAGCTGCTTGCCAACCATCGCCGTCTGGCGGAATACCTCGAACCCAAGGCGTGGGACGAGGAGGGTTCGGTTACGCCCAAGGTCTATCTTAGGAGTGAACCCGACTGGTTGCCGCAGGTGCCGCAATGGGCGGGCCTGATTCCACCCTCGTTTCTGATCCTGTTCGATTCCGAGGGGCGCGGGCGGGAGGTCTATCTGCGCGAACCGCGTCCGCTGCCACAGGACATCCTGTCGTCCGGACCGTTGTATGTCAGCGAAAGCCGGGTCCAGCCCTATATCACGACACTGGATAACAAGCCCTATCTGCTGATCTCCCGACCGATGGAGGACTCTTTCGGGTCGCCGATGGGTGATCTGATGCTGGCGGTGGCCATCGATGACCGCTTTCTGGCCGCCAGCCAGGCGGGTGTTTCGTTCCGGGGGGCGGTGGTCGCCCTGCTGGATGCTGACGAGCAGCGGGTGCTGGCCAGCAGCGACAGCAAGCGCCTGCCACCCGCCAGTCCACTGACGGAATGGGAACGCGACTACGTGGTTACCGCTCAGTCGTTCTTCGAACACGAGGGCTCGGATCTCAACATGCTGTTTGCCACCTTTATGCCACGCTGGGGGATGGCCGCCACCAGTTCGAGCGTCACTCGCCTGGTGCGTCGTCAGCGTATTATCGATACCTTGGTCTATATCAGTGTATTCACTCTCGCGTTCTATCTGTTGTCGTCGCGCATCAACATGCTGTTGCGCCGTATCTCGCGTTTCTCCCAACGGGCGCTGGGGATTCGCCAACCGTTCCCGGAAGGTGGCAATCAGTTGATTGTGCTCGAAGAATGGATGCGCCAGTTCGTCCATCTGGTGCGCCGGGCAGGCGACGAGATGCGTCACCGTCACGAGGCCGAGATCCAGGAGTCCGAGGCTGTGAAGCGCGCAATTTTCGCCACCTCCCTCGATTCCATCATCACCCTGGATGAAAAGGGGCGGGTGATCGATTGCAACGATCAGGCAGAACGGTTGTTCGGCTACGGACAAGAGCAGGCGGCGGGGCGTGAATTGGCGGCGCTTGTCTTCGACGGTCAGAGTGGGCACACCTTCCGCAAGATCCTGGAGAGCAGTGGTGATGGCGCCCAACCCCAGGAAGAGAGCGCCCACCGTGAGTTGACCGCACTGCGCGCCGATGGGACACAGTTGCCGGTGGAGGTCTCGGTGATGCGTATCCAACTCGAATCGGGGGTGGTGTTCACCGTCTATCTGCACGATATTTCGCGGCGCAAGAAGGATGAGCAGGAGATTCAGAGCCTGGCCAAGTTTGCCAGCGAGAGCCCCAGCCCGGTACTGCGGGTGAATGAACGCGGGGTTATCCTCTATGCCAACGATGCGGCGGAGCCGTTGTTGGATTACTGGGGCTGCAGCCGGGGTCAGACCCTTCCATTGTACTGGCTCAAACAGGTCAAGCGGGTGCTGGACAAGGGCTGGGATGCCGAGCTGGAGCTGGTCAGCGACGGGCAGATCTATTCGCTGTTGCTCGCGCCCATCGGTGAGTTGAGTTATGTCAACATCTATGGACGTGATATTACTGCTGTGCGGCGGGCCGAGCAGGCGTCGCGCCAGCATCAGGCGGAGTTGGTGCATGTCTGCCGCCTCTCCACTATGGGCGAGATGGCGACGGGCATCGCGCATGAACTCAATCAGCCCCTGTCCGCCATCGTCAACTATGCCAATGGCTGCACCCGGAGGCTGCAGCAGGGCATCGGGGGCGAGGCGGAACTGGTCGAGGCCATGGAGCACATCACCACCCAGGCCGAGCGGGCCGGGGAGATTATCCGCCGCCTGCGCAGTTTGGTGGGCAAACAGCCGCCCGACCGCAGCGTGGTGGATATCAATGACCTGGTGCGCGAGGTGGTCTCATTCGTGGAGTTCGACACGCAGCGGCTGGGGCTCGAGATCGAGTTTGATCTCGAGCCCGGCGGATTGCCGGTGCGGGTGGATCTGGTTCAGATCGAGCAGGTATTGCTCAACTTGGTTCGCAATGCCATGGATGCGTTGCGCGACGTACCGGAAGACAAACGTCACCTGTTTATCCGCACCCGCCCGGAGGGCGCGGAGCGGGTGAGGGTGGAGGTGCGGGATACGGGCTCGGGTATCGACGCGACGACCATGGAACATCTGTTCGATGCCTTCTATACCACCAAATCGACCGGGATGGGCATGGGGCTGCCGATAAGTAAGACGATTCTTGATGATCATAATGGTAAGATCTGGGCCGAATCCCAACCAGGAAAGGGCACGACCTTCTACATTGTGTTGCCCAACGCCATGGAGCTGGCACATACCTTTACGATGGCAGGACGGATACAATGAGTGAATCTGTGGTATTCGTAGTGGACGATGACCAGGCAATGCGCAACTCGCTGAAATGGTTGATCGAATCGGTGGGCATGCGCGTGGAGACCTATGCATCGGCGGACGAGTTCATCAAGAACTACTACCCGGGGCGGTCCGGATGTCTGCTGCTGGATGTGCGCATGCCGGGGATGAGCGGCCTGGAATTGCAGGAATATCTTGCCAATCAACAGATACGTATCCCGGTCATCATCATCACGGGGCACGGCGACGTGCCAATGGCGGTACGCGCCATGAAGGCGGGTGCGGTGGACTTCATCGAAAAGCCTTTCAATGATGAATTTCTTCTCGACAGTCTGCGCAATGCCCTTGCATTGGACGAACACCAGCGGAGTCTGCAGGCGGAACGGGCCGAGATCGCGGCCCGGCTCGCCCAGCTCACGCCACGCGAACACGAGGTGATGGTGATGGTGACCGACGGCAAATCCAACAAGGAGGTGGCCGCCGCTCTTGGCGTGAGCGCCAAGACCGTGGAGGCCCATCGCGCGCGGGTTATGGAAAAGATGGAGGCCTCGTCCCTGGCGGAGCTGGTGCGGATGGTGATGGCGGCAAACATCTGACCACTCTTCGACCGCCTTTTTTCGTCGGATGAAAGCGGCGTGGGAGCCAACCGGTCTTGATACAGGTCCGCTTCTGTCGCGAGAGGAGTCAGCCCGCTGATGGATACCCTTGGATACTGGATCTTCACCGGTCTTGGCTGGGCCGCGGGGATCGTGATGTTGGTGCTGTTCGTGCTGTTCGTGCAGGACATCACCCAGACCGGGAGCGCAGTCCGGCGCAATTTTCCCGTCATCGGCCGTCTGCGCTATTTTCTGGAGAAGCAGGGCGAATATTTCCGCCAGTATTTCTTTGCCCACGACCGCGAGGAATTGCCTTTCAACCGGGCCACCCGCAATTGGGTCTACAGATCCGCCAAGGGGGTCAGCGGAATGATCGGTTTTGGCTCCACCAACGACCTGCGCGAGCCGGGCTCGGTGATCTTCGTCAACTCGCCCTATGCCATGCTTGAAAGGGAGCAGCAATGCGCACCCATGCTTGCCATCGGTTCAGACTGCGATCACCCCTTCATGGCGCGACGCATCGTCAATATCTCCGGCATGAGCTTCGGGGCGCTCTCGGCGCCGGCGGTCAGGGCCCTTTCCCGGGGGGCCGCGGAGGCAGGGATATGGATGAATACCGGCGAGGGGGGGCTCTCTTCCTATCATCTGGAAGGTGGGGGCGATCTCATCTTTCAGATCGGCACCGCTAAGTTCGGGGTGCGGGATGAACACGGCCGGCTCGATGAACGAAAGTTGAAGGGGGTGGCGGCGCGGGAGCAGGTCAAGGCCTTCGAGATCAAACTGGCCCAGGGGGCCAAGCCCGGCAAGGGCGGGATCCTCCCCGGCGCCAAGGTCACCGCCGAGATTGCCCGCATCCGCGGTATTGAACCCGGCAAGGACGCCATAAGCCCCAACCGCCACCGCGAGATCGCCACCCCCGAGGACCTGTTGGACATGATCGCCCGGGTGCGGGATGTCACCGGCAAGCCGGTGGGAATCAAGACCGTCGTCGGCACCGGCGAGTATCCCCGGCGGTTGTTCGAGGCGATCCTGCGGCGAGGGGTGGCGTCGGCGCCGGATTTCATCACCGTCGATGGCGGTGAGGGTGGGTCGGGGGCCGCCCCGCAGGCGCTGGCGGACCATGTGGGTCTGCCGCTCAGCGAGGCCCTACCCCTGGTCGCGGATCTGTTGTACGAATCGGATCTGCGGGAACGCATCCGGCTCGTCGCCTCCGGCAAACTGGTGACCTCCGACCGGGTGGCCTGGGCGCTCTGCGTCGGGGCCGATTTCGTGGTCACCGCGCGCGGCTTCATGTTCGCGCTCGGATGCATCCAGTCGCTTCAATGTCATCTCGACACCTGTCCCACCGGCATCACCACCCACAATCCGCGTCTGCAGAAGGGGCTGGTGGTGGCGGACAAGGCCCGGCGGGTGGCCCGCTACGCCAGCCGGATCAATGAGGAACTCGATATGCTGGCGCATTCCTGTGGTCTGAGCTGCGCCCGGGAGTTCAAACGCCGGCACGTCCGTATCGTGCAGTCCGCGGGCCACAGCGTTCCCCTCGACCAGCTCTATCCCTGTCCGGAACCCAATCCGGCCACCTTTCTGCATTGATCCGGATGGTGTCCCATACCCACCGGCGGCGGATCATCGCCTGGGCGCTCTACGATTGGGCCAACTCCACCTTTGCCACCACCGTGATGGCCGGTTTCTTTCCGGTGTTTTTCAAGCAGTACTGGGCGGCGGGGATGGCGGTGACCGAGAGTTCCTTCCAGTTGGGCCTGGTGAATTCCGTGGCCAGTATCGTAATGGTGGTGTTGGCACCCTTGCTGGGCGCCATCGGCGATCGCAGCGGCAGCAAGAAGCGGTTTCTGCTTTTTTTCGCCATGATGGGGGTGGTGATGACGGGGGGACTGTTCATGGTGGCGGCGGGCCACTGGGTGCTCGCGCTCATGCTCTATGCCTTTGCCCTGTTGGGGTTCACCGGCGGCAATATCTTCTATGACGCCTTGCTGGTGGAGGTTGCGCGGGAGCGTGAACTGGACCGGGTCTCTGCCCTCGGCTACGCGCTTGGCTACGCGGGGGGTGGGCTGCTGTTCGCCTTTGATATCCTGCTGACCCTTCACCCCCGCACCTTTGGCCTGGAGAATGCGGCCGAAGCGGTGCGGTATGCCTTTCTGAGCGTGGCCGTATGGTGGGCGGTTTTCACCCTTCCGCTGATGATTTTCGTGCATGCGCAGACGTCCGGTGATATGCCTCTGCTGCAGGCGGTTCGAGGGGGAATACGCCAGCTTGCCGCCACTTTCCACAAGGTGCGCCGGCTGCGTATGGTAGGGCTGTTTCTCGCGGCCTACTGGCTCTATATAGACGGCGTGGACACCGTCGTGCGGATGGCGGTGGACTACGGTCTGTCGCTGGGTTTCGAGGCCAATGCCCTGATGATCGCCCTGCTGATCACCCAGTTCGTCGGTTTCCCCGCTGCACTCCTGTTTGGCCGCATCGGCGAACGGCGTGGGCCGAAACAGGGCATCATGCTCGCCATTTTTATCTATTTCCTGGTCATACTTTGGGCCTACCGCATGGACGAAAGCTGGGAGTTCTATGCCCTTGCCGTCGCGGTGGGGTTGGTGCAGGGGGGGATCCAGGCGCTCAGCCGCTCCTTCTATGCGCGACTCATCCCGACCGGAGAGGCGGGGGAATTCTTCGGTTTTTACAACATGTTGGGAAAGTTCGCTGCCGTCATCGGCCCGGTGATGATGGGGTGGGTCGGTGTGGTCACGGGAGACAGCCGTTACGGTATCCTCTCCATCGCGCTGCTCTTCGTCGCTGGCGGGGTGTTGCTGGGCAGGGTGCATGCGCCGGCCGGACGGCGGGCGGTATGATCGGAGCATGCGATGTCTTGAAACAGGCGTCTACCCTAGCCCGGATTATTCATGAGTGCCTTTATGGTGGATAATTCTCTTGCCAAAAATGCAATGCGCGACACAAACAGCCGCTTGCGATCAGAAATTTTGGCAAAGGAGCAACAGATATAGGGT
>JALSTP010000053.1 GCA_026983675.1 Sedimenticola sp.
TGGCTTGGTCGTCTTCGATGAATTCCATGAGCGCAGTCTGCAGGCCGATCTGGGGATGGCATTGACGCTCGACGTACAGAGTAATCTGCGGGAAGACCTGCGTCTGCTGGTGATGTCCGCCACCCTTCAGACCGAGCGGATCTGTGCGCTGTTGGACGGGGCGCCGCTGATTCAGGGAGGTGGGCGTAGCTATCCCGTGACCCTGCGTTATCTGGAAAAAGGGGCGATATGTCGGAACCGGCTGGTGGAGCGGGTGGTGCTTGCCGTGGGCAGTGCCCTTCGCGAGGAATCCGTCGATGTGCTGGTGTTTCTGCCCGGCACGGCGGAGATCCGCCAGGTCACTGCAGCACTGTCGGCGCTGGCGTCGCAGGGCATACGCGTCTGCCCGCTGTATGGAGATCTGCCACGTGACGCACAGGATCGGGCGATACGGGGCGATGCGGAGGGGCATCGTCGCGTGGTGCTCGTCACCTCCATCGCGGAAAGCAGTCTGACCATCGAAGGGATAGGCGCGGTGGTGGACAGCGGCTTGGCCCGCCGTCCCAGGTTCGACCCCAATACCGGACTCACCCGGTTGCAAACCTTCCCTGTGTCGCAGGCCGAGGCCGATCAGCGGGCGGGACGCGCTGGTCGTCTGGGTCCTGGCCTTTGCTATCGCCTGTGGTCCGAGGCCGAACATACGCGATTGGCAGCGGCGCCTGTAGCGGAGATACGGGAAGCCGATTTGGCGCCCTTGCTGCTTGAGTTGGCCAACTGGGGGGTGAAGGATCCTGCTGAGTTGCACTGGCTGGACAGACCGGCGAAGGGGGCGTGTTCACAGGCCCTCTCATTGTTGCAGGGGTTGGGCGCCCTCGATTACGAAGGGCGGATCACCACGGGCGGCAGGCGTATTTTGGAATTACCGATGCATCCGCGGTTGGCACACATGGTGGTGCAGGGGATTGCGTTTGGGGCGACGCAACAGGCGTGTGACCTTGCCGCCCTGCTGGGTGAACGGGATATCCTGCGGCGAGAGGCCGGTGCACGGCCTTCGGCGGATATCGAACACCGCCTGAAGCTGTTGACCGCCTGGCGGGAAGAAGGTGCTGCCATGGCCCGGCGGGCCAGCGTCGATCTCGCCGCTTGTCGGCGAATCGACGCCCTCAGTCGGCAGTGGCAACGCCGCTACGGCCGTCAGGACTCCACAATCCGGACCTCGATACCGGGCGGGGGGGCGCTGTTGGCGCTTGCATTCCCGGATCGGGTCGCCAAGAGGAGGACGCACGATACCCACGTCTACCAACTCGCCAACGGCCGGGCGGCCCGTCTGCCCGAGGGCGATCCACTTTCCGGTGCTGAATACCTGGTGTGTGCCCAGCTCGATGCGGGTCGGAGGGAAGGGCGCATCTTCGCGGCCGCCGAGATCGCTCTGGAAGATATCGAGGCAATGCTTGCCGGACGTATCGAGACGAAGGCGAGGGTGAGATGGAACGACCGAACCGGCGGGGTGGAGGCCACCCGGGAGCGATGTCTGGATCGCGTGGTATTGAATTGCCAGCCACTTCAAGAAACAGGGTCCGGGGCGATCGTATCGGCGCTGCTGGAGGGTATCAGGCGCCGTGGTTTGGGGGTTCTGCCCTGGAATGAGGCAAGCAGGCAGTGGGGCGCGCGCCTCATGTGCTTGAGGCAATGGCAACCGGAAACCGGTTGGCCGCCAGCGGACGATGACAGCTTGCTGCGCACTCTGGAGACGTGGCTCGCACCATGGCTTGAGGGTATGACCCGCATAGAACATCTGCGGCGGCTCGATATGTCCCAGGTGCTTGCCGCGATGCTGGATTGGCCGCAGCAGCAACGTATGGACGAACTGGCGCCTACTCATCTGCGTGTGCCCAGCGGCTCACGGAAACCCTTGCACTACGCGCCCGACGCAGCCCCCATCCTTGCCGTGCGTCTTCAGGAACTGTTCGGGTTGCGAGAGACGCCTACTGTGTGTAGAGGCCGGGTCAGTGTGCTCCTCCATATTCTTTCTCCCGCGCAGCGGCCCATTCAGGTGACTCAGGACCTGGAGGGGTTTTGGACCACCACCTATCAGGAGGTAAAACGTCAGCTCAAGGGCCGGTATCCCAAGCACTACTGGCCAGACGATCCCTGGGAGGCAATCCCCACCGCGCGTGTCCGGCCTCGAAACTATCCTTGACCCTGCACCCATTATAGTGTTGCCGGGTTAATAATAACGGGCAAGGGATCTCTCGTGCCCCAGGTGCTCAGTAGCGCTAAAGAGCGGCCGTTCTTGGTCGAAACCCCTATGTGAACAGTCGGCCTCGGTGTCCAGGTCCACCGTGAAAGCGGTTTGCGAGCCGGAATCACTCATGCTGGTATTGACTGATCGTCGATTTGAATGATAAACCAGGAAGGATTTCTTCCGGATATTGTAGGGAAAATTAATGATTTACGATATCGAGAGCATGGAGACGGGGAAGATCCTCGCCACTGAAATCTGCGTCATCGGCAGTGGACCGGCAGGCCTTTCTGTGGCCGATACCATAGCGCGCCGCAGCAACAAGAAGGTTGCCATCCTGGAGAGTGGTGCCTTCAAAATGGAGGCAGACACCGAGGCGCTCAGCAGCGGGACGAAATCCGGCCTCATCGAAGAACAGTTGGAGGAACTCCATGCGCGTCGTGTCGGCGGCACGGCAAACCATTGGATACTCAAGCTTGCCGATAAGAGCAATGGCTACCGGTATGCGGAACTGGATGAAATCGATTTTGAAAAGAGGGAGTATGTCCCCTACAGCGGGTGGCCGGTTAGCAAGGAGGAACTCACCCCTTTTTACTACAAGGCGCGGGAGGCCTATTGCGATCTCGGCGATAATCATGATCTGTGGCGTTGCCATCCCGTCGACCATGCGGTCCACACGGACTCCTTTGCCTTCGGTCCTACCAGTGTGTTCACCGGCAAGCTGCCGGAAAAGATAGCGGCATCATCACAGGTCGATCTCTATACCCATGCCACCGTAACAAAGCTGTTGCGGCGTGATGGCAAGATTACGGCGGCCCAGATCAAGACGCTGGGGGGGAAGGAATTTCTCATCAATGCGGAGACCTTTGTCCTCGCTGGAAGTGGTTTCGAGGTGCCCCGGCTGCTGCTGCACTCCGGCGTTGGCAACGAATACGATGTGGTCGGCCGCTACTATATGGATCACTCACTGATCATCAGTGGCTATTTTCACCCCAGGGATCTCAATGTCATAAAGAAGTATAAATTTCTCGATATGCGTCTGGTCGAGGGAAAAAACAAGATGCGTTTTTTTTCCTTCAATCGCGACAGACTGATGGACTATCGTATTCCCAACATGGCGACCATGGTGTTCCCAAAGCCAGGGGTGGTGGCAATGAACGGGCACAGAAGCGCCCAGCATCTTGCCGAGTGTCTGTTGCGCCAACACAGGCTGCCCGTGTATCCCGGCGCTCTTACGGATATGATCAATACCCTCAGGGCGACGCCATATCTGGCCCGTCTTGTCTACAAGCGTTATTTCAAGGGGATTTCGTTGATGCCGGGATTGGCTGCCGGGGGTTGGTCGAAGATTGCAGAGTTGGCAAGGGAATTTGAACGGATCGAGGTGATGTCACTCGTGGAGCAGTATCCACACCCCGAAAATCGTGTCACCCTGACGAACGATCTGGATCGATTGGGTGTGCCAAAAGTGCATGTCAACCTTCAGTGGCATGACGATCAGTTGCAAGACCTCCGGCGAGGTTCGAGATTGATGCTGGAGGCCATTCAGGGGGTCATCCCGGAGATAGGGGACTATCAGCTTCCGGATGCTGAAGAAGAGTTCTATTCCAACACTGCGCACCATCTGATGGGCACGACCCGTATGGGCAATGATGTACGCACCAGCGTCGTCGACCGGGATTGCAAGGTGCACAGTATCGACAATTTGTTCATTGCCGGTTCATCGGTTTTCACGACCGGCGGTTTTGCAAATCCCACTCTGACCATCATGGCGCTGGGCATTCGCTTGGGTGAGCACATTGCGTCGGCCAATCAGTTTCTGCGTCCCGTCGATCCAGACGGTTCGCACCGCCACCGTCAGGACGACATGGAGTCCGCAAGCGGAAACGCAATAGAAATAAGCGTTTAGAACGTAAGCTGGTGACAGGGAGGCGGCGACGGCTTTTAACCTGGCAACACTATATGTCGCATTCAGGACTTCAGCTATGCCGTGGCGTGCCGGCCCGCAGACCGCGTTGGCCGATCTTGCTGTAGGGTGGCTACCGCGGTAATGGGGCAGCCTTTTTGTGAACCGGCCCGCCGTGGCTGAATACGATATATATTGTTGCCGGGTTAATAGTGTTGCGGGGTTAATGTCGCCGTCCCCGGCGTCCACCGCCACGCTTTGAACGCGGCTCGTCGAAGCGCACACGCAGTGTTCTGTCACTG
>JALSTP010000054.1 GCA_026983675.1 Sedimenticola sp.
GCGGCGTGCCGGCCCGCAGGCTGCGTTGCCCCATCTTGCTGTAGGGTGGCTACAGCGGCGATGGGCCGCCTTGCTGCGAACCGGCACGCCACGGCTGAATACGATATATATTGTTGCCGGGTTAATAGTATTGGCGGAAATGTCCGTACACACCGCCTCTGATAAAAGGTGTCTTCCCTCCCAGGACGCCGGTCAGAGACCCTCTTCCCCACCAGCCGATAGCCATATCGGAGGTTATTGATGAGCGATAAATTCGACATACCCTTCAAGAGCAACATGTTGCCGAAGAAACTGCAGTTGGGCAGCAAGATCAAATTCAACTGTTACAAGGGTATCTCCTGCTTCAATGAATGTTGCAAGCACGCCGATGTGATTCTGACGCCATACGATGTCATCCGCCTCAAGGATCGCATGAATATGGGATCCACGGAGTTCCTGCGTGAATACACGTATCCCTATCAGATGGAGTCGGACGGATTGCCGGGTATCAAACTGAACACCGACGACAAAGGTGCATGCCGGTTTCTGAGCGAGGCGGGATGCACGGTTTACGAAGACCGGCCGACGGCTTGCCGTTACTACCCGCTCGGTCATCTGGCGATGAAGCCCACCGACAAGAATGCAGAAGAGACCCACTATTTCATGATCAGGGAGGAGAACTGCAAGGGGCACGACGAAGACCGGGAACTCACGATCGGAGAATATCTTCAGGAACAGGGCGTGGCAGATTACGATGAAATGAACAGAGAGTGGCTCCAGATTCTGCTCAAGAAACGCTCGGGTGGTCCAGCCGTGGGACGCCCCTCTGATACCAGCCTGCAGCTTTTCTTCATGTGTTCATTCGACACGGACCGATTTCGGCGTTTCATCCTGAGTGACGCGTTCCAGAACAGCTATGATCTGGAGCCGTCGGTCTATGAGGTGCTGAAGAAGGAAGATGTCGCGTTGATGAAATTCGGCTTCAAGCTGATGCGACAGGTGTTTTTTGGCGAGAAGAGTATTCCAGAGAGGGAAAAGGCCTGGGAGGAACGTCTGGAGAAGCGCAAGGAGGTGTTTGAATTGCGACGCCAGGCCGAGATCATGCGCAGGCAGAAAGAAGAGGACGAGAAATACAAGAACGATGTGTGAGTGTCATCGCCCGATAACGGCGATGGTGGACGCCCGGTTTTCGTCTTTTTCCGTGGGGCGGGCATCGTCCAGCGTGACACGACTTCATTCGCCAAAATGGTTGCGTTTGGCGATAGGGTGACGGCGCTATGTTCAGGCCTTACCGCATTTCTCATCGCCGTTCTACTGCCATACGAGACCGACTGCCGCGGTGAGCCTGCGTCTGGTCGGGGCGCCCGAGATCGTGTCGGTGCAGCCCGCGCGAGCATCGTACGCGAATGTCGGTAATGCCGCATCCTTGCGCCGTCCCGCCGCGAACGGCGGCCCAGAGCAGGGCGGGCCGGGCACTGCCAAACCGCTGGGCCGGAGACCGTGACCGAAAACGATACAGGTTGGCGCTCGGGCATCTACCACCCTTCCGCGGCGCTTTCGGCGATCGCCTTCAAGGTTCTCGTGATTTCACTCAGGATCCCTTTCCCGCGGGGGTCCGCCAGGAGCCGATGGGCGATATAGGTGGTTCCCGGCTGATCCGGGAGTACATAGACTGAGATGATGAAGGGGCAGTTGACAATGCGGCGCGGGTCCTCCTGGAGCATGCGCCGGGAGAGGAGGGCGCTGCAGAACTCTATGGATTCCGCTCTCAGGTAGACAGGCTTGTCGAAGCCGAGGTCTCTCCCCGTGCGCTCGAGCATGCTGCGCATGTGCATGACGTTATTTATGAATAGGCCCTTTTCTTCGATTGCCAGGTGGAGCGCTTCCATCACCTCATCGAAGCTTGCGGTGGATTTGTAGACGGCTGCCTGTGGTTCCGCGGACGGGGCCATCACAGGCGCCAGAAGGCCAAAGAGAAATAGAGCAATAAGCGCGAGTTGGCGCTGGGCCACGGTGGCGATCTCCTTCAGCTATCAGGATAGAGTTTGTCCGTTTTGGCTGCCATGATGAAATCATTGCGATGCAGTCCCTTGATCTTGTGGGACCACCAGGTGACCGTGACGTTCCCCCATTCGGTCAAAAGGGTGGGGTGATGGCCCTCTGATTCCGCAAGTTCGCCCACGGCATTCGTAAACTTGAGCGCGTCGACGAAATTGGGGAATTTGAAGGACTTTTCCAGTTGCATGACCCCGTCTCTCACCTCGATGTTCCAGTCAGGGATGGCGCGGATAAGTTCCGCCAGTTCCTCGTCGGAGACCTTGGGCGCATCCGCCCGACAGGCTTCGCAGTGTTGCTGATCGAGTTTTTCCATCGGGTTCTCCTGAATATGGCAATGGCAACCGAGTATACCGGACTCAGCCGCCGTTTGCGGCGTTCCTGTGAACGATATGCCAGGCGCCCGGGCAGGTCAATTGTCTTCCATGATGCGGCGTTGGTTGTTGCACTATGGAGTATCTAGCCCGGATTATTCATGAATCGCCGCGATGATTGTGCAGACAAGGATCAAGCAAGGGCGCGAGCGACTTCATGAATAGTCCGGGCTAGGAGTCTGTCGGATTTAGGATTAATCTACTCGGCAACTGCTCCATGCGTTGCTCTACCTCCTGCATCCATGCAGTCGTGCGCGGGTGGGAAAGCGGTCCATTTTTCCTCGATTTTTCGTTGCGTAGACCCACTATGCGCCTCAAAATCGAGAAAAACTGGCCTCGCTTTCCCACCATGCTCGCGACGATCACCTAAACCCGACAGACTCCTAGTGAACAGCGAAAAGACAAAACGGTCGGGTTGAGGGGGCATCGGGTTCCCTTATGGGCAAAAAAAAGCCCGCTGAAGCGGGCTTGAGGTTCAAACTGGAAGAGGTTTTTGTTATTTCGCAATCTCTTCCAGCTTTTTCGCTGGAATGACTTGGCCATCCAACGCCGCGTCCTTGGCGGAGCGGCCAAAGGCCACGCTCATCAACGTGCTGTAGTAGACCACGGGCATCTTGAATTTGGTGCCGAATTTCTCGTTGATGTGGTCCTGATAGACTTCCACGTTCATCTGGCATACGGGGCAGGGGGTGACGATCATGTCCGCCCCGCCGTCATAGGCGGCCTCGATGATGCCTTTTATCATCTCCTGGGACTTGTCCGGCTCGGAGAAGGCGAGGGCGCCGCCACAACACTGGACCTTCTTGTCGTAGTTCTTCACCGGATCAGCGCCCAGTGTCTCGACCAGTTTGTCCAGATATTGGGGGTTTTCGAAGGATTCACCATGGATGCCGAAAGGACGGTTGGTCTGGCAACCGACGTAACCGGCGATCTTGATTCCTTCCAGCGGTTTCTTGACCTTTTCGCCGATGGTGTCGTAACCGATGTCTTCGATCAGCACCTCCACCATGTGCTTGATGGGGGTCTCGTTCTTCAGCTTGAGGCCGGCCTCGGCAAGGGCCTGGTTGGCTTCCGCCATCAGGCTTTCGTCTTCGGCCAGACGCTCCGAGGTCTCCCGCGTGGCGAGCCAGCAGGCCGCACAGGTGGCGACGATCTCCTGGCCGGCGTTGTGCTCCTCCGAAAGCGCGATGTTGCGCGCCGAAAGGGCAAGTCGCGGCAGTTCCCCACCGCCCGCGTAGCCAATGGAGGCGGAACAGCAGTTCCAGTCGGGGATGTGGTTGAGCTGGATATCCAACTCCTCGCACATGGTTTCCACCGAGGTGAGGTAGTTGGATGAGGATGCACCCTTCTGGGAGGAACATCCCGGGTAGAAGGAGTATTCGTGCTTAGCCATTTAGTGCCTCCTCATTTCGCGGACTGCCCGATGCGGGCGTCCTCCAGTTCTTGAGCTTTCTTGATCATTTTGTGCAGCCCGGAAATATCTTTCACACCGTGACCACCAAAGGCCTCCGCCGGTGACATGCGCTTGGTCTTCAACATGCCAAGACCGATGTTTTTCATCTTGAGCGCGGTCTTGATACCTTCGCCAAACCCGTTCATGAAGTAGAGGCTGAGGCCAAGCTTGAGTTCGTTGACCCGGCCTTTCTTCATCAGGTTATCCCAGAACAGTTGGGCGAACTTGGCGGTAGGTTGGTTTTTCGGCGCCAGGCCGAGCCGCTTGGCGTAATGCGCCAGGCCATGCATGATGTGGGTGATGGGCAGGCCGCGGGGACACCGGGCGATGCAGTTGTAGCACGAAGTGCACATCCACATGGCATCCGAGCTCAAGACATCATCGCGCTTGCCGGCGCGGATCATCATGAAGATTTCCTGGGGAGGATGCTCCCAGGCGTTGCCCAGCGGACAAGAGCCGGAGCAGACGCCGCATTGCATGCACATCTTCACCCATTCGCCTTCTTCCACGTTGGCTTCCACCTCGTGCAGGAAGCTGTTGCGGTATTTCTCGATCATTGCAGTATTGAGATCACTCATTGAGGCTCTCCCTTAGAACTTGAATGGGCTCATGCCGACCTTCTCGACGGTGTCCGCCATATCGTTGATCAGCTTGGGCGCGCGTTCGATATCGGTAATGGCCACCTCGTAGACGGCCACCCGTTCGGGCTCCAGGTTCAGCGATTCAAGGGTGTCACCCACCTTGCTCATGCGTTCATGCGCCATGGCAGAACCCTTGACGAAGTGACATTGATAGTCGTCGTCCTTGCGACAGCCCATCAACACGATGCCATCGAAGCCGCTGTTCAGCGAGTCCGTGATCCAGGAGAGGCTGACGGAGCCGAGACAGCGCACGGGGATGACACGTGCCCACGGATTGATCTCCACACCGCTCATACCGGCCTGATCGAGTGCCGGGTAGGCGTCATTCTCGCAGGCCAGCACGAGGATGCGGGGCTTCTCGTCGAACTCGTCGGGAATGTCCACGTTCTTGAGTTGCTGGCCGACGCTGTCCACCGAGTAGTTCTCGAAGGAGATGACGCGCACGGGGCAGGCGCCCATGCAGGTGCCGCAGCGTCGGCAGCGGGACTCGTTGTAGACCGGGTAGCCTTCCTCGTCCTCGTTGATGGCGCCGAAGGGGCATTCGACGGTACAGCGTTTGCACTGGGTGCAGCCTTCCTTGCGGAAGGTGGGGAAAGAGAGATCGCCGGAGCGGGGGTGGACCGCTTGCCCCTCCGCTGCGTGGACGGCCGCTTGAATCGCCTTCATGGCGCCGCCGGCGGCATCATCACGTGCCTGCTGGATGTCCATTGGGCGGCGGACCGGACCGATGGCGTAAATGCCGGTGCGGCGCGTCTCATAGGGGAAGCAAATGAAATGGGAATCGGTGAAGCCCCATTTCAATTGCGGCAGGTCGGTCCCTTGACGGTAGTCCAGGTTGAGGATCGATTCCACCGAGACCTCCACCGGCGCGGCCTCTCCGGCCGCTGCGGCGGCTTCGGCCTCGGCGGTCGCCTCGAGGTCTTCTTCGGTTTCTCCCATGCCGGCGTAGGGATCGGGGCCGGAGTTGGGCACCTGGCCGGTGGCCAGCACCACCAGATCGCAGGTCATCTCGGTGTCTTCATCCAGGATGAGGTCCTTGAACTTCACCGTCAGGCTGTCTCCACCGGCGGTGACCTCGGAGACGGCACCTTTGGTGAAAGTCACCTCTTTCTTCTGACCGGCGCGGTAGAAGTCCTCGCCAGGTGCGCCCGGGGTGCGCAGGTCGGTGAACAGCACCGTGGTGTCGCAGCCGGGGTTCTGGTCCTTGAAATAGAGCGCTTGTTTGATGGAGGTGGTGCAGCAGAAGCCGGAGCAGTAGGGCAGGTGGCCCTCCTTGTCGGAGCGCTGGCCCGCACACTGGATGAAGGCGACGCTCTTGACTTCCTTGCCGTCCGAGGGACGTTTGATGGGGCCGTCGCCGGCCTCCTTGGCCAGCTTCTCCAGTTCCAGGTTGGTGACCACGTCCGGGGTCTTGCCGTAGGCGAATTCAGGCAACTGGTTGGCGTCGTAGGGCTTGAAGCCCGATGCCTGGATGATGGCGCCAAAGCTCTCGGTCTTGCTGGAGCCGGATTCGGTGGCGATCTCCACCTCGAAGCGCCCGGGTGCTCCAGAGGTCTTGGCCACGCTACTGTTGAGCAACACCTCGATGTCGCTGTTTTCCTCCACCGATTTGATCAGCGCGTCGATGCCCGTCTCCATGGGTGCGTCATAAGGTGCGCGATAGGGCACCCGTTTGTGCAACTGTGCGGCGTGGCCGCCCAACTGGCCGCTTTTCTCTACGATGGTGACCGGGTAGCCCGCCGCCGCGGCCTCCAGTGCAGCGCTCATGCCGCTGACGCCGCCGCCCACCACCAGAATGTGCTTGTTGAGGTCCTGTTGCCCGGAGGGCTGGGGGGGGGTGATAAAGCGCAACTCGGCGCAGGCCATGCGGATGTAGTCGTCCGCCATCTCCTGGGTGGTCTCTTGATGTTCGTCTCCCTCGGGACGGACCCAGATGACGCCTTCACGCAGATTGGCCCGGGTCATGGCGACGGTGGGAAAATGAAATGCCTCCACCTTTGCGCGCCGGGAGCAGGCCGCGATCATGATGTGGTTGACGCCTTCGTTGTCGATGTCGTCCTGGATCATCTTGACGCCCTCCTTGCTGCACAGCATCTCGTGCTGCTTGCAGGATTGCATCTTGCCCTCGCGGGTGGCGATGGTCTCCATCTGGCTGGGGTCGAGGCGATCGCCGATGCCGCAGCCGGTGCAGATATACGCTGCATATTTCTTTTCGTCTGCCACTGTTTAACCCTCCGTTCCGGCGACGCGGTTGACGACCTGCATGGCGCGCAGGGCCGCTCCCGTTGCGTGTTGTACGGCGCGGTTGACATCGAGCGCATCGGACGAGCAGCCCGCGGCGAAGATGCCTCCGTTCTCGGGCGCGGGCTCAATGAAGCCCTCTTCGTTGATTACGATGTCCACCGGGAATTTGTCTTTGTCCACACTGGGCTGCATCCCAATGGCCAGCACCACGAGGTCGTGCTCATTGGCATAGCGGTGGTAGCCTTCCGTGTCGACGCCATTGAGCACCGGGTTGCCGTTTGCCTTGTTTTCGGTGATGGATGCCACTTTTGACTTGATGAATTTTACCTTGTCGTTGGCCTGGATCTTGGCGTAGAAATCCTCGAAACGATCGATGGCGCGAATATCGATGTAGTAGACGCTGACATCGGCATCGTCCGCCCAGGCATCAGTCACATAGGTGGTCTGTTTCAGCGTGGCCATGCAGCAGATGCGCGAGCAATGCAGCAGGTGGTTCTTGTCGCGTGAACCGGCGCACTGGATGAAGGCGACGTTCTTCGCCTCCTTGCCGTCGGAGGGGCGGATGAGTTTGCCGCCGGTGGGACCATTGGGGTCGGCCATGCGCTCGAATTCCACGCTGGTGATGACGTTGGCGTAGCGATCATAGCCGTAGGGCTGAATTTTGTTGGCATCATATGGCTGCCAGCCGGTGGCCCAGATGACCGCGCCGGCCTTGAGTTCGACCGTCTCTTCCTGCATGTCGAGGTCGATGGCGTCATACTTGCAAGCATCCTTGGCCTTCTGCGCCTCGTCGGTACCGATGAGGGCCGGGTCCAGCACGTAGCGCAACGGGTGCGCCATCTTGTGCGGCAGATAGGCGCCCTTGCGCTTGCCCAATCCGTAGTTGTGTTCGTCGTCGAACTCGCTTTCCACTGCCTTTTCGCATTCGCCGCAGGCGGTGCAGTTCTCGTTGACGTAGCGCGGGCTGATCTTGACCGTGGCGGTGTAGTCGCCTGCTTCACCCTTGATGTCGGTGACTTCCGCCATGGTGATGATGGTGAGGTTTGGGTTCATCTTCGCCCGGCGCTGATTGATCTCCAGACCGCAGGTCGGAAAACAGAGTTTGGGGAAATATTTGTAGAGCTGGGTGACGCGACCGCCGACGTAGGGGCGCTTTTCAACCAGCACGACCTGCTTCCCGGTCTCCGCGGCCTCGATCGCGGCCGTCATGCCGCTTATGCCGCCGCCGACCACCAGGATGGTCTCGTTGGTTGCGATTACTTCCGTCATGGACTTTCCTCCGTTGCGGAATGGAACTCCGGCTGACCAAGCCAAATACTTGACTTTCAAGCCTGGTTATTCGAAGATCGGGCGCGCTTATTGCGTCCGGATTTCAGGGTTCGGATAAGATACCCTTGTTCGCAGGTTACCGCCATATCCCAACTGTTATAAACCGATCGAATTTTCGAATGTATTGATAGAGCCGCTGAATGTGAAGGCAGTTCACATACGTTTCTTCCCCTTAGTTATGACGGGGTTGAACCGGCGGCCGATGTCGCTGTAGCGTTGCAGTCTGTTTTCTCTCCTGGAGCCGCAACGACGTGAAAGAGCAAGCCCGGGTGTTGAAGCCCGAAGAGAACTTCATCGACAAAGAGCCCTATTATGAACCGGTCGCCAACGAGATCGAGATCTTCGATGCGGCCTATCGGAACCGGCTGCCGGTGCTGTTGAAGGGGCCAACGGGTTGTGGCAAGACGCGGTTCATGGAATACATGGCGTGGCGGCTGAAACGGCCGCTGATTACAGTCTCCTGCCATGACGATCTCACCGCCTCCGACCTGGTGGGGCGCTTCCTGGTGGCGGGGGGCGAGACGGTGTGGGTGGATGGGCCGTTGGCGCGCGCGGTGCGCACCGGGGGTATCTGTTATCTGGACGAAATCGTCGAGGCGCGCAAGGACACCACGGTAGTGATTCATCCTCTTGCCGACGACCGCCGCGTGTTGCCGATGGAAAAGGTGGGCGAGCTTCTGGAGGCGACCCCCGCCTTCTGTCTCGCCATCTCCTACAATCCCGGCTACCAGAGCGTACTCAAGGATCTCAAGCAGAGTACCCGGCAACGTTTCGTGGCACTGGAGTTCGACTATCCCGACGCGGCGCTGGAGCAAAAAATCCTGGAGAAGGAGACTGGCGTTTCCGGCGACCTCGCGGGGCGGCTGGTGCGCTTCGGTCACATGACCCGTAACCTCAAGGGCAGTGGTCTCGATGAGGGGGCGAGCACCCGCTTGCTGGCGCACGCCGCCAGGCTGATGGTAGCGGGCATCGATCCCGTTTCCGCCTGCGGCAGCGCCGTGGCCCAGGCGCTCACCGATGACCCGGACATGCTCAACGCGGTGAACGAACTCAGCGCCTCATTGTTCTGATTTCCCGTGCGTGCCTCCCTCGACTACGATGAGATCGAGCGCCGCCTCGACGCGTATCTCGAGGTGGAGTTCTCGTTCCGCAACACGGCGCCCGCCGCAGAGGCAATCGCCGCGATGAGTGGCGAGGCGCAGCGTTTCGTGCTCGACTGGGTTCGGCGAATCGCCAGCACCAACATCGAAATGGGCTACCGGTTCGCCAATCAGGCCGGCCGGGTGTTGGCGGTGCTCGACGAACACATGATCGAGGCCTGGGCGCTGCATGCCATGGATTGCTACGATCGCGAGGGACTGCGTCCGGCGCTGCTGGTGATGGACGAGGTGGAGCAGTTCGTGGAGCAGAACCGGCTGCGCACCTCTGGCGCGGTGTTGGAGGAGGCATCGCCGGTGCTGCTGCCTTTCCTGCGCGGTCTGTCGGGACGCCGGTTGGCGCTGGAGGAAGGGGATGCGGCCTGGACCGACAGCGAGGCGATCTATCTGCCGGCAGTGATCGCGGTGCTGCCGACCCCGGAAGAAAACTTCCGGCTCTACAAGGCGATGGCGGCGCAACTCTGGGCGCAGACCCGCTTCGGTACCTTCCGCGTGGATCTGGAGACACGGCTTGCGGCATCTGCCGATCCGGCGTGTGCCTTGCAGTGGCTGACCCTGCTGGAAACGGTGCGCCTCGACGCCTGCATTCGTCGTGAACTGCCTGGGCTCTATCGGGAGATGCAGGCATTGCGGGGCAGTTTGGGGGAGGCGGACTGGCCATTGCCTGGCAAGGATGTGGCCGCACTCGAATCGCCGCAGGCGACGGTGGAGACGAGCCTGTCGTTGATCCCCCCCCTGTTGGGACAGCCCCTGCCGGCGTCCGTCTGTTATCAGGGTGAACTGCGTCCCACCGCGGTGGGTGAGACCATGGCGCGCCGGATGGAGCGGGAGAAGGCGCTGCTACGGATGGCCCTTGCCGACCTGGCCGATGAACTGCAGAAAGAGGCGCCCCCCGGCCATTTTGGCCAGCGGCGGATCGAAGATCCCACCCGGCCCGAAGGTTTCCGCGTCGAACTGACGCTGGACGGCAAGCCGGTGGCGCCGCCGGAACAGGTGCGGGCGCTCGTCTCCTCCATCCTGCTCGATTTTGGGGAGATACCCGAGGAGTATCTGGTGCCCGCCGGCCCGGGGGAGTACGATCCCAGCCTCTACGAGGCGCATGCCCCTGACCCCGATGAGGTGTGGGCCGGTGCATACCACGAGGAGGGGGCATTCCTATATAAGGAATGGGACTGCCAGCGCCTCCACTACCGCAAGAACTGGTGTGTGTTGCGCGAGCACGAGGTGAAGGCGGGGGACCCTGCCTTTTACGGCGCGACCCTGCGCAAGCACCGGGGCCTGATCAAGTCCCTGCGCCGAACCTTCGAACTGCTGCGTGGTGAAGACCGGCTGCTGAAACGCCAGACCTTCGGCGAGGACGTGGACATCGACGCTCTGGTCGAGGCATACGCCGACGTTGCCAGTGGCAGGGAGATGACTGACCGCCTGTTCACCCGCATGCACAAGGAGGAGCGCAACATCGCGGTGATGCTGATGGTGGACATGTCCGGTTCCACCAAGGGATGGGTCAACGAGGCCGAGCGGGAGTCGCTCATCCTGCTGAGCGAGTCGCTGGAGAGACTCGGCGACCGCTTTGCCATCTATGGTTTTTCCGGTATTACCCGAAAGCGTTGCGAGGCCTACCGCATCAAGACCTTCGATGAATCCTACGACGAACAGGTGCGCCAACGCATCTGTGGCATCCAGCCCAAGGAGTACACCCGTATGGGCGCCGCCATCCGCCACCTCAGCGCACTGCTGGCCGAAGTAGAGGCGCGCATCCGCCTGCTGATCACCCTCTCCGACGGCAAGCCCGAGGACTACGACGGCTACTATCGCGGCGAATACGGTATAGAGGACACCCGCCAGGCCCTGTTCGAGGCGCGCCGTGATGGCATTCATCCCTTCTGTATCACCATTGACGAAGAGGCGCGCGACTACCTCCCGCACATGTACGGTCCAGCCAACTTCGTGGTGGTGAAAGACGTGGCGCGGCTGCCTGCACTGGTCTCCGACATCTACCGCAAGATCACAACGCGATAATGTTAACCCGGCAACACTATATATCGCATTCAGGGCTTCAGGCAGGCGCCGGACCGGCGTTCCAGCGCGCTGGACGGGATGTCCAAGTGTCGCGAGTGTATGGATGTACTGGAGCGACCTTGGCAAGGGAATGACCCTTGCCTGCGCACTGCGCCTTGTTCGGGCGGCTGCGTGACACCCTGAAGGCCACATAGAGTGTTACCGGGCCGATACTATCGGGTATTGAGTCGCTTGATTTCGCGCAAGCGGCTTGGCACTCTCCCATTTTCAGGCGCGATTGTTTACCCCGCGACCCCGACTATCGTATTGGGCCGTGATGCCCGGCAACCCGGACAAGGCATCGGCACATCGCTGTGGTCACTACATGCGGCGGGTCCGATAGGTTTGTACAGGGGGGCAGAGGTGACAACGGAGGCCGATCTCCCCGGTGGCGGGGTAACCAGAAAGAAGAGGAGTGATGAGAGAGATGAAATTTCGCATTGTGCTTTTGATCGGACTGGGCATGCTCCCTTCCCTGCTAATGGCGATGCCCGTGCCCAACGGTGGCATGTCCAGCATGCAGGCAACCGGGTCGGTAGCAAAGGACAGTCCTCCGGCGCTCCTGCGCAATGGGATCGACAAGTTGTTGTCGTTCATGCGCAGTGACTCGGCCAAGGACGAAAAGGCGGTGGCGGCGTTCCTCGACAAGGAAATTGCCCCTTATTTCGATTTTACCTATATGACCCGCTGGATAATCGGTCCGGCGTATCGGCAGATGAGCGGGGCCCAACGGCAGGCGATGGAGGCGCAGTTGAAAGCCCGCTTTCTCGGCGCACTGGCCCGGCGCCTGGCGGGCTACGAGGATCAGAAAGTGCAATTTTTCCGGCCGAACCGTAACAGAGTGCATCGGAATGAAGTCAAGGTGAGTGTGGGTATCCTGCGTCCGGGCACATACCCCTCGAAGATCGACTTCCGTTTCTATCGCAGCAAGGATGGCTGGAAGGTATTCGATGTGGCGGCAAACGGCTCCAGTGCGTTGGTCCACTATCGCCGGGAGTTCAACCGCGCGTACCGCATGCGGCGGCCCGGAATGTGGCCGGTGCGGTATTGACATGGGAGCCGCGGAGATCTCTCTGCCAGGGAAGGCCGTCGGCGCACCGCGCTTTCCATTCACGGTCCCCATCCGTCGCGTTGTCGTGAGCGGCATCTTTTGCCCCGTGACCCGCCTGCGCGCACGTTAACCGGATGCCGCGGGGACCAGACAACGATCACGCAGGACAGGCCTTCGGGCGGGGAATGATCTACCTCGCCTGGATCATCCTGCTTGCCTTGTTGACCTATCTGTTCAGTCGTTACCTGGATCGGCAGAACAATCCAAACAGCCATTTGCGTGTTCAGCAGGAGGGTTCCGGCGCAAGGGTCGTGGTGCTGACCCGAAATCGTGCGGGGCATTACGTGGCCAGCGGGCGAGTCAACGGGGAATCCGTGGAATTTCTGCTCGATACCGGCGCAACCGATGTGGCGATCCCACTCGGGCTTGCGAAGAGATTGCATCTAAGAAAAGGGGCGGAGTCCAGGAGCATAACCGCCAATGGAGAGGTGACGGCATGGATGACGCGTCTGGACAGCATCGACCTCGGTGGCATCGTGATGAGAAACGTCAGGGCCACGATCCTGCCCGGAATGGGGGGTGACGAAGTGCTGCTGGGTATGAGCTTTCTAAAGCATCTGGAACTGATCCAGAAAGGTGACACCCTGACCATAAGGGCGCCCTCGCGGCAGGCGGGTTGAGTTGACGCTGGATGCAACCACGTCTCCCGCATTGCATCCAGCGTGGCGGGGTTCAATTCAAGGTGTCTTTCAACGCCTTCAATGCACCCACTTTGATGACAGTGTGCGCGGGTTTGGCCGGGATCTTTATCTCTTCACCCGTTGCCGGATTGCGTCCCATGCGCGCTTTGGTGGCCGGCTTGCGGACGCGGCGGATCTTGACGCCGGTCTCGGGAATCGTGAACTCGCCTGATCCCCTACGCTGCATATGGCGCTTAATGAGCGAGCCGAGCGACGAGAAGACCTGTGCCACCTCCTTTTTGGTGAGACCGGTATCTTCAGCGATGGCGGTGATGATCTGCGTCTTCGTCTGCTTCTGCGTGATCGATTTGAGCCGGGGCGCGGCGGCCTGTTTTGCCGTGGCCTTTTTCTTGACGGTTTTCTTTGTGGTTTTTTTGGTGGCCTTTTTCTTTATTGCCATTATGAACTCCCATAGTGTTTATTGATACGCGATGCAAAAATAGCACAGTTTCATAAAAATAAAACATGCGGGGCGGTAGAAAAGGCGTATTTTTCAAGCTTTTTTCCATTTCCGCGTGCATGCCGGCGTTGTGATGTCACCCGTTTTTCAGGAGAGTGAAGATGAAGAGAAACTTGCGTGCAGTAACATTCACCCTGTTTTTTATGCTGTCAAACGTTTCGGGAGCCGTGCAGATAGCAGGCGTCGGGATACCCGATGAAGTGCGCGTTGCAGATCAAGTGTTATATCTCAATGGCGCTGGTATCAGGTACAAATTCATCTTCAAGATCTATGTTGCCGCGTTGTATCTTCCGAAGCGTACCCATGAGCCGACAGAGGCGCTCGCCTTGAAAGGCCCTGCGCGGGTGTCGATGCATTTTCTGTATTCGAAGGTCGCAAAGCGGAAACTGGTGGATGCATGGAATGAGGGTTTTCGTGCAAACAATGACAAGCGGGTGATGGATGCCATCGCCGGCCGTCTCGCGGATTTCAATGAAATGTTTGACACGGTACGCGAGGGCGATCAGGTATTGCTCGATTATCTGCCTGGTGAAGGGACACGCGTCACCATTGCGGGGCGTATCAAAGGGATTGTGCCCGGAATGGACTTCTACCGTGCGCTGTTGCGTGTATGGTTGGGGCCTGAGCCGGTCAAAGAGTCCTTGAAAAAGGCATTGCTCGGCAACTGATCATCCGTCCACGACAATGCCCACACCGCCGCGGCGCGGATCTCCCACGCCTTCCATGGCGCCATGGTCGAACAGCCGGGTGGAGTGTGCGCCGCCGAAGTAGAGATTGACATCCTGCCAGAGTTTCTGACGAGGAAAATCGTCCCTCAACATCTCCAGCAGAGCGGAGCTGCGTTCAGGTTCCAGGTGCAGTAATCCAGATTCGTAATGTATGCGGGGGGCGCTTACCGCATGCTCCAGATCCATGTCGAAATCCACCAGGTTGGAGATGACCTGGAGGATGGCGCTGCGGATGCGATTGGAGCCGCCTGAGCCGGTGACGACGCGATAGCCCTTGTGCGAGTCGACGAGGGTGGGGGCCATCATGGAGGCGATGCGGCTGTTCTCCCGCCAGCGATGGAAGCCGTCGGGGTTGAGATCCTCTTCCCCGAGCATGTTGTTGATCATGATACCGGTGCCTGGAATGACATAACCGGAACCTTCGCCATTGGAGAGGGTCATGCTGGCGAGGTTGCCATGTCGGTCGGCGATGCTGATCTGGGTCGTGCCCCGGGTGAAATGCGTGCGGTCCGACAGCGTGTTCAGATAACGTTGGATCCACTCGGGCGCAAGAATCTCGTTTGGATTGGACAGAGGCTTCAGATGCCCTTCCTGCCGCACCCGTTGCGTGATGCGCATGGCATGCGCCACTTGGCGGATATGATCCGGAGAGAGAAACCGCGTATCACCCAGCTTGGCGCGTTGCAGCAGGGAGAGGCTGAATGCAATCAAGAGACCGCCGAGCGAAGGCGGTGGATTGGTCGTGATGCGGGCATGGTGATAGTTCATCGTCAGAGGCGCGCGGGTAACGACTTGGTAGTGCCGAAGATCCTGAAGTGATAGCAAGCCCCCATTCTGTTCGCTGTCCCTGGCGAGTTGTCTGGCCATATCGCCCGTGTAGAAAATCGCTGCTCCTTCACGGGCGATCGAGTCAAGGGCATCGGCCATCTCGGGTTGTCGCAGGCGGGCGCCAACCGGTGCAAGGCCGCTTTTCGAATCCGGTGTGCAGTGGAGGGCGCGGGCGTTGTCGCTGGCGCACAGGATGGGCTCGACGATAGTGGCGATATAGTGTTGGAAGTTGTTGACCTCGACGCCGTCGCGCGCGAGCGCAATGGCAGGGGTCATCAAGTCCCGCATGGGTTGCGACCCCAACCGCTCATGAATATGGAAGGCCCCCTTGATGACGCCTGGCGTGGCGATCGATCCCATGCCGATGTGAAATTCCTGCTGGGCATCGCCGAAGTCGGCGGTGATGGGATAGAAGTCGATATCCGTTGCGGGCCGCTTTCGCATCGGTGTTTGGGCGAAAAAGTCGTAGAGGCGGGGTGGCTGGCCGGCGGGGTGGGCGAGAAGAAATCCCCCTCCACCAAGAGACGCCAGAACCGGTTCGGCCACACAGGCGGCGAACATTGCCGCCAGCACGGCGTCGAATGCATTCCCACCCTCGAGCAACACCTGCTTGGCGGCAGATGCGGTTGCAGTGTGACCGGCGGCAATGGCGCCCATGGCACTCATGTTATTAACCCGGCAACAATATATATCGCATTCAGGGCTTCAGGCAGGCGCCGGAACAAGGCGCAGCGCACAGGCAAAGGTCGTTCCCTTGCCAAGGTCGCTCCAGTGCATCCATGCACTCGCGACACTTGGACATCCTGTCCAGCGCGCTGGAACACAGGTCCGGCGCCTGCCTGAAGCCCTGAATGCGATATATATTGTTGCCGGGTTAATAAAATACGACGTCCTTTCTGGTGGGAACAAAAAACCTTCGACAAGAACTTTTTCACAAAACTGTGGATCAGCCTGCAGAACCCTATCACTGTCTGAACGATGATTCACCTGTCCGGTGACCGGTGTTCGGCCGCTGGGGCAGGCGTGCGTTACGGGAATGGCAAAGGTTCGGGCGATGGGATTGAGACACAAGCACGAAGACAGTATACCGCTCAAGAATCTGATTCCATTGGGGGCCCTGAGTGATGAACAACTGGGCGGGCTTCTTGCCCATGTTTCCCTGGAAAAGGCGAAACGGGGTGAGTATCTGTTTCGGGAGGGAGACGACGACGCGCAGTATGTTTATGTGCTTTCCGGCAAGGTGGCGCTGCTCGCGGGAGGAAAGGAAGAGGAAACCGTCACCGGGGGAACGCCTGCCGCGCGTATGGCGTTGGCGCATTATTTTCCCCGCCGTTATTCGGCCCGGGCCAAGGGGCGAGTGCAGTTTCTGCGTATCGACAACCGGCATGTCAGCAGATTGCAGCAGGAAAACGATGCTGTTGCCTACGAAGTGAGTGATATCGAGAATGAGAAAGGCGGGGACTGGATGACCCATGCCTTGCGATCCACGCTGTTTCAGCGCATTCCCACCGCCAATCTCCAGCGCCTTTTGAGACATATGCGCAAGAAGGATCTGGCGCAGGGCGAGGTGGTCATCAAGGAGGGGGATCGGGGTGATTCCTTCTTTATCATCGGAGATGGGCGTTGCCAGGTGACTCGCAAGGAGGCCCGGGACGGCCGTACCATCGAGGTGGCCCGCCTGGGGGTGGGGGACAGCTTTGGAGAGGAGGCGTTGCTCTTCGGCCAGCGGAGACATGGCACGGTCACGATGGTCACGGATGGCGTGCTGGCAGAGATCACCAAGTCGGATTTCATCCAGCTTATTGCCAGACCGCTTTGTCAGGAAGTCGAATACACCACGGCCGAAGCGCTGATTGGTACGGGCGCGCTATGGATTGATATACGTGATCCGCGGGCGTTTGCCGGGGAGCATCTCGAGAACGCCCTCAATATCCCCCTGGACTCCGTCAGGGGGCAGGGCGCCACGCTCGACCGGACGCGCAACTACATCGTGTGCGGTGACGATAAGACCCAGTGTGTGGCGGCGGCGTTCTGGTTAAATCAACAGGGCCTGTCCGTCGTCGTCCTCCAGCCGACGGTGGCGGAACTGTTTGGCAAAGTGCCGGAAGGGGTTGCGGAGGATCCCGAATCCACACCGCAGTCTGGCGCCGAACCGGGTTCGGGTCATGACGCGGCGGACGTCGTCGAGCTGAAGATGCTTCGGCATCGTCTGGAGGCGATGGAACAGGATATGGCCGTGCTGAAAAAGCAGAACAGCGATGGCAAGGCGGAGATGGCCCGCATCGGGAAGAAGAAGGCGGCACTCGAGACCAGTCTCGCAACTGCCGCGGAGGAGCTGGCGAACCTGCAACAGCAGATGGCGGATAAACTCGTTGAGCTGCGACAGTATGAACGTGACGCTTCCGCGTGGGCGGAACAACGCGGACGGTTGGAGCAGCAGCTCAACGAGGCGCGGGAGCATGCCCGGATGGTGGAGGCGGAACGGGATCGGCTGCTGTCGGAAATGCAGCGCCTGCAAGCGCGTCTCGATCGGGTGGAAGCCGAGCATGCCGAGCAGGAAGGTCGGCTCAAGGAGGAGATGACGTTACTCGGGTTGAAGTTGGAAGAAGCGCGTGCCGGCAAGGGCGAAGAAGAACCAGATGAGCGTATCGTGGCGCTGACCCGGGCGTTGGAAGAAAAGGACAGGCGCCTCAGGCAACAGGCGGAGCGGCATCGGGAATACCTCGATGAATTGAAAACGGTGCGTGCCACTCTGGCCGAACAGGAGGCACGGCAGGCATCCATGAAGGCGCAGTTCCAGATCGATCTTGGCGATCTGGAGCAGGCGCTCGATGCGGCATTGGACGCTCGGCAACAGGCGGAAGCACAGTTGCAGGCCCAACGCGCGCAGCACGACGAGGTCCAGCAGGCGCTGGCGCATGCGCAGGAGGAACTGACCGAGTGGCGCAATCGGTATGAGGCGGCCGTTGCGGATCTAAAGGAAGAGAAGCGGCGTCACGAGGCGGCCCGGCGTCGATTGCAGGAGGTCCTGGACAGCCAGGCTGGGCCGGATCCAGAACGCGAGCGTTTGTCTTTGGCCCTTGAACAGGCCGAGGCGGACCTTGCCGAAAAAGAGGCCGAGTTGAATCGATTGCAGGGAGCGGTCGCGGAGGGTGAGCAAAGGCTGAAGGTCTCGGCGGAAGACGCTCAACAGCAGTTGTTGCGGATGCGGCAAGAGATCGGCGAACTCCGCTCGGCCCTCGCCGACAGGGATGAACGCATACGGCAGGCCGAGTCCGGGCAGAGGGTGTTGGAGCGGCGTCTGGCACAAAGCGGTGAGACCGACCTGGCGCGGCTCCAGCGGGAACTCAAGGCAGCGCATGCCCAACTTGCCGCCCGTATGGAAGCGGAGTTGTCGGTTGCCGAGGAGCGGGAGACGGCCCATCAGCGGATCCGGGCGGCAGAGGAGGAGCTCGAAGAGATGTCACGGCGCCACGAAGCGCTCGCAGTCGAGCACCGTAATCTTCAAAAGACCCTGGAAAGCCTGCGTACCGACCGTGACAGGTTGCAGGATGCATCCAGTGCGTGGAAGCAGGAGGTGGACGAGGCGCGGGAGCAGAACCGTATTCTGGAGCAAAACATCGAGCGGCTGGAGGTACAGCTTCGTGCCGCCCAGAACCGTAATCAGTATGAGCGATTCAGTCCGCCGCCAGAAAGTGCGGAGAGGCCCCGCGGCGTGGGGCGTTTGCTGATTGTTGCGTCTATTGCGCTCATGCTGGGGGCGGCGTGCACCTTCGGCGCCATCGATGCGTGGATGACGGCGTCGGGTGATGTTGGGTTGGTGGAGCGCATCCGGGGGCAGGGGGCAGGTGAGCCGTCTTCACCTTCCCGCAAGCATGGAAGTCTACAGGCAAAAACCGCATTGTTGCCTTCTGTGTCCACGAGGCCGAAGGGGGTGGAGATGGCGAAACCGGTATCGCGGGAACACGAAAAGCAAAAGCCGAAGCCCGCCACGGCCCCGCCGGAGGCAAAACGCGGGCGTGTCGTGCAAGACAGGCTTGCGGACGGTGGGAACGGTCCCGTGATGGTGGGCATTCCAGGAGGGGTGTTTGCGATGGGAGACAAGGGTGTGTTGGCCGCGGCGGTGGAACAGCCGGTGCATCCGGTGCACGTCGAGGGCTTCCTCATGTCCCGCAACGAGATCACCTTCGACGACTATGATCTGTTCGCGCGGGCGACGGGCCGGGAGGCGCCGGACGATGACGGCTGGGGACGGGGTCGCCATCCGGTGGTCAATGTCACATGGGAAGATGCGGTGGCCTATGCCGAATGGTTGTCGCAGCAGAGCGGTCACCGGTACCGTCTGCCCAGTGAGGCACAGTGGGAGTATGCTGCCTCTGCCGGTCACCGCAGTCGCTATTGGTGGGGAGACGCGC
>JALSTP010000055.1 GCA_026983675.1 Sedimenticola sp.
ATTGGAGGCGGGCGAAGGCATAGGCGGCCAGCGAGTTGACCAGCAGCCCGGCGGTGACGATGGCGCCGGTGATCAGCAGGGAGTTGAGCATAAAGCGCAGGAAGTCGCTGCGGGCGAAGACGTCGGTATAGTTCTGCAGCGAGACCTGGTGGGGAATGAAGGCGGCCGGCGAGCCGGCCTCCACCAGCACCCGCTGATCCGGCTTGAGGCTGCCCGCCAGCATCATCAGGATTGGCGCGAGGAAGAGCAGCGCCAGGGCGGTGAGCAGCAGATAATCGAGGCCGCGTCGTAACCGTTGTTTCATGACAGCTCCCGTTCCTGTTTCAGCAGCCGCCGCTGCACCAAGGTCACTGCCAGCACGAGCAGGAAGAACACCACGGTCATGGCGCTGGCGCGGGCCACCTCCTGGCGCTTGAAAAGCGCCTGCACGGCCTCATACATCACCGTCGTGGTGGCGTCGTCGGGTCCTCCCCGGGTCATGATTTGCACCTGATCGAACAGGCGGAAGGCGAGGATGGTGGTGATGAGTATGACGAAGATGAGGGGGTTGCGTAGCTGTGGCAGGGTGATGGCGCGGAAGCGCTGCCAGGGACCGGCGCCGTCGAGGGCCGCTGCCTCGTAGAGTTCCGACGGGATCGCCTGCAGCCCCGCCAGCAGAATCACCATCTGAAACCCGGCGCCCTGCCAGATGGATGTCAGCATGATGGCCGGCAGCGCCCAGTCCCGGTCGCGCAGAAAGTCGCGTGGCCGCCAGTGGCCGAAACTGAGCTGGTCGAGAAAGGCGTTGAGCATGCCGTCCGCTCCCGGGGCGTAGATGAGCACCCACACCACCGCCACCAGTGACATCGGGAAGACCACCGGCATGAAGAACAAGGTGCGGAACATGACGGTCCCCTTCAGCCCCCGGTTGAGCAGCAGGGCCAGGCCGAGGGCCAGGACCGTCTGTAGTGGCACCACCACGGCGGCGAACAGCAGGTTGTTGCCCAGCGCATGGAGGAAGGCCGGATCGGTGAAGAGCCGGCGAAACTGCTCCAGCCCGACGAACTCCAGCGGCAAGGGGGAGCCCAAGCGCAGATTGGTGAAGGCCATCGCCAGCGCCAGCAGAAACGGCAGCAGGACGAAGAGCACCAGACCCAGAAGGGCCGGTGCAGTCATCAGCAGGGCGATGGGGGTCTGATCTCTGCAACCGTTCATTGCCCCACCGCCTCCCGGGCGCGGCCGACAAGCGGGTAGCCGTGGTTGTCGGCGATCTCGCGGTCGATTGCCTTTGCGGCCGCGGTGAGCGCTGACTGTACCGAACCACCGGCGCGGATCCGGTCCACCGCCTTCTGGAATTCGGCGGTAATGACAGGATAGGCGGGAGTGCGCGGGCGCGGCACGCTGTAGCCGCCTTGCAACTGTTCGACGAAGAGACGCAGGGCGCCGCCCGCACGGTAGCGGGGAGCGCGGGCGATGGCGCGCCGGCTGGCGGGAACGGCGCCGTTGGCCTCGCTCATGGCGAGCACCTCGTCGGGCTGCAGCAGGAAACGAAGGAACTCCGCCGCCTGACGCGGGTGATCGCTGTCCGCGGTCACCGCCCAGCACCAGGAGCCCTGGCCGCTGCGGGGCCCCCTGCCAAAGTCGGGCAGAGGGAGCAGCAGAAGCCGGTCGCCCAAAGCCGCGCGGTAACGGGGGTAGTTCCAGTGGCCGCCCAGAGCCAGTGCCACGCGGCCGCCGGTGAAGGCGGCATCGTCGATGTTGGGGTCCACCCACCCTGCCCTTATCCACCGTTGCACCGTCTGCATGGCCGAGACCGCAGCGGGGCCGTCGAGGGTGCCGCCAGCACGTTGTGTCTGCCGATCGATGAGATCACCTCCGGCCGACTGCAGCAGCGGGGAGAAAGCATAGGTGTACCACTCGCCGGCATAGTTGAGCTTTAGGTCGAGCACCTGGCCATCGGGATCCCGCTCCGCCAAGCGTTTCAACAACGCATTGAAGGCCTTTCGGGTCCAGGGTTGCCCCAGGCTGGGGATGCGGGCGCCGACCTGTTCCAGCCGCCGTCGGTCGGCGTACAGGCCAAGGCCGGAGTCGTAGGCGCCCACCGCCCAGAGGCGGCCATGGTAGCGCCCCTGTTCCAGGATGGAGGGGAGCAGATCGTCCATGAGCGGCTGTGGCAGAAGATCGTCGAGGGTTCTCAACCGCCCCTGCCAGACATAGGCGTAGAGGAATGGCCCGTCGAACTCCAGCAGGTCGGGCAGATCCCCGGCCAGGGCCGCGGCCTGGATCTGATCGTTGTAGCTCCCTTCGGGGATGAGGGTGAGCGCGACATGCAGCTTCCCGTTTTGCCGCGCGTTGAAGCGGGCCACCTGGGCCTCCAGGATGCGGCGTTCGCGTTCCTGCCCGGCGTGCGCCCATACTTCAACGGTGACGATGGGGCCCTCAACACCTTCTTTGCGACTGCAACCGCCGAGCAGGGACAGCAGCAGGACGAACAGGGACAGGGTGACATGCTTCCGCCGGCTCATGCCTGCGTGAATCCTCGCACTGGAAAAGATGCCTATCTTTTCACGATAGCCGGCATATTTCTACGCGGGCAATCATGCGGCGGGTGCCAGCCCCTCCCCTACCCTGCAGCGCCCCGAAGAGTCGGGGTCTGGAGCGTAAATTTCTATTAAGCCGGCAACAATAATTATATAGCGCATTCAGGGCTTCAGGCAGGCACCGGTCCTGCGTTCCAGCGCGCTGGACAGGATGTCCAAATGTCGCGAGTGCATGGATGCACTGGAGCGACCTTGGCAAAGGAATGACCCTTGCCTGCGCACTGCGCCTTGTTCCGGCGCCTGCCTGAAGCTCTGAATGCGATATATAGTGTTGCCGGGTTAATATTTGGGAGGCTTGTTGCAGCATGTGGGAGGTGGCGCCTTGGCATTATCCCTAAGATTTGAATCCGCATACTGATACCATCCGCCCTTGATGCGGCTCCACCAGCTGTCCGAGGCCGGAAACCCGATATTCTCCAGTCGGTCCACGATCATTTGATATGAAAGCCGGCTTGCATCGTAGTCCACGGTCATCTGCTTTTTTGCCATGTTGAAATCGAGCCGGTGCAAACCCTCCATTTCTCCCAGCTCAGCCTCCATGCGTTTTACATCTGCCTCCTGATCCAGCGCAGGGATTGTGATCCTGCGTCGGGCCTCCCAACTACCACGTTCTCGTGTCGATTCTTGCCTGCCCATGATCACCTCCACCCTCAACCAGTGAGGTCTCTACGTTTCTGCTCGTACTCCTCCCTGTCGATCTCGCCGCGCGCATAGCGTTCTTTCAGTATCTCCAGCGCAGACTTTTCCTCTTTCTCGGCCCTGCCGTCCGAAACCACCCGTGCCTTGATCGCCCATACGACGACTAGGATCAAGGCAATCCAGAACAGCCACATGAAGATGCCGCCGATGCCCATTCCAAAGCCGTTTCCCATCATGATGCACCTCCCGCGGAGTCAGAGCTGTGCGCGTCTGAGGCGAAGTGCGTTGGCAATCACCGAGACGGAGCTGAAGCTCATGGCGGCCGCTGCGATTATGGGTGAAAGCAGGAGGCCGAAGAAGGGATAGAGCACTCCCGCCGCCACCGGCACGCCAAGGGAGTTGTATATGAAGGCGAAGAAGAGGTTCTGCCGGATGTTACGCATCGTGCCCCGGCTCAATTTGCGTGCCCGCACGATACCCCGCAGATCACCTTTCACCAGCGTCACGCCAGCGCTCTCCATGGCCACGTCGGTGCCGGTGCCCATGGCAATGCCTACATGGGCCTGGGCCAGAGCTGGGGCATCGTTTATGCCATCTCCGGCCATGGCGACGGTGCGCCCTTCGGCCTGCAGTTTCTTTATGATCTCGGCCTTTTGGTCGGGCAATACCTCCGCCTCGACGCGGTCGATACCCAGCTTCTCCGCCACCGCCTGAGCCGTCATCCGATTGTCACCGGTCAGCATCACCACTTCGAGCCCCTCTCCGTGCAGCGCCCGGATGGCCTCCGCGGTGGTCGCCTTGATCGGATCGGCCACGCCGACCCGGCCCGCCGGTCTGCCATCGACGGCGACGTACATTACGGTCTGTCCCTCTGCGCGCCCCTGCCCCGCGCGGTCCGCCAGCGTGGACATATCGACGGCGAGCCGCTCCATCAAGCGGTCGTTACCGAGTGCCACTGTGTGCCCCTCGACCTTGCCGGTGACCCCTCCGCCGGTGACTGAGTCGAAATCATCGACCGATGCCAGCGACACGCCCTGCTCCTCCGCTCCACGCACGATGGCCTCGGCCAGCGGATGCTCGCTGGCCCGCTCCAGACTGGCGGCCAAGTGCAGCACCTCGTTCCGGTCGAAACCTTCCGCCGGTTCC
>JALSTP010000056.1 GCA_026983675.1 Sedimenticola sp.
AATCTCGCTCATGGTCTTCTCCTTTCCTTACCTTGACATTTGATGGAAATTTCCATCTTGGCGCATCACGACGCCGATTCAAGGGAGGGAGGAGACCATTTCATCGGGCTAGGAGGGAGGCCACCTGTCGGAAAACGCCGGAGAGGGCTTCCATTGCGAGTATCGACACAGGGTTATTGTAAGGAGACTTCCAATGAAACACGTCCATCAATTTTTCATCGCGCTGGTATTCAGCGTTTTTGTTTCCGTCGCCGTTGCCGGCGAGGCGCCCATGAAGGTCGCGGGCGCGACCACCGTGGATGCCGCTGCGGCCAAGGCATTGTTCGATAGCGGGGCGTTGTTCGTGGACCCGCGTCGGGAATCTGAATTCGAAGCGGGCCGTATTCCGGATGCCGTCAGCCTCGAACTCAAGAAGAAGTTCAATGAAGAAAGCCTTGCCGCCGAACTCAAGAAGGACGAGCCTGTTGTGTTCTATTGTAACGGGCCGAAGTGTCTGCGTTCATCCAAGGCCGCTGCGAAGGCAGTGGGGTGGGGATACTCGAAGGTGTACTATTTTCGCGGTGGATTCCCCGCCTGGAAGGCCGCCGGCTACCCAGTGGAATAGCCATTATCTGATAACTTGAGGCGCCCAAAAGGGCGGGAAACACAAGGACTTTGCCCATGCTGCTGCGTACCAGGATTGTATTGAGCGTGCTTGCCAGCACTGTCGTCATGATGTTGGTGATGGCGGTGTCCGGAAAGATGATCACGGACCAGATCGAGGCGCGTTTCGAACAGGCCTCGCTCAATGGGAAGCGATTGTTATGGAACAAGATCGTCAGCGGCGAACTGGACAGGATGGAAGCGAATATGTCCAGCGTGACGCGGGATCGGGGGATCCGCAAGGCGTTGGCGAACGGGGATTCCTTGCACCTGCGGGAGGATGCCTCGCCCGCCTACAAGCGGCTCAGTACCAGCGGCGTATTGTCCAAATTGCAGTTGGCCGATCTCAACGGCAATATCCTGTATTCCGCCCCCGATGGTTTCCAGGGGAAAACAGAGCGGCTTCTGGTCAGAAAAGCGCTGATGGAGGGAAAGATCGTACGGGGCCTTGAGAGGGACGACAACGGTACGCTTTACCTGGAACTCGCCTTCCCCCTCCTCAAGCGCGGCAAGCCTGTGGGAGTGGCGGTCTATATGCATGATCTTGCGGCTGCCATCGCGGATTTCAGTAAGAACGATCAGGCCGACGTCTTTGTGGTGGGGGTCGACGGGAAGGTAGAATACGCGAGTCACAGCGAATTGTGGCGCGCACTGGATCCCCATCTGCCGTCAGCCGGCAAGGAGCAATTGAGCATTGCTCCAGCGGGCGACAAGGTCTATTCCCTGGCCATTACACCTGTCCGCGATCCTACGGGTCAGCCGCTGGCGCATCTGTTGGTGGCAAACGACTACACCGCGAGTTTCGCCCGGCAGGCGTGGGTCGACAAAATCAGTTATGCGGCAGTGGCCATCGCCCTGTTGCTCTCGGCGGCAGCGGTTGTCTGGTATATCCGGCGGGCGTTTCGGCCCCTCGAGAACGCTGTGGTCACGCTGAAACATATTGCGGATGGCGACCTGAGCCATCCTATAGCATCGGGTGGGCGGGATGAAATCGGCCAGTTGCAGACCGCGATGGCGAATACGGTCCAGAGCCTGCGCGACATGATCCATCAGATTCAGACGATGAGCGGTCAGTTGGGGGGCGCCTCCGCGAAGATGCAGCGCATTGCCACGGACACGCAGACCAGTGTCGAGCGGCAGACCGAAGGTACGGGCCAGGTGGCGACGGCCATGACGGAGATGACCGCCACGGTACAGGAGGTGGCGCGCAGCGCCGAGGGGGCCGCGAGCGAGGCAAAGCACGCCACCCAGGTGGCCGGAAAGGGACAGGATGTGGTTCAGCAATCCATCGACGCCATCGGCCGGCTGGCCGGATGCATCGAGGAGACTGCAACGGTAATCAAGAACCTCGAAGACGGAAGCAACGAGATCGGCGGTGTGCTGGATGTCATCCGCGATATCTCCGAGCGCACCAACCTGTTGGCGCTGAATGCCGCCATCGAGGCGGCGCGGGCCGGCGAGCAGGGCAGGGGGTTTGCCGTGGTGGCCGACGAGGTGCGCACCCTTGCCGGCCGCACCCAACAGTCGACGGAGGACATTCAGGCAATGATCGAACGTCTTCAAGCCGGCTCGCGTGACGCGGTGAAGACCATGACGGAAAGTCTCGACCAGGTGCGGACGGCGGTGGAGCAGGCCGAGGAGACCGGGGCTTCCCTGGAGACCATCCATGATGCAGTGGTCACCATCAGCGAAATGAACGTGCAGATCGCCACCGCAGCCGAGGAGCAAAGGGCCGTGGCAGAAGAGATCAACCGCAACGTTATCGGCATCTCCCAGGCAGCCGAGGTGAGCGCGAAGAGCGCACGTGAAAGCAGTGTCACCAGCGGTGAATTGAAGGATTGGATCGAACGCCTGAGCCAGTCCATCGAACGTTTCCAGGCCTGATCTATACGCTTCTTCAGACTCCTATTGTTTGAAGTCTCCGATAGGGGAGCCATAACCACCACCCCCTTGTCTCCGGTGTCGGCGGGGGTTGAAATACTTCCTTGCGCCACCACTTTCGGTCAGGAATTCCGCCGGTTCACAGCTGTGTGGCGTCGCGTTGTCCCCTGCGTGACAACCCTTATCGTGTCCCCTTGAAACCAAGACACACTGTTGTGGTCCAACTCGGCGTCATGGCGAATGGATCGATGGGGATCCTCGCAGAACCAGGATCGAGGTATGGACGATACAGCAACGAAGACCGACACCGGCACCGCCAGCGCCTTTCGGCGCCTGCGCGAAGAACTTCAGAAATGCATCATCGGGCAGGAGGCGTTGGTGGAACGGCTTCTCATCGCCTTGCTTGCGGACGGCCATCTGCTGGTAGAGGGGGCGCCGGGCCTGGCCAAGACCACGGCCATCAAGGCCCTTGCCGAACGTTTCGAAGGGGATTTCCATCGTTTGCAGTTCACCCCCGATCTGCTGCCGGGCGATCTGACCGGTACCGAGATCTACCGGCCTCAGAGCGGCGAGTTCGTTTTCCAGAAAGGGCCCATCTTCCACAACCTGATCCTCGCCGATGAAGTGAATCGCGCCCCCGCCAAGGTGCAATCGGCCCTGCTGGAGGCGATGGGTGAGCATCAGGTGACCGTGGGCATGACCACCTATCCGTTGCCGAAACCGTTCCTGGTGATGGCTACCCAGAATCCCATCGAACAGGAGGGCACCTATCCGCTGCCGGAGGCGCAGCTCGACCGTTTTATGATGCACGTCCGGATCGACTATCCTGACGGCGAGGCGGAGCGTCGCATCTTGACGCTGGCGCGGGAGCAGGCGGAGGCGGAGTTGCACGAAGTGAAGTCGCCCGAGGTGATTCTCACTTGCGCTCAGGTCTTTACCGGGCGGGAAGAGGTGCTGAAGGTGCACATGGCCTCGGCGGTGGAGGAGTACCTTGTGCAATTGCTGCTTGCCACCCGAGATCCCGCGCCCTATGGCGAGGAACTGGTGCGGCAGATCAGCTATGGCGCCAGCCCGCGGGGCACCATCGCCCTCGATCGCGGGGCCCGCGCCCACGCCTGGTTGCAGGGACGGGACTATGTGGCGCCCGAGGATATTCACGCCGTTGCGTTGGACGTGTTGCGCCATCGCATCATCCTTTCCTATGAGGCGGAGGCGGAGGGGATCACGCCGGACGATTTCCTCAAAGAGTTGCTGAAACGCGTGCCGGTGGTCTGATGTTTCACCGGCGCGTTAACCGGCCCGCCCGGCGCCACCGAACCGCTCGCGGCGATGGTGTCCACGTCACGCTGGAGGCGCTGATCGCGCTGCGGAACGAGGCGCACGGCGTGATTCCAGCCGCCCATCGGCCGGTGGGGAGCGTCCTGGCGGGGCAGCATCTCTCCCGCTTCCGTGGGCGCGGCATGGACTATCAGGAGTCGCGTATCTATCAGGCCGGCGACGATATCCGCAACATGGACTGGCGGGTGACTGCCCGCGCCGGCCGTCCCCACGTAAAGCTCTATCAGGAGGAGCGCGAGCGGCCGGTGGTGGTGCTGGTCGACTTCAGTCCCACGTTGTTCTTCGCCACCCGCGGGGTCTTTAAGTCGGTGGTGGCCGCGCGAGCGGCGGCGTTTCTTGCCTGGGCAGCGGTGGGGAACGGGGACCGCATCGGCGCGCTGCTGGTCAACGGCGGGCATCGGGAACTGCAGCCGACGGGCGGTGATCAGGGGGCGCTGCGTCTCATCCGCGCTTTGGTGGAAGTCGCCGATCCCGACAAAGGGCTTTCGCGCGAGATGCAGCCGGACGGTTTCAACGAGGCGCTGCGGCGGCTGCGGCGCGTTGCGCGGCCTGGTAGCCTGATCTTCATTCTCAGCGATTTTTACGGACTCGACGAGGCGTCGGTGATGCTGTTGGGTCAACTGCGCCGTCACAGCGAGGTGGCGGCCTGCCAGATCCTCGACGTGCTGGAGCGGGTTCCGCCGCCCCCCGGTCAATACCCGGTGACTGATGGCAAACAGCGCGGGATTCTGGATACCCGTGACCGGGAGGCACGTCGAGCCTATGAGGAGGTGCTCGCCGCGCATCAGGGCGAATTGGAGACCGCCTTGCGCGCACAGGCGATCCCATTGGTGTCTCTGGATACCGCCGCTGACACCGTCACCGAACTCCGGCGTTTTCTCCAAGTGCGCGGCCGGCGACGGCGGCGGGGAAGGGCAGCATGAACGCCGCGCAGTCCTTGCCATTGAAGGACATCCACCTGCCGCCGTCCCCTCCCTGGTGGCCGCCGGCTCCGGGCTGGTGGGTGCTGGCGGGAGTGGTCTTCGTGCTGGCGCTGTGGGCCGGGGGGCGCTGGTTGCGCCATCGGCGGCGGCTGAAGTGGCGGCGGGCAGTGCTCGCCGAGCTGGAGGCCCTGCGCCGGGAATACGTTCCCGGCGACGGCGCGGCCTATGCCGAGAATGTCTCCGCTTTACTGCGGCGGGTGGCGCTCGCCCGCTATCGGCGTGACGAGGTTGCGGCCCTGAGCGGCGACGCGTGGCTCGCATTTCTCGATCGACACGGTGGCGGCGATGCCTTCAGGCGTGGCCCTGGACGGGTGCTGGGCGACGCGCTCTACCGGCCTCGCCTCGAGGTCGATCCGGATGCCCTGACGCAGGTGGCGCGCGACTGGATTGAGAAGAATCTGGAGGGGCCGGAATGAGCCTGCAGTTCGCGTGGCCCTGGATGTTCCTCGCCTTGCCATTGCCGTTGCTGGCGGCGTGGCTGTTGCCGCGCGCGCCCGCGGTCAGCGGGCCGGCATTGCGCATCCCTTTCTTCCATATGCTCGAGGGACGCGTGGTCGGGCCGCGTCAACAGCGCTCGCCGGTGCGCCTCTGGGTGGCGTCTCTGGCCTGGCTGGCGCTGGTGTCGGCCGCCGCCCGCCCGCAGTGGGTCGGTGCACCGCTGGAGTTGCCGGTGACCGGCCGCGATCTGATGCTGGCGGTGGACATCTCCGGCAGCATGGCCACCGAAGACATGCTGTTGCAGGGGCAGTCGATGGACCGCCTGACGGCGGTGAAGATGGTGGCCGGCGCCTTCATAGAGCGGCGCGAAGGCGATCGCATCGGATTGATTCTGTTCGGGAGCCGGGCCTATCTGCAAGCGCCGCTCACCTTCGACCGCGAAACGGTGCGCACGTTGCTGGACGAGGCGGCCATCGGCCTGGCCGGCAAGCAGACCGCCATCGGTGACGCCATCGGGCTGGCGGTGAAGCGGCTGCGGGAAGAGCCCGAGAAGAACCGGGTGCTGATCCTGCTCACCGACGGCGCCAATACAGCGGGCGCGGTGGATCCCTTGAAGGCAGCAGACCTGGCGGCACAGGAGAAGGTGCGCATCTATACCATCGGTGTGGGCGCGGACACCCAGATCGTGCAGGGTCTGTTCGGCCGTCACCGCATCGCCAACAGCGATCTCGACGAGGCCACCTTGAAGTCCATCGCCGCCAAGACAGGGGGGCAGTATTTTCGTGCCCGGGACCTCAAGGGACTGGAGCGGATCTATCAAGCCTTGGACGCGTTGGAGCCGGCGGCCCAGGCACACGAGACCTTCCGCCCGGTCAAAGAACTCTATCGCTGGCCGCTGGCGGCGGCCCTGCTCATCGCGGCGGGCCTGATGCTGGCATCGGCCGGATGGCCACGCCGCCGGGAGGCGCGCCATGCTTGAAGCCTTCCATTTTCTTCACCCGGAATGGTTCCTGGCGTTGCCGCCACTGGCGGGGTTGCTCTGGATCATGGTCCGTGGCGAGCGTGCGGCCAATCCCTGGCGGGGGGTGGTCGATCCGCGCTTGATGAAGCGTCTCCTCGTGGGCGGGGATGGTGTTCGGCGCCGTTGGCTGCCCCTGGCGCTGCTGGGCGCCGGTGGGTTGATTGCGGTGGTGGCCCTGGCCGGGCCGGTGTGGGAGAAGAAGCCCCTGCCTGTCTTCAAGCGACAGCAGGCGTTGGTCATTGTGCTCGATCTCTCCCGTTCCATGCTCACGCCGGATCTGCCGCCGTCGCGCATGACGCGGGCGCGATTCAAGGTCAAATCGCTGTTGCGGCAGCGCCGTGAGGGGCAGACGGGGCTGGTGGTCTTCGCCGGAGACGCCTTCGTGGTCTCTCCCCTGACCGACGACACGCGCACTATCGACGCCCAGTTACGGCCGCTCTCGCCCGAATTGATGCCGGTGCAGGGGAGCCGGGTGGACCGGGGACTGGAGGTGGCGGGGCGGTTGCTGAAACAGGCCGGGATGCCAAAGGGGAAGATCCTGCTCATTACCGACGGATTCCACGATCCCCACGCGCTCGAGGTGGCCAAACGGCTCAGGAAAGAGGGGTATCGACTGGCCGTGCTCGGTGTCGGGACCCCGAAGGGCGCACCTCTTCCCGACGGGCGTGGCGGCTTCGAGCGGTATGGCAATGGCAAGGTCGTCACGCCCAGACTCGATGAGCAACTGCTGCGGGAGTTGGCGGCGGCGGGCGGTGGACGCTACGCGACCCTTACCGTGGATGACAGCGATCTGCATCGCCTGTTGGCCGATTCCAGGACATCCGGTCTCGGGGAGCAGGTGAAAAAGTCCCGGCGGGAGACCTCGCAATGGCTGGAAAGGGGACCCTGGCTGATCCCGGCCTTGTTGCCGCTGGCGGCGCTTGCCTTCCGCCGCGGCTGGCTGTTGAGTCTGATGCTGTTGAGTTTGACCCTGCCCGTGCCCGATACAGCCCATGCCTTCGACTGGAGCGGTCTCTGGAAACGCACCGATCAGCGTGCCGTCGAGGCGCTGCAACAGGGCAAGCCCGATGTGGCGGAGAGGTTGGCGCCGGACGCCTTTACCCGGGGGAGTGCGCTCTATAAGGCTGGCAAGTATCGGCAGGCACTCGAGGCCTTTGCCACTGCGAAGGGGGCTGATGCGGCATACAACCGGGGAAATGCCTTGGCGCGTCTGGGTAAGTACAAGGCGGCGATTGCAGCCTACGAGGAGGCGCTGAATCTGCGGCCCGACATGGCGGATGCCCGCTACAACAAAGGGCTGGTCGAAAAGCATCTGCGTGAGCAGGAGAAGAAAAAGAACCCCCAGAGAAAACAGCAACAGGGCCAGAAACAGCAACAGGGCCAGAAACAGCAACAGGGCCAGAAACAGCAACAAGGTCAGCAACAGAAACAAGGTCAGCAACAGAAGCAAGGTCAGCAACAGAAGCAAGGTCAGCAACAGAAGCAAGGTCAGCAACAGAAGCAAGGTCAGCAACAGAAGCAAGGTCAGCAACAGAAGCAAGGTCAACAACAGAAGCAAGGTCAACAACAGAAGCAAGGTCAACAACAGAAGCAAGGTCAACAACAGAAGCAGAGTGAAGGGGGCAAGGCGAAGGCTCGCCCACCGCAAGAGGGCGGAAAGAAGGACAAGAAACCAAGGTCGAAGAAAGACAACGCCTTTGAGAAGGCCCTGAAAGCGCCAAAGCAGAAAGAAGATCCGCTATCACCACCACAACAGGCGGAGATGCAACCCGGGGCGCCAAAGGCGCAGACGCCGGATTCAAGGCCGAGGGCAGAGCCTGAGTCGCTCGACAGCGAGGAAAAAGCGGCGGCCGAGCAATGGCTGCGGCGCATCCCAGACGATCCTGGCGGCCTGTTGCGGCGTAAGTTTCTCTATCAATACCGGCAGCGCGGCGGTGCAGCCGGAGGCAACGAACCTCCATGGTGATCCAGATGGTGCAATCGAGAAAGGTTATGGCGAGGGTGTTGTGGCTGGCGCTGATGCTGGCTTCGTCCCCCCTGTGGGCGGCAGTGAGCGCCTCGCTGAGCAGCAATCCTGTCTATGAGGGCGATACGGTGGTGCTCGATATCGAGACCGATGGCCAGGTGTCGGCGGAGCCCGATCTCAGCGGCCTGAAAGCCGATTTCGACATCCTTAGCAACAGCCAGAGCCATCAGGTGAGCATAATCAATGGCCGCCGCTCGGAAAAGCGTGGCTGGAAGGTGGTCCTCAAGCCCAAGCGTGTGGGCAGGCTCTCCGTTCCGGCTATCTCCGTGGGTGGTGAAAAGACCCGGCCACTGAAGCTGGAAGTGAAACCGATCCCGCCGGAGGTGGCAAAACGGATGGCAGAGCACCTGTTCGTCGAGACCGAGCTGGAACCCGTGGGCCATGGGCCTTACGTCCAGCAGCAACTCCGGTTGAGAGTGCGGCTCTATTACGATATCGATTTGCTGGAGGGTGAACTGAGCAATCCGGCGCCCAACGGTGATGTGGTGCTGGAACGTCTCGGAGAAGATCGTCGCTACACCGATGTCCGCGCCGGCAAACGGTACCATGTGATAGAGCGAACCTATGCCCTCTTTCCTGAGCGCAGCGGGGTACTCAAGATCCCGTCCGTGACCTTCGAGGGGCGCGCGGCCAGCCGCGGGAACCGACGCCGCGCATCGCGGGGGCGTTCCTGGATGGAGCAGTTTCTCAATGGCCGGGGGATTCCTGACGTCTTTGCCAACGATCCCTTTTTCAATCGCGATCCGTTTTCCGACGGCTTCTTTGCCGGTGCCCCCCTTGGCGATCCAGGTCGTCGGGTGAGCGCACACAGTAAACCCATGACCCTGAAGGTGAAGCCGCGACCCAAGACCTACCGAGGCAAACACTGGTTGCCTGCCGAAGACCTGAAACTGACCGATAGTTGGGCGCAAAATCCCCCGCAGTTTCGCGTGGGCGAACCCGTGACCCGCACCCTCGTGATCGAGGCCAAGGGGCTGGAGTCGTCCCAGTTGCCGCAGATCGAGATCCCGCCCATGCCCGGCATGGAGGTCTATCCCGAGCAGCCCCTTAATAACGATCAGGTCGTGGGCGACTGGGTGGTGGGGCGCAGCGAACAGACCTTTGCCTTCGTGCCGTCGAAGGCGGGCAGGCAGGTCATTCCCGGAATCCGTCTGCGCTGGTGGGATGTCAATGCCGACAAAGCGCGCGAAGCGGTATTGCCGCGCTGGGAGATCGAGGTGAAACCCGGCGTCGCGGGGGCCGTCTCTTCGCCGCCGAAGGTGAACAAGAAGGTACCGGGGTCAGCGGCAGCGGTGCAAGAGAACAAGGCCGCGTCTGCCCCCGTGGCCGTGGAGCACCGCCCGTGGTACCGGAACCGTGGGTGGTGGGCCTGGCTGGTATTGACCGGGGCTCTGCTCGCTGCTGTCCTGGCCTGGAAATGGCGCCCGGCCGGACGGGAGGAGGCTGCCGCGGAAGAAGGTGCCGATATCCCGCCCGGGTCACGACAGGAGGCGGTTCGCACCGCGGCCCTCGAGACGCTGCGCAAGGCCTGCGCGGATCGTGATCCGCGGGCCGCAGCCCATGCCCTGCTCACGCTCGGTCGCATCGAGTGGGCGGACGATCCACCTCTCGATCTGTCCCAACTCGCTGTGCGTCTGGCTAAAGGTCAGGACGAAATTGCCGATCTCAATCATGCCCTGTTTGCCTCGCATGAAGGGGGGACATGGGACGGGACGGCGCTCTGTGAACGGTTCGGCAAGGGGCTTGCCCCCCTCAAGGTCCAGTCCTCTCCCGCAGGTGCATCCGCCGCCCCTTTGCCCCCCTTGTATCCGCAACACGTGGGGCGTGTCTGAAAATCTTCCTGGGATTATAATGGACGATCTGCCCGGCGTCGGAAGGTCATGGTTTTGCGGGTGCATGCCGGAGAGCCGGGCGGCAGTGACGGGTGTTGGCGAGAAGGGGTTGGGGTACGGATGTACAGAAAGATAAAGAACAGACTGAAACGGCAGTGGGCGATATGGAAGAGCCCCAAGGTCGAATCCTCGGTTTCGCTGCAGGACAACGCATTTTTCCGTCTGATGGCGCTGCCGGGCAAGGTGGGTGTGCCGACGGCGGAAGAGGTGGATCGTTACTATGGCGCAAAGATTCGATCAAACTGGCTCCAGCCCCCACGCCGTCTGGTGGACATCCAGTTGGATCTGGAAGAAATCCCGGATGAGGCGCTGATCGAACGCGCCAATGAGGTGCTCGAGTTCAGGCTTTCGCCCGCTGGCTTGCAGCCCCGCGTTCGCGGGGGGCGAATCCTGTGGGCGGAGTATCCTTCATCCGACATCGAGAAGAATCTTACCCTGAACCGCCATGCCTGGTGGGTGTTGTTGGGGGTCGCCTATCGCAAGAGTGGCGACGAGCGCTATGCGGAAGCCTTTGTCCAGCAGATGACCGACTGGATCGATGCGAACCCGATGCCCCGGGTAAAGACCGAGAGCAGTCCTGTGTGGCGTCTGATGGAGACAGGCATGCGCATGCGCGTCAGTTGGATTCCGGCATTTGCGCTGTTCTACGATGCCGCTGCCTTTACCCGGCAGGCAAAGATGAAGATGCTGCGCTCGATCCATGACCATGCGGTATTCCTCTCGACCTTCCACACCAACCGTAATCACCTGATCCGCGAGAGCAACGGACTGGTGGCGGTCAGCGTCTATTTCAACGAATTCAGGGACTCTGAACAGTGGCTGGCCAGCGCCCTGGAGCGGCTCGAAACGGAACTCAGAACGCAGGTCAATGAGGATGGTTCCCACATCGAGGTGTCGACGGGATATCAGTGGTTGGTGATCGATGAATATGAGCAGCTGTTCGAGATGCTGAGCGCCAATGGTCTGGACCTGCCGCACGAGCATCTCAAGGGATGGCTGGAGCGGATGTATGGCGTGCTTTCGCGCCTGGTGAGGCCTGACCGCTCGATCCCGGAGATCAACGACGGTTTTATCCATTGGCAGTCCGATCGCATTGAAGCGGCCGGGGCATTACTTGGGCGGGATGACCTCACCTACATCGGCAGCAAGGGACGGACGGGGACACCGCCCGACGACACTTCAGTCCGTTTTCCGAACGCCGGACTCTATGTGATGCGCAGCGACTGGTCCATGGAAGGGCATTACTTGCTGTTCGATGCTGCCCCCTTTGGCGGCCCGCACGGACACGAAGACCGGCTCAGTCTGGAGGTGTCCGCCTTTGGCAAGCCTTTCATCGTGGACTGCGGTTCGTTTAGTTACGACCGCAAAAATCCCTATCGCACCTATTTCGTCGGCAGTTACGCGCACAATACCGTCCTCGTCGATGGGAAGAGCCAGATCCGGCGATGGGATGATGCCAATCTCACCCCCCATGTGGGCGTGCCGGAGGCAGCCGACTGGTACACTGACGGCAATTTCGACTTTGTGTCCGCGGTCTATGCAGAGGGATATGGTGACTATGCCATGCAGCGGCCGGAAAACCCCGGCATCGTTTCCGGTGTGACCCACAAACGGAGCGTTATCTTCGTCAAGCCGGACTACTGGTTGGTGGTCGATGAAATGAGCGCTGACGGCAGACACACGTTTGAACATCTCTTCCATTGTGCGCCCGGTGTCACCGTTACGGTGGGCGAGGGGGGCGCGGCCCGTTTGCGCGCGCCGGATGGCGATGCCTGCTTGTTCATCACTCCCCTTGGCGGTGTTCGAGCCACTATTGTGAATGGCAGGGAAGTGCCCCCGCAGGGATGGTTTTCGACGGGTTACGAAAGTAAAGTCCCCATCGATACGTTGATCTATACCTCGAAAGGCGATGGAAGATTCCTGCGGGCGTTTGTCCTGTTTCCGCATAAAGGGGATTCTGCGATGATGGAGGCGCCCGCCGAGACCATCATGGAGCCGTTGGATGACGGTGAAAGTTATGGCCTCCGTATCCGGATGAGCGACCATACGGATCATATCGTTTTCTCTCCAAATGACGCGGAAAAACGCTTTGGACCCTGTATCACGAACCTGGCTTGGGCGGTGGTCAGGGAGGATAATGCGGGCGGCCTTGCGGCATCTTTTGAACGATAGAGGTGCCGGGCTGCATCATGGGTCGAGCTATGGCCCGACCATCGTAAAGAAAGGAAGAACAAACCATGGGTCTATCCGGTGGGTCCGGTAAGGATCTGGTCCTGGACGGAGCCAAGGACAGCGGTCTTTGAACACGCAGGGTCTACGGGTTCATGACCAAGTAAAGCGAAAAGCGATTAATGGGTATAGGAGGAATACATTGAACAAACATGTACGTTTAGCCAAAGTGCTGAAAGGGCTGTGGCTGGTTGGCCTGCTGTTTTTCTATGCCGGGGCCGAGGCTCACTCTCCCCATGATGTCATTGGCTCGATCGCTTTTTCGCCCTCCTATGAAAAGGATAACACCCTGTATATCAGCATCTTGTCGAGGATTCTCATGTCCACCAATCGGGGGGCAAGTTGGGTGGAGTTGTCTCGTGGTCTGGATAACCGTGATCCCATCACCTCCATTCTTGTTCCGGGCAACGGCCAGATCCTGTACCTTTCCACGGACGGGGACGGCATCTACGAGAGCCAGGATCGCGGTCATTCGTGGCGAAAACTGAAAGAGATGGCGAATCAAAGGATTGCGTTGCTGCGCGCCTCTCCGGTTTTTGACCGGGATCATGGTCTGGCACTGGTGAAGGAGGATGGAACGCTGTACATCAGTCATGATGCTGGAGTGTCTTGGGCGCCGGCGCCTCCGCTTGGGGAGAAGATCGTCAGTGCGGAGTTTATGCCAAACCGGATTTACGTCGGCACGGCCCAGGGTAACGGGTATGGATGGTCTACCGGCGATGCATCATGGCGGCGTCTGTTTTCGATCGGAGGTGCAGGAAAGATCACGGCGCTGAAGCATTTGGATGGAAAAGACGATTCGATGTTTGTCGGCACGGAAAAGAAAGGGTTGTTCAGGGTGATGCAGGAAGGGAATGCGCAGGCGGGATACGAGATTTTACCGACCGCAGTACCGGGGTATGTCACCGATATCGTGTTGTCTCCCACGTTCCGGCAAAACAATACCGGCTACGTGACAACCTGGCATGGGGGTGTGTACCGTTCCACCGATGGCGGCCGACAATGGGTTCGATTCAGCAAAGGGCTCACTACCAACAAGCAGGCGGACAAGAAGATTCACTTTTCGCCCCAGTTTCGTGGCATTGCCATATCGCCAGGGGAGAGGGATATCTTCGTCGCGGGTTTCGATGGCTTGTTCCGCAATGTGGATGGAAAGAATCTATGGGAGCAATTGGAGACCCGTCCGGTATCATTGATCAAGCGCATTGCTGCACATATGGGGAAAGATGGGCGGCCGGTGTTGGCGGTCGCGGCCTATGGCGGGGGTGCCTATCTCACGAAAACGGATGGCCGGCATTGGGACGTGGTCAACAAGGGGCTGACATGGACGCGGCTTACGGATCTGGCCTTTTCTCCCGACTATGATCGGGATCACATCCTCTGGTCCGGTATCCCCGGCTATATCATCAAGCTGACCGATGTAAGGCAGGGCTGGAAGCGGATACAGACCCCCAGCCCCAACTGGCGATACCCCGTGGCCCGATTCTTTTCCAGGGTCGGATTGAAGAGCGTGAAACATTGGTTGTTGCAGAACAAGAACAAGAACCTGTTGCCGTTTCCAACGGCGATCCGTCCCTCTCCCGATTTTGTGCATGACCGGAAGGTGTTTTTCGGCACACGCTGGCATGGGCTCTACAAGTTGAATGATCGGGGAGGGGATATCGACTATGTCTGGGGCACGCGTCTTGACCGGCATGTGTCCGACCTCGCCTTCTCTCCGGACTACCGGAATGATCGCACGATTTTTGCCACCTTTTTTGGCAAAGGGGTCTTCAAATCGTCCGACGCCGGACGCACATGGAAGGCGAAGGACACGGGGATTCGGGCCTTGCTCGAAAGCTACAAAAAGGAAAAGGGCCTGTACCGCGCGCACCAGATGAGCATTGCCGTCTCACCTGCCTTCAGGGAGGATGGGACCGTCTTTCTCGTGAGCCCGCAACGGTTGTTCGTCTCCACCGATCGCGGGGAATCCTGGACGCCCATGGCGCCGGCGGGGTTGCCCGAAAATCCCTATATACGCATGTTCATGCTTTCGCCCCATTTTCAGCAGGACCGGGAGATATTCATCAGCCTTAGGGGCTTCGGCGTGTACCGCAGTCAGGACGCGGGTAAGACATTTCAGCCCTTTGGCGGCAAGGCCCTGGAACAGGAAGGGGGCGCCATCGAGTACGGCGTAATCCTTCCCGCCCCGGAAGGTCGAGGACGAACCATGTACCTTGCCTCAGAGATGAACATTCTGGTCACACATGACGAGGGGGCCTCGTGGAACCGATTACCCAGGCTCGTACGTTATGAAGAGTCCAGGGCACAGCCCATCAAGTACAAGGGTGGCTGGAAAAAGGTCTACAGTGAAGATTTTAGTGCGCGGACGGAAGCACGTGCGCGCCACCCGGGTGATTCGATGGTATTCACGTTTGCCGGCACGTCGGTGAAATGGATTGGCAGCCGCCTTTCGAATGGGGGTAATGCCCGGGTCTATCTTGATGGGAAACCCGTTGCCACGGTAGACACCTCCGCACCGACGGACAAGCCGATGGAGGTGTTGTTCGAGAAGAGAGGCTTATCCTATGGCATGCACCGGCTGAAAATTGAACTGCCAGCGAATGGCAAGACGGGTGTGGTGGCGGTTGATGGCTTCGATGTGGATATATGAATCCTGGAATATCTGAAAGTTTCAAGCAGGTGATACGATGAAAGGTTTGGTGAAAGCAGTGACAAAGCCCCTGATGGATGTTGCGGAGCACAACTACTGGGCGGCGAAGAAGCTCTATATGGTGAAGCAGGACAGGGCTTTCAACAAACATCGCGACGATCCGGTATTGGTCTATCAGATGGGCAAGGTGGGTTCGTCCAGCATCGTCAGGTCACTCAAGGCGCTGGATCTGGACCGGGCCGTATACCACACCCATTTGTTGACGGATGAACTCATTGAGGAGACCGAGGCCAGCAGGAAAAAATTCTTCAGAACCGATAAGCATGCCTACCTGATGCGTCCATGGTTGAACCGTTTTCTCAAGGACAAAATCGACAAGGGAATCGGGAACAGGCGTTGGAAGGTGATTTCCCTGGTCAGGGAGCCCCTCTCCCGTAATATAGCGGCCTTTTTCGAAAACTGTGAGTTTGTCTACCTGCCCGAGACGAAACAGTACCGGATCAGCTCTGATCTCTATGCCTTCGAACCGCTGCTCGTAAATGAGAAGGGGTTGGACGATATCGTCGAGCTGTTCCTAAAATGGGGGGATCACGATACACCACTGAAATACTTCGACAAGCAGATCAAACGGGTTTTTGGCATCGATGTCTATGCCTCGGCGTTCGACAGGGAACGCGGATACCAGGTCTATGAGGGCAAAAATGCCGACCTGATGGTCCTTAAATTGGAGAAGCTCGATGACTGCGCGGCGGAGGCATTCAGGGACTTCCTCGGTATCGAGAATTTTTCGCTGGTCAATGCCAATGTGGCGAGTCAGAAAGACTATGCTGAACTGTACAAGAACATAAAGAGCTTCATTACCTTTCCAAAGGCGTACGTCGACCGCCTCTATGATTCCCGCTTCATGTCCACATTCTACACGGACGAGGAGAAGACGGAATTCTTGTCCAGGTGGAAAATATCGGACAAATAGAACCGCAATGCATCATCTTCCCGCGGGGAAGGGGTATTTACACGCGTAAATGTCCGGCCATAGCGCCAGCAGTGTGCTGCCCGCCGTCATCCAAGGTTTAGATATCGGCTAGGAGTCTGCCGGGTTAATAGCTGGCGCAGGCGGCCTCCGTGGGTTGTGCGTGGGACCGCCATGCCGGGTGCCTACAGCCGCACAGTGAGCACATCACAATGGGCATTGCGTACCACGCCGCTGGCCACCGATCCTAGCAGACGGGCGATCCCATGCCGCCCGTGGCTGCCGAGGACAATGAGGTCGGCATTCGCCTTGCGCGCATAGTCCACGATGGTTCGTTTGGGCGTTCCGCTCAGCAGTTGTACATCGGACGACTCGTCCACGCCAAGACGGGCCGCCAGTTTGTGGAGGCGGGCAAGCGCCTGGGTCTCCAGTTGGGCCTCGAATGCCTCCCGATCGGGAATGACGGGATCATAGAAATCGTCATAGTAGAAGATATCCTCCGACACGTGGAGCAGCGTAAGGCGCGCGCCATAGAGATCCGCGAGCTGTTTCGCACGTTGCGCAGCGCGCTCCGCGTGGGCAGAGAAGTCGGTGGCGAAGAGCACGTGTCGATAGGGTTGGAGTTCCTTCTCCAACATGTCAGGCGCAATCTCGTTCAACCACGACCATGCGTCGTCTATCTCATCTCTTGGGAAGAATCGAATCTCGATGGAGAGGAAGAGATTGCTTAGACCCACCATGGTCGAGTGCCACGCCTTGTCCCCCACGATGGCGATCCGGTCGATTTCGAGTTCGTGCTCGCGACCGAACTTGCGGGCCTCCCAGGAGGAGTCCTTTTCCCAGCCCTCGAAATCGCTCAATTCGATCAGCAGCGAAATATGCCCCTGTTGTTTGATCATCTGTTCTGCAAGGGGCTCGAAACGCCGGTAATCCTCTTCCGTCAGCTTTCCAGTCGCCTTGAAGGCGAGGATGTGTTCCGCATTGACTGGTATGACTTCAAACATCTCAGTGACTCCTCGTTTTTCGTTGGCTCTGCTGCCAGCGTAGCCATTTGTAGCCCTCCATCAAAAGGAATACGGGCAACGCCACGGTGAAAATGATACCCCAATCCCGCCAGTCGAGCGGGACGGTGTGCAGGGCCTCCTGCAGAACAGGCAGATAGACCGCGATAACCTGCAGTCCCACCGTTACCGTCCAGGCCCCCAGCACCCAGGGGTTGGAGAAGAAGCCAATCACTGCCATCGGTTCGCGCAGGGCGCGGAAATTGAATACGTTCATCTTCTCCAGAATGATGATGCCGGTGAAGGCCACGGTCTGCGCCAGCGCCACGCCTTGTTCTCCGTCCGCCTGGATGTAGTGGTGGAACAGCCACAGGCTGCCAACGCCGATGTAGCCACCGGGGATGGCGATCATGAAGCAGCCGGCGCGGTCCAGAATCGGCTCGTGGGCGGCGCGCGGCGGGCGGTTCATGACGCCTTTCCCGGCCGGTTCCAGTCCTAGGGCGACGGCTGTCATGCCGTCGGTGACCAGGTTCATCCAGAGGATCTGCACCGGCAGCAGGATCAGTGGCCCGCCGAGCAGGATGTTGACGAAAATGGCTACCACTTCGCCGGTGTTGGAGGAGAGCAGGTAGCGGACGAACTTCTGGATGTTGTCGTATTGGCGGCGGCCCTCCTCGACGGCGCCGATGATGGAGGCGAAGTTATCGTCGGTGAGGATCATGTCCGCGGCGCCCTTGGCCACATCGGTGCCGCGCAGTCCCATGGCGATGCCGATGTCTGCCTTCTTCAGCGCCGGGGCGTCGTTGACCCCATCTCCGGTCATGGCCACCACGTTGCCAAGCTTCTGCAGCAGGGTGACGATGCGCAATTTGTCGGCCGGGGTGGTGCGGGCGAAGAGGACATCGCCCTGAAGCGTTTGGCGCAGGGCAGCATCGGAGAGTTCGTGCAGTTCGCGCCCGGTGACGGCGCGCTCCACCCGCATGCCGATGCGCCGGGCGATCGCCATCGCAGTGGCCGGGGCGTCGCCGGTTATCATGATGGGGCGGATGCCGGCGCTGCGCGCCAGCGCCACCGCGTGTGGTACCTCCGGGTGCGGCGGGTCGATGATGCCGACCACGCCGAGTAGTGTCAGGTCGTTCTCCGCCGCATCCTCATCGAGGGGAATACCTTTGGGCAGACGCCGGCGGGCCAGCGCGAGGGTGCGGAGCCCCGGCTCGGCCATGGCGATGTAGGCGGCGGTGAAAGCGGCCCGGTCGGTATCGGTGAGGCCGCGTGCCTCGTTGCCTTCCAGGATATGGCTGCAACGCTCCAGAATCACCTCGGGCGCCCCTTTGACGAAGGCCAGCATACCTTCGGGGCGGTGTTCGATGACCGTCATGCGTTTGCGATCGGAATTGAAAGAGAACTCGGTGACGCTCATGTTCTCCTGGTCGGGAGATAACCAGGCCTTGTAGGCCGCCACCACCAGAGCCGCTTCGGTGGGCTCGCCGAGCTGCTGCCAACGGTCGCCTTCTTTCATCACCCGCGCATGGTTGCAATGCAGACCGGTCTCCAGCAGGGCCAGCAGATCCGCCCGCTGGTGGTAATCAATCCGCTCGCCGTCCACCTCGAAATGGCCCGCGGGGTCGTAGCCATCACCGGTGACCTCCACCTCACCAGCGGGCAGCCAGATGCGCCGCACGGTCATCTCGTTTTTGGTCAGGGTGCCGGTCTTGTCGGTGCAGATCATGGTGGCGGCACCCAGTGCCTCTGCCGCCTGGAGGCGGCGCAGCAGCGCGCGTCGGCGCACCATGGCGCGGATGCCCAGCGCCAGGGTGATAGTCACCACCGCCGGCAGCCCCTCGGGCACCACCGCCACCGCCAGTGAGATGCCGGTCATGAACATTTCCAGCAGCGGCTTGCCCACCAGCCAACCGGCCACCGCCACGATCACCGAGATGCCCACCGAGAGGATGCCGAGTTGCTTGCCGAGCACCGCCAACTTGTGTTGCAGCGGGGTGGTCCCTTCCTCCACGCTCTGGGTGAGGCTGGCAATACGTCCGAACTCTGTCTGCATGCCGGTGGCCACCACCACCCCGCGCGCGCGGCCGTTGGTCACGTTGGTGCCCATCCAGGCGATGGAACGGCGGCTGGCAAGTGGCGCAGCCACCGGTACCGGCTCGACCTCCTTGTGGACCGGCGCTGATTCACCGGTGAGGGCCGATTCGTCAGCCTTCAGATTGAGCGCCTCGACGAGGCGCATATCGGCGGGCACACGGTTGCCAATCTCCAGCAGGGCCACGTCGCCCGGCACCAGTTCCGTCGCCGCGATCTCGCGTTCCTCGCCTTCCCGTATCACCTTGCATCTGGGCGACAGCATCT
>JALSTP010000057.1 GCA_026983675.1 Sedimenticola sp.
GGCAATACAGCCCGTATTCCGCTCGGTCGGAAAATCCCCTGTGCGGACAATGCTCTGCGCAATCATCGCGGCGATTCATGAATAATCCGGGCTAAAGAATAACCTCTTGGCTCCATGCAGTCACCCGCTCTGGCCTCATCTGAATTCTACGGTTATCCTGTAGTGGCATTGGGAATAGTGGCTGGCGGACGCCGCGAATGGACACAGCAGACGGTAATCGTGACAACACAATGATATTATTAACCCGGCAACGATATATATCGTATTCGGGCCTTCAAGCAGACGCCGGAACAAGGCGCAGTGCGCAGACAAGGGTCATTCCCTTGCCAAGCACTGGAACACAGGTCCGGCGCCTGCCTGAAGCCCCTAACCCTATGATATTCAAAGACAGGCCACGGTTGAATACGATATATAGTATTGCCGGGTTGATAATACAAAATCTCCATCGAGGCGCCACACTCGCTGCTCTGGTTCTGATTGGCGGCTGCGCCACCCTGCCCCCCTCGCCCCCGGTCGAGTCACCGCCTGGCCCGGCAGCCCCCGCGATGATGCCCAACAAACAGAAAAACGAACCCCCATCCCCCCGCCGGCGGGCGCTCGCCCAGGGACAAGATACTCAAACGCCACCACTGTCGGGGACGCAAAACCCGCCCCCAAGAGAGACAGAACCTTCCCTCAAGCCCGCCCGGGCCACCCCGCCGGTCGCAAAAGCCTCCGCCAGTGAAAGGCCAACCCCCGTCGAGAAAAACACATCGAGGGAAGCCAAGGCGCCCATCGCAAGCACACCCGCGCACACGGACATCTGGGGCCGCCTGCGCTCGGGATTTGCACTCAGGACCCGGCGACACCCACGCATCGACCGGCAACTGAGATGGCTCAAACGCAACAAAGAATACCTCTATCGCGCCCTCAGGGCCGGAAGACCCTACCTCCACTTCATCCTCGAAGAGACGGCGAAGCGGAGGATGCCCAGTGAATTCGCCTTGTTGCCGGTCATAGAGAGCGGTTTCAGGCCCTTTGCCTATTCGCCCAGCCGCGCCGCCGGGATATGGCAGTTCGTGCGTTCAACGGCGCGGCAACACGGCGTGAAACAGAACTGGTGGTACGAGGGACGGCGCGACATCGTGACCTCCACCTGGGCGGCCCTGGATCATCTGCAAATGCTGGCTAAAAAATATGATGGCGACTGGGAACTGGCCCTGGCGGCATACAACTCCGGCGTTGGAACCGTCTACAAGGCGCGGCGTCACAATCGGCGCCAGGGACGGAAGACCGGCTACTGGTCCCTTACGTTGCCGAAAGAGACGCAGAACTATGTCCCGCGGTTGCTCGCCATCGCCAGGATCATAAAAAACCCGTCGAAATACGGCTTCCACTTGCCAAAGATCCCCAATCGCCCCTATTTCCGCATGGTCGACACCGGGGGCCAACTGGATATCTCACTTGCGGCGCAACTGGCCGGCATCCCCCTTGGCGAAATGCAGCACCTCAATCCTGGTTGGAGGCGATGGGCCACGGACCCCACCGGCCCCCACCGATTACTGATTCCGGTGGACAAGGTGGCACGCTTCCAGCGGAAGCTGGCTGCGCTTGCCCCCGACAAACGGGTGAGCTGGACCCGTTACCACGTACGGCCCGGTGACAACCTGAGCACCATCGCCGCACACCATGGCACGACCTCGACCATACTGCGGCAGAGCAACGGTCTGCGCAGTTCGCGCATCCGGGCAGGGCAACTGCTGCTGATCCCTTTGCCGCAACAGGCCCTCGCCCACTCCAGACCTTCTCCGCGGCCTCATGTGGGGGGCCACCGCTCGCGTTTCACCCACACCGTCCGCAGAGGCGAAAGCCTGTGGATCCTGTCTCGGCGCTACGGCGTCGGCTATCTGAAACTGGCGAAATGGAACCACCTCTCCGGCCGGTGTCGCCTGAAGCCCGGCCAAAAGCTGACGATCTGGGCCAAGAACGATGATGACAACCCCGTTCAGGGGCCGCTCATCGCATCCTTGGAGGCGAGCCAGGCACCCCGAAACTACCGGGTAAAAAAGGGTGATTCGCTCTCCCATATCGCCCACCGGTTCAAGGTGTCTGTAACCGACATCCGGCGCTGGAACACCCTTAGCGGGGAGCGGATCCGGCCGGGCCAGACTCTGACCCTGTTTCCCCGGTAACCCGAAAACAACTGACTACCCGCGACCCACCGATGCGTCGTTCCGGGGGATAGGCCGTGCGGCACGTCTCCATCGCCACCGGACAACGGGGATGGAAGTGGCAACCGGCGGGGGGATTTGCGGGCGACGGCATGTCCCCCTCGAGATGGATCACCTTGCGTTTACTCCCCTTGTCCACCGTGGGCACCGCCGACAACAGCGCCTGGGTATAAGGATGCAACGGGTCTTCCAGCACTTCTTGCACCGTACCGCGCTCGACGATGCGCCCCAGGTACATCACCGCCACCTCGTGGGCGAGGTAGGAGACCACCGAGATATCGTGGGTGATGAAGAGATAAGAGAGGCCGAACTCCGCCTGCAAGTCCTGCAATAGATTGAGGATCTGTGCCTGTACCGAGACATCCAGCGCACTGGTGGGTTCGTCGCAGACGATCAGTTTCGGCTCCAGGGCCAGGGCGCGGGCGACGCAGATGCGCTGCCTCTGGCCACCGGAGAACTCGTGGGGATAACGGTTGCGGGCCTCGGCCGGGATGCCGACGTGTTCCAGCAATTCCGTCACCCGCCGCCGGCGCCAGGCCCGGTCACCCATGCGCTGGGCCTGCATCCCCTCTTCCACGATGTTGCCCACCAGCATCCTCGGGTTCATGGACGACATGGGATCCTGGAAAATGATCTGCATGTTGCGCCGGCGACGGCGCAACTCGCGCTGGGTCAGGCGCGTGAGCTCCTCGCCATCGAACCGCACTTGGCCGGCGGTGGGGCGGATGAGTTGAAGGATACCCTTGCCCACCGTGGTCTTGCCGCAGCCCGATTCCCCCACCAGCGCGACGGTGCGTCCGGTGGGAATCGCCAGCGACACGCCATCCACCGCTCGCACATGCCCCACCACGCGGCGGAACACCCCCTTATGGATGGGGAAGTGGACCTTCAACTGTTCTGTTTCGAGCAGGGTCTCACCTCCTTGCGAAACGGCGCGGTCGGGGTGCTCCACCGCAGCCCGGGGGAACAGCGTCACCCCCGCCCCACCGGCATAAAGATGACAGCGCACCCCTTCGCCCTCGCCGAGCACTGTCCATTCCGGCGACACCTCGTGGCAGCGGGGCTCGGCGAGATCGCAGCGGTCAGCGAAGCGGCAGCCGGTGAAATCCCGGTCGAGCGGCGGCACGTTCCCCTCGATGACGTTCAACCGGGCACTGCGCCTTTCGGCCCGCGGCAAGGACTCGAACAATTTGCGGCTGTAGGGATGGCGGGCGGCGCCGAAGAAGGTGTCTGCCGGGGCGATCTCCACGATCTGGCCGGCATACATCACCGCCACCCGGTCGGCGGTCTCGGAGACCACGCCGAGATCGTGGGTGATGAGCAGGATCGCCATGCCGCGCTCTCGCTGGAGGTCCCGCATCAGGTCGAGCACCTGGGCCTGGATGGTGACGTCCAGCGCGGTGGTGGGCTCGTCGGCGATCAACAGCTCCGGCCGCCCCGCCAGGGCGATGGCGATCATCACCCGCTGCTTCATGCCGCCGGAGAGCTGGTGCGGATATTCACGCACTCGCCGTTTGGGATCCGGGATCCCCACCGCCTCCAACAGTTCCAGCACGCGTTGCTCCGGCGTTCGCCGCCGGGCAGGGTCTTCATGCACCCGCACCGCCTCGGCGATCTGCTGGCCGATGGTGAGCACCGGATTAAGCGAGGTCATGGGCTCCTGGAAGATCATACCCATGCGCCCCCCCCGTTCCTGACGCATGGCCACCTCCGGCAGGTCGAGCAGCGGCACGCCATCCAGTTCGACATGTCCCTCCACGATGCGCCCGGCGGGCGGCAGCAGGCGCATGATGGAGAGCGCGGTCATGGACTTGCCACAGCCCGATTCGCCCAGCAGGGCAAAGGTTTCGCCCCGGCGGATCTCGAGGTCCACGCCGTCCACGGCACGCACCGGCCGTGGGCCGCTGCCGATCCAGGTCTTGAGATTCTCGATGCGAAGCAGGATATCGCTCATGGTATTCAATCCCGGCTGTTGCGCAGGCGCGGATCGAAGGCGTCGCGCACCACGTCGGCGAAGAGGTTGGCACACAGCACCAGCACGAACATGAAGATCATTGCCGCCGCCAGCGACCACCAGACGATGGGGTCACGCGCCATCTCCAGCCGCGCGCTGTTGATCATGTTGCCCCAGGAATTCATGGAGGGGTCGACGCCGATGTTGACATAGGAGAGCACCGCCTCCGCCAGCACCAGACCGCTGAAATCGAGCACCACCGTGATGAGCACGATATGCAGCACGTTGGGCAGAATGTGGCGGCCGATGATGGTGAAGTGCCCGACACCGAAGTTGACTGCCGCCTGCACGTAGTCCACCTCGCGCAGCTTCAATGCCTCGCCGCGCAGGTAGCGGCAGAGCGAGGTCCAACTGGTGATGCCGAGTATGATACAGAGAAACAGCAGGCGCAGGTCGGCGCGCTCGGTGAGGCTGTTGAACGCCCCCTGGTGATTGTTCATGTAGACTTGCAACATGAGGATGGCGGCAGCAATAAGCAGCACCCCGGGCACCGAGCTTAGAGTGGTATAGAGGTACTGGATGACGTCATCCACCCAACCACGGAAGTAGCCCGCCATGATCCCCAGCAGGATCGCCGCCGGCAACATCACCAGGGTGGTCAGGGTGCCGATCACCAGCCCGGTGCGGATGCTCTTGAGGGCCTGGTAGAGCACATCCTCCCCCACCTTGTCGGTGCCCAGCACGTGATAGCCCGCCGCCAGTTCGATCACCACCAAGGTGGCCGCCAGCACCAGGCCCAGGGTGGCCAGCACCGTGCGCCAGGGGATCGCCGTCTCGCCCCGCGCCAGCCGCCCGAACATCACCGAGAGCGGAATCCCGTCGCGCCGCGCCAGCAACAGCGCCAACGACGCGGCCACCACAGCCCAGATCACCGCGGCCTTGACAAGACCCAATGCCATACGCCGGCGGATGTCGGGACCCCATTCCCGCGCCGGTTCCTTGAGGTGGGCGCCGCCGTATTTCAGCCGTGGATAGTCGCGGTAGACCGTGCCGTCGGGCCGTTCGATGCTCTCCTTGGCGTAGAGCCGCCAAGCGAGCGGCGCGGAGTAGGTCTTCTCCGAACGTTCGCGCAGAGGCGCCACGATGGCGTCGAACAGGCTTACGATCTCGGCAGAATGGCGTGGTCCGTGACCGTTGTCGCCCGCCTTGGGCAGCAACGGGTGGTAGTGGAGGGAATCGAGCAGACCAATCGCCATATAGACCGCGAGCACCACCAGCGAGGCCATCCCCACCCGGCTGCGCGCCACGTATCGCCAGGGCGCACGCAGATGCTCCCGGCCCCGCGCCATCCAGGCGAACAGAACCGCCAGTGCCACCAGCAGGAACACCAGCGCATCGGTCCAGAGGATCACCGGTTGCACCGTCATGACAACCTCACCCGCGGATCCACCAGGGTGTAGGAGATGTCCGTGAGGATCAGGCCAAGGATGTAGAGCACCGAACCGAGAAACACCATCGCCCGCACGATGGCGAAGTCCTGGCGGTTGATGGCATCGATGGTATAGCTGCCGAGCCCGGGGATACCGAAGAAGGACTCGGTGATCAGACTGCCCATGAACAGCAACGGCAACACCACCACCACACCGGTCAGGATCGGGATCAAGGCGTTCTTCAGGACGTGACGGAACAGCACCAAGCGTTCGGAAAGTCCCTTGGCGCGGGCAGTGCGAACATAGTCCTTGTTGATTTCCTCCAGGAACAGTGTACGGTACCAGCGGGTGCCGGCACCGATGCCGCCAACCACGCCGATGATCACCGGCAGGATGAGGAACTTGATCGCCGCAAGCCCCGTGTCGTAGCCCGAGATGGGTACCAGATGCAGCACCTTGCTCACCAAATACTGGCCTCCGATGATGTAGAACAGGCTGGAGATGGACATCATCATCACCAGCAGCACCACGCTCCAGAAGTCGATGTAGGTGGCGCGGAAGAAGGCGATCAGCAGGGCGTAGCTGATGTTCACCAATAGACCGATGAACAGTACCGGCACGGCAATGGCCAGGCTGGGCCACATGCGCTGAGAGATGTCATAGCCGATGTCGCGGCCACTGTCCGAGAGACCGAAGTCGAACTGAAACAGCTTCAGCGATTTCTGGAAAAAAATGGTGTCGGTGAACCTCGCCGCGCCTGCCGCCCTGTCGTTGTAGAGCAGCGGCTTGTCATAACCGTGCTCCCGCTTCCAGCTCTCGATCGCTTCCGGCGTCACCCGTTTCACACCGAGGTGCATCCGCGCCATGTCGTCCGGCGAATTGATGACGAAGAAGAGCACGAAGGTGAGGATGTTCACACCGATCAGGATCGGGATGGCATACAGCACCCGCCGGATGATATAGGCCATCATCGCGCCGCGCTCCTCTCACGCCGCCGCCAGGTAACCACCGCCGGGATGGCGCTCACCATCAGCAGTGCCAGCAGCAGGCCGATGGGCCAGAGGACGGGCGGGTTCCACGCCAGCCGTTTCTGCTTACGCAACTGCGGATCGACCCGCCGGTACTTGAGGGTGTTGTTGGCCATCAGGTTGGGCTTCACGTTATGGTACCAGGCGTGGTGCAGTGAAAAGGCCTTGGGGAACATGCCCCACACCCATGGGGCGTCGCGCCGGACGATTTCCATCATCTCGTCGATCACTTTTTGGCGCTCGGGGCTATTGCGCATATTCTTCATGCGCTCGAACAGCCGGTCGAACTCCGGATTCGCGTAATTGGCCGCGTTCTCACCTCCGTGCGCCACCTTGCCGTTTGGCCCATAGAGCAGGAAGAAGAAATTCTCGGGATCGGGATAGTCCGCGTTCCAGCCCCACCAGAAGATCTGCGCCGTCCCCTTGCGCATCTTCTCCTGGAAGCGGTTGTAGTCGGTGGTACGCAACACTAGCTGGATGCCGAGCCGGGCGAACTGCTTGCGCACCCAGTTGAGACGCGCCTTGTCGTCCGGACCGGAGGCGGTGACGTCGAAGTAGAGGATCAGCGGCTCGCCGGTATCCGCTTTGCGCCCGCCCGGATAGCCCGCCTTGGCAAGCAGCCGGCGCGCCTCCTCGATCGGCTTACGATGCGGTTTGCCGTTCACCACCTCGTAGACATAGTGGTTGACTCCCCGCGGCGGCGGTCGGTAACCGAAGATCCCCGGGGGAATCGGCCCTTGCGCCGGCACCCCACGACCGTTGGCAAAGATGGAGATGTATTCCTCGTAGTCGACCGCGATGGAGATGGCCTGGCGCAGCAGCCGCGCCGACTCCGACAGACCGCCGATCACCGGGTCACGCATATTGAAACCCATGTAGGAGATCGATGTACTGACGGCGGTCAGCAATTTGATCCCCTTCTTGCGCATGGCATCGGTGAGTTGCGCCTCGCCCTGGGCGCTGAACTGCACCGCCTGATCGAAGCTGTCGGAAGAGATACCGGAACTGTCATAGTACCCCTGCAAAAACTTGTTCCAATAAGGAATGGACTCCTTCTCCAGGCTGTAGATCGCCTTATCGATGAATGGCATCGGCTTGCCGGCATCACGCAGCAGGCCCGCCTCGGCATCGCCTGGATCACCCTGCTCCGGATAGCTTTCACCGTGGAAATTGGGGTTGCGCGAGAGCACCATGCGCAGGTTGGGATTGTTCTCCGTGAGCATGAAAGGGCCGGTGCCCACCGGATACCAATCCAGGGTGATGTTGTGCTCCGCCATGCCCGGCTGGGCATAGAACCGGTCCGCCTCCCATGGCATGGGCGCGAAGAACGGCATCGCCAGCCAGTAGGCGAACTGAGGGTATTTCTGTTTCAGGCGGATGCGGAAACGGTACCGGCCGATGGCCTCCACCCCTTCCAGAGGATACTGGCGCAGGTCGAGCCACCCCGTCCCGTTCTTCCCCTTGTGCGTGTCGAACACCTTTTGCAGCCGTTTTCCATAGGCGTCGAAACCAATGATGTAGTCGGCCATCAATCCACGAATCGGCGAATGGAGGTGGGGAAAGGCCAGGCGCTTGATCTGGTAGACGAAATCCGCCGCCACCAGTTCACGTGTGCCCGTCCGCGGAAAATCGGCCAGACGGTTGGCGGCTTCGATCTCTTCTGTGCTCAGGTCATGGTACAGAAAGGCGCCATTTTCATCCTTGGCGAACGCCGGGTGCGGCTGATAGTGAATGCCCGGCCGGATCTCGATCTCATACACCGCCATGGTGATATCACCGCTCGCGGCCTCCGCATCCACCGGCTTGCCCTTGGCATCATAGTAAGTCACCTTGGGCAGTCGCGTGGCGCTCAGCGGTGCCAACCGATAGGGGCGGCGCAGAAAGTCATACTGAAACGGCGGCTCATAGATCTGGGCGATAAAGGCGTATTCATTGGAGCTGTATGAACGCACCGGATCGAGATGCTTGGGACGCTCCTCGAAGGAGCTGTAGAGGATATTCTTGTCGCTATCGCGAGCCGGATACGGATTGTTCCAGGGCTTGGATAGACAGCCGGCAGTGAGCAACATCACCAGAACAAGCGCCATCGGCGCCACCAGTCGGCGGATCGGGGATCGGTAAGCCTTTCTCATCAACCAACGGAACCTTTCGCGCTTCACACTTTTCCGGTAACGTTACGCCAGCGTTGGCGGTAGATCCGCCAGCCTGCCTCGGCAGGCATGATTTGGCAGACGGGCGACATCTTCTCATTCCGTTCCCGTCTTGTCAGCCAATATATCAAATCGATTTTCCAGACATAGAGACACAGCGGCAAGGAATAGTTCCATGGGTTTTCTTCAAGACAAACGTGCGCTTATCGTTGGCCTCGCCAGCAACCGTTCCATCGCCTGGGGTATCGCCCAGGCCATGCATCGGGAGGGGGCGCAATTGGCCTTCACCTATCAGAACGACAAGCTCAAGGGACGTGTGGAGGAGATGGCGGCCAAGCTCGGTTCCGACATCGTGCTGCCGCTGGACGTGACCAGCGACGCGCAGATCGAGCAGGTCTTTACCGACCTCGGCAAGCACTGGGACGGTCTCGACAATATCGTCCATTCTGTGGGTTTTGCCCCACGCGACCAGCTCGAGGGTGAGTACATCGACGCCGTGACCCGCGAGGGCTTCGCCATCGCCCACGACATCAGCGCCTACAGCCTGGCGGCGCTGGCCAAGGCGGGACGTGGAATGATGCGCGGCCGCAACGGCGCGATCGTCACCATGACCTATCTGGGCGCCGTCCGCACCGTCCCCCACTACAACGTGATGGGCGTCGCCAAGGCCAGTCTGGAGGCCAACATGCGCTATCTGGCCGCCTCTCTCGGACCGGAAGGCACGCGGGTCAATGCCGTCTCCGCAGGCCCGATCCGCACCCTGGCGGCATCGGGCATCGCCAATTTTCGCTCCATGCTGAAACATGTGGAGGAGAAGACACCACTGCGCCGCAACGTCACCATCGAAGAAGTGGGCAATGCATCGGCCTTTCTCTGTTCAGACCTCGCCTCCGGCATCACTGGGGAAGTCCTCTACGTGGATACCGGTTTCAATATTCTGGGAATGGTTTGAAAAGGGGGCGTCCGCTGCCCCGCTGCAAAATCAGGGCTCCGAAGCAAGCGGCTTGATTTCGATCTTCGCTTTCCGGCGCAATTCCTCCACGAAATGATCGAAATAGGCGGTTGCCCGTGCGCGCATCATGGCCTTACGCTCCTGATCCAGCTCTTCTTTCGAGAGTTTGTCAGGCGAACCATCTTCCACCGAGTCCAACGCCACCACGGCGATATCGCCCTTGCCAAGAGGTACTGTTGCATAGGAAGGCTTGCCTTTCTGAGGGCGTGGAAGACGAAACACCGCATTGCGCAAGGATTGGGGCACCTGAGCGCCCTTGGACTCCACCCGGCCTATGGGCGCTGGCGTCTTGATCTCACGATTCGCCGCAACCGTCTTGAAACCCTCACCCTTCTGCAAACGCTCCAGCAACGCCTTCGCCGCTGCTTCCGCCTTCTCCCTCGTCTGCTGCTCCCGCAATTGCGCTTCGATCTGGCCCTTGACCTCCTCGAAGGGTTTTACGTTGGCAGCACGGTGATCCACGACGCGCAGCACCAGCGCCTGCTCCGGCCCCGTCTCAATCACCTCACTGTTGTGGCCTTCATTGAGGACATCGTCGCTGAAGGCCGCGGCAGTCACTTTGGGGGAAGCCAATGCCCCCTTTCCGCCCTCTCGGGTGATCCAGTCACTGTGTTCGATCTTGAGCTTCAAGGCATCCGCCGCCGGCTCCAGACTGTCTGGATCTTCATAAGCAAGATCGCTCAAACGCTCCGCGTAGTCATAGAAGCGCTTTTCCGCCTCCGTCTTGCGGTAGCGCGCCAACACCTCTTTCCTGACCTCTGCGAAAGTCCGTGTCTTGGCGGGTTTTATATCCTCCACCTCGATGAGGTGATAGCCAAACTGCGTACGAATCGGCCCCACCAGCTCACCCTTGCCATGCGAAAAGGCCGCTTTTTCGAATGCCGGATCCATGATGCCATGGCCAAAGAACCCAAGATCTCCGCCTTGCGACGCGGACCCGGGATCCTCGGAAACTTCTTTGGCGACCTTGGCAAAATCTTCCCCGGCCTGGATGCGCTTCATCGCCCGCTCGATCTTTTTGCGTGCCGTCTCTTCGGCCGCCTTGTCCGCCTTTTGATCCACCGCGATCAAAATATGGCGAACGCGCCGTTCTTCCGGCTTGCGATAGTCACCGATGTGTTCCTCATAAAACGCCTTGAGCGACGCGTCGTCCGCCTTTACCGATTCGGCAATCTTGTTCACATCGAGGACGATGTAGTCCAACTTGACCTGCTCAGGCGCCATAAAACGATTCTGGTGCTTCTCGTAATAGGCCTTGAGGTCCGCTTCTGGAATCGTCTTTTCGCTTTTGAATTCCGCAGCCGGCACCACGAAGTAACGCACTTTGCGCAGTTGACGGCGGAGACGCACCGAATCCTTCAACTCTGTGTCGGTTACGAAGGCGCTGCTCGACACCGCCAGCGAGAGTTGATCCGCCACCAGCGACTGGCGGAGACGCTGTTCAAAGGCCGCAGGAACCAAGCCCTGCAAACGCACCGCCCTTTCATAGGCCTCGCGGTCGAAGCGCCCATCCTTCTGAAATGCAGGCACACTCATGATGGCGCGCCGCACCATGGCATCGCCCGCCCTCAACCCCAGCCTTTGCGCCTCCTCCGCAATCAGGCTGGCCCGAATGATGTCTTCCAGCACCTGTTTCCGCATTTGCTTTTCGTCGAACATCTCGGGGCGATAGGCTGCCCCCAGACGCGTCCGTAGGTTCTGGCGGAACTGCTGATAACGGCGATCAAGTTGTTGCCCGGTGATCTCTTGACCGTCCACTTCGGCAACGACGACTTCCGAGCCACCGCCCAGGTATTGCTGAATACCCCAGAGGGCAAACGGTATGCTGATGAGCGTGACAATGGCCCAAGCAATCCAACCCTGAGCCTTATCTCTGATAGCCTGTAGCATGATGTTCCAACTGAAATTTGCAGAGCGTAAACAAAATCGGGGTACCTTTGCAGATACCCCGAAAAATATGGCGGAGTGGACGGGACTCGAACCCGCGACCCCCGGCGTGACAGGCCGGTATTCTAACCAACTGAACTACCACTCCTGGAAACCTGGTGGGTGCTGCAGGGATCGAACCTGCGACCCTCGCCTTGTAAGGGCGATGCTCTCCCAGCTGAGCTAAGCACCCCAAGGAGGGGCGCTAGTTTACGGCATCCTTGAGCGCTTTTCCAGCCTTGAACGAAGGAATCTTTGAAGCCTTGATCTGAATCGCCTCGCCAGTGAGGGGATTGCGACCCGTGCGGGCAGCACGCTCCTTCACGCTGAAGGTTCCGAAACCGATGAGAGAGACTTGATCGCCCTTTTTCATCGCATCGGTAATAGCCCCGATCATACCATCGAGTGCCCGGCCCGCAGAAGCCTTTGAAATATCAGCGGCGTCTGCGATTGCGTCAATCAGTTCCGATTTATTCATTAAAGGGGTTCCTCTGTTCTGGTTGTGTGTCTGACCGCCCCAAGGGTTGAGATGAGTCGCCCGCAAACCCCGGCCCGCGGGCGCAGCGGACGTAAAGAGCGTGGTTTTATACAAACAGTTCGGCCTTCCTGTCAAGTACAAGCATATAAATTCACAACGCCAGACGCCTCAATCCATGGTAAGGCGGCATCAGCCGATCACCCGTCCTCCCTCAGTTCCTTCCATCGAAACGGACAGAAAAAAGCCGGATGTCCAATGTGAACAGCCGGCTTTCCGATGGCCCTCATGCAATGCGTGGGTCAATGATGTGTCGTACGTGTCCCTCCGCTCTTCTTCGCGCCTTTCACCTTGGAGCCAGTCTTCTGCACCGGCTGATCGGGAACTTCGCCACCGTCTTCCTTGTGAATCGGCTTTGGCATCTCCACCAACGCCAGCTCCAATACCTGGTCGATCCATTGGACTGACTTTATATTCAGGTTCTGTTTGATATTTTTAGGGATCTCCACCAAATCCTTCTCATTCTCATGCGGTATGATCACTGTGCTGATCCCGCCACGATGGGCCGCCAACAGCTTTTCTTTCAGCCCACCGATGGGGAGCACTTCACCGCGTAACGTAATCTCACCCGTCATGGCGACATCGGCGCGCACCGGAATACGCGTCAACGCCGACACCAGCGCGGTGCACATTCCCACCCCCGCACTGGGACCGTCCTTCGGTGTAGCCCCTTCTGGAACGTGTATGTGGACATCATATTTTTGATAGAACTCGGGATCGATACCCAACGATTCCGCACGACTTCTCACCACCGTCATCGCTGCCTGAATCGACTCCTGCATTACATCACCCAACTGGCCCGTATAAGTAAATTTACCTTTGCCCGGGACCAACGCGGCCTCGATACGCAAGAGCTCTCCTCCCACTTCTGTCCACGCGAGCCCTGTCACCTGACCGACCTGATCGAACTCTTCCGCGCGCCCATAGCGGAAACGATGCACGCCCAGGTATTTCTCGAGCGCCTTCGGCGTCACCGTAACCCTACGCGCGCCCTTTTTGAGGAGCAGTTCCTTCACCACCTTGCGGCAGATCTTGGCGATCTCCCTTTCCAGGTTTCGCACCCCCGCTTCACGCGTGTAGTAGCGAACGATATCGCGTACCGCCGCTTCCCGGATCACGAGTTCGTCCGTTTTGATGCCATTGTTCTCCATCTGCTTGGGAATGAGATAACGCTCGGCGATATTGACCTTTTCGTCCTCCGTGTAACCCGACAGCCGGATGACCTCCATCCTGTCGAGCAACGCCGGCGGGATATTCAGGGTATTGGCAGTGGCCACGAACATCACTTCCGAAAGATCGAAGTCCACTTCCAGATAGTGGTCGTTGAAGGTATGGTTCTGCTCCGGATCCAAAACCTCCAGCAGAGCGGACGCGGGATCCCCACGAAAATCCATTGCCATCTTGTCGATTTCGTCGAGCAGGAAGAGGGGGTTGCGCGTCGCCACCTTGCTCAGGTTCTGGATGATCTTACCGGGCATCGCGCCGATATAGGTGCGCCGGTGCCCCCTGATCTCCGCTTCATCCCGCACCCCGCCAAGCGACATACGGACAAATTTGCGATTGGTGGCGCGAGCGATGGACTGACCCAATGAGGTCTTGCCGACACCGGGAGGACCGACCAAGCAGAGAACAGGACCCTTCAACTTGCGCACCCGCTGCTGCACCGCAAGGTATTCGAGGATACGCTCCTTGACCTTCTCGAGCCCGTAGTGATCTGCCTCCAACACCTCTTCCGCCTTTTTCAGATCCATCCGGATCTTGGTGCGTTTCTTCCAGGGCACACTGACCAGGGTGTCGATGTAGTTACGCACCACCGTCGCCTCGGCAGACATGGGCGACATCAATTTCAGTTTGTTGAGTTCACCCAGCGCCTTATTCTTGGCCTCCTTGGGCATGCCCGCCTTCTCGATACGCTGCTGCAGCTCCTCGATCTCGTTGGGCGCATCCTCCAGCTCTCCCAGTTCCTTCTGAATCGCCTTCATCTGCTCGTTCAGATAGTACTCGCGCTGGTTCTTCTCCATCTGGCGCTTGACCCGCCCCCGGATGCGCTTCTCCATCTGGAGCATATCGTTTTCCCCTTCCATGAGGCCCATGAGGTGCTCCAGGCGCTGGTGTACGTCCGCCATTTCCAGCACGTGCTGTTTTTGCTCCAGACTCAGAGACATGTGCGCTGCCATGGTATCCGCCAGGCGCCCCGGATCATCGATACTGGCGAGCGAGGTCAAGACCTCGGGCGGTACCTTTTTGTTCAGTTTCACGTATTGATCAAACAGACCTGTGGCGGAACGCATCAGCACATCCACCTCGCGTTCCTCAAGGGCCAACTGCTCCGGCATCGGTTTCAGGCGGGCGGTGAAATGGTCATCTGTCGAGGTGAACTCATCGATCTTTGCCCGCTCGCCACCTTCCACCAGCACCTTCACCGTACCATCAGGAAGCTTCAGCAACTGGAGGATGTTTGCGAGTGTGCCAACCGAGTGCAGATCGGATACGGCAGGATCGTCGATTTCGGCTTTCTTTTGCGCCACCAACAAAATCTGCTTATCGCTTTGCATGGCAGTATCGAGCGCACGGATCGATTTCTCCCGCCCAACGAAAAGCGGGATCACCATATGGGGATAGACAACTACGTCCCGCAATGGCAGAACCGGGACATCACCGGCTGTACCCGCAGCAACTTCATCACGTTTTTCTCGAGCCATTAAGACTGTTCCTCATCATTCAGGTAGTCGCGGACCGCCGGAAACCCTCGCATCGAGGGACGGCGACCTAAAGAATTACTAAGACATGCAGCAGGCGTCCGCCCACCGTCGGTTGGAATTGGGTATATGGGGGCACATTCCAGCGATTTCAACGCCCACCCAGAGGAATACGCCCCTGATCTGATCGCATTTCTCCCTTTCAGAACGGTTGAGCCTTGCCATCCGTGGCCGGAGCCGGGGAAAGACAGCCGCCTAATCTGAGGCCGCTGCCTGCTGCTCGCGCCCCTCATAAATGATGTAGGGATCCGATTCTCCCGTGATCACCGACTCATCGACGACCACCTTATCAACATCCTCCATGGCCGGGAGGTCGTACATGATATCCAACAGCGTCTGTTCAAGGATGGTCCTGAGCCCCCTTGCACCGGTTTTACGTTCCATCGCCTTGCGGGCAATGGCGCGCAGGGCGTCTTCACGCAACTCCAGTTCAGCACCCTCCATTTCAAACAGGTGCTGATACTGTTTGACCAGGGCATTCTTGGGTTCGGTCAGGATCTTCACCAAGGCGTCCTCATCCAGTTCCTCGAGGGTGGCCACCACGGGCAGGCGCCCCACGAACTCTGGAATCAGCCCGTAGCGAATCAGATCTTCCGGTTCCACATCCATAAGGACCTCGCCCAGATCGCGGCTTTCGTCCTTGGTTCGCACCTCGGCCGAGAAGCCGATACCGCCTTTCTCCGAGCGATCCCGAATGACCTTGTCCAGCCCCGCGAAGGCACCGCCTACGATAAACAGGATATTCGAGGTATCGACCTGCAGGAACTCCTGCTGAGGGTGTTTACGCCCCCCTTGCGGTGGCACAGAGGCAACCGTACCTTCGATCAGCTTGAGCAACGCCTGCTGGACGCCTTCGCCCGAGACATCGCGGGTGATGGAGGGGTTGTCGGACTTGCGCGAAATCTTGTCGATCTCATCGATATAGACGATACCCGTCTGGGCCTTCTCGACATCGTAATCACACTTCTGCAGGAGTTTCTGGATGATGTTTTCCACATCCTCACCCACATAACCCGCCTCCGTGAGGGTGGTGGCATCCGCAATGGTGAATGGCACGTTGAGCAGGCGGGCCAGCGTCTCGGCCAACAGCGTCTTGCCGCAACCGGTTGGGCCGATCAACAGGATATTGCTCTTGGATATCTCTATGTCCTTGTTTTTACCAGAGGCGTCAAGACGCTTGTAGTGATTGTACACGGCCACCGAAAGCACCTTCTTGGCGCGCGCCTGGCCGATCACATATTGTTCGAGAGTCTGGTTGATCTCATGCGGCTTGGGCAGGCTGCTAGGGGCCTCTTTCACCCCTTCCTGCATCTCTTCACGGATGATGTCGTTGCAAAGCTCGACGCACTCGTCGCAGATGAATACAGAGGGGCCGGCAATCAGTTTGCGCACTTCATGCTGGCTCTTTCCGCAGAACGAACAGTAAAGCAGTTTTCCATCGTCGTTCTTACCGTGATTGTCGCCACTCATCGACATCGTCTCCTAAAAGATAGTACTCACGACGTTCCGCTCTTCCGGGCGGGACGCAATTTTCACGTAGACTCCATCATATCCATTTATGAGCATATGGCAAGGCGACATTTCCCGCCATCTTGCAAGGATAGCTACATTTTGTTCCTCATCAGGAAATTCGACCCCGAAAGCGCCAGGCAGGTTCGGCCAAATCACTCTTTTTCCATGCCTTGGCGCTCCCGGAGCACCTGGTCGATGAGGCCGTACTCCACGGACTCGTCTCCGCCCATGAAGTTGTCCCGTTCCGTATCTTCCTCGATCTGCTCCAGTGGTTTGCCCGTGTGTTCAGCCAGAATCCGATTCAACCGGTCCCGGAGAAGCAAGATTTCACGGGCGTGGATCTCGATATCGGTCGCCTGACCCTGAAACCCCCCCAACGGCTGATGGATCATGATCCGAGAGTGTGGCAAACAGAAACGCTTTCCGGCAGCGCCCCCCGCCAGCAACAGAGCACCCATGCTGGCGGCCTGACCAATGCACAAGGTGCTGACATCCGGCTTCACAAACTGCATGGTATCGTAGATCGCAAGACCGGCAGTCACCGATCCTCCCGGCGAATTGATATAGATATGAATATCCTTGTCGGGATTCTCCGATTCCAGAAACAGCAGCTGCGCCACCACCAGATTGGCCATGTGGTCTTCCACCGGCCCCACGAGGAAGATCACGCGCTCCTTCAAGAGGCGCGAATATATATCGTAGGAACGCTCGCCCCGCGCCGTCTGTTCGACGACGATGGGTACCAACCCAAGATTTCTGGTCTCGGCCATGCTCATATCGGTTTTATCGGTCATCATTGTAAATCCTTAAAAACTATTCGGACTGTCCAGTAAGCGAACTGAAATCGCTCGGTTCTTCTTCCACTTTCACATGATCGAGCACCCAGTCTACGGCCTGGTCCTCGAGAACAACCGACTCCACACCGGCCAATCGGTCGCGACTGCCGTAGTAATAATTGACCACCTCTTCCGGATCTTCATAGCTTGCGGCAAAATCTTCAACCATTTTCCGCACACGATCGGCGTCGAGCTCGATGTTGCCCGCCTTCACCACCTCCGCGATGACGAGACCCAGCGTTACGCGGCGTTTTGCCTCTTCCTCGAACATCTCCCGCGGCAATTCAAAATTGGCATTGCCTCCCAGCCGCTGGCGGGTCTGCTTCCGCAGGCTTTCCACCTCCTCGTCGATCAATGCCGCAGGCACGTCGATGGGATGCGCTGCAAGCAGGGCATCCATCACCTGGGACTTGATCCGCCCCTTGATCCGGTCTGCCAGTTCTCGCTCCATATTGTTACGGACGTCGTCTCTCAGCTTCTCGACACCCCCCTCCGCAACCCCGAAGGATTCAGCAAAGGTATCGTCCACCTCTGGCAGGACTTGTTCAGACACCTTGTTCACGGTCACTTCGAATACAACCGGCTTACCCGCCAGATCCTCGACCGGATAGTCCTCGGGGAACGTCAGTTCCAACGTGCGTGTTTCCCCTGCGCTGGCACCGACCAGTCCGTCCTCGAAACCCTCGATCATGGCCCCTGAACCCAGCACCGTGGAATAGTCCTCCGCCTCCCCACCTTCGAAAGGCTCGCCCTCGACGGTCCCCTTGAACCCGATGGTGACTTCATCGCCTTCCCGTGCAGGCCGATCGACCTCCTTCCAGGTGGCGCGCTGCTTGCGCAGGCGCTCGAGCATGTCATCCACATCCGAATCGGTGACCTCCGCCACCGGTTTCTTGATCACCACATCATCCAGGCTGGCAAGGGTAATCTCGGGCATCACCTCGAACACCGCTGTATAGCGAAAGGCTCCCCCGGCATCCTCTTCCTCAAGGGGTTCGATGCGCGGCAGACCGGCGGGCTTCAACGCCTCCTTGGCGGCGGCGTCATAAAACGTGGACTGCACCAACTCCCCGAAGACCTCCTGGCGCACCTCGCCACCATAACGGCGGCGCACGATGCTCATCGGCACCTTGCCTGGACGAAAGCCGTCCATCCTGGCGGTGCGGGCGATGTTCTTGAGACGTTTCTCGACCTCCTTGTCCACTTGTTCGGCGGGGACCTCCACGGTCATTCGCCGTTCCAGCCCTTCCCCCGCTTCTACAGACACTTGCATAAAACTCTCCCACGACAATGCTCAATAAAAAATACCGAAAATCCGTGAGTACGATGGAGACCTGTGAATACATGCACCGCACCCGACTGTTTGGTGCGAAAGGGGAGACTCGAACTCCCACGGGTTGCCCCACTGGAACCTAAATCCAGCGCGTCTACCAATTCCGCCACTTTCGCCTGTTGGAAGCCCCGCGGGTCCCACCATTGGAAAGCAAGGATTATACAGATAGGAAAACAACTCTTCTATGGAGACATAACCTCCCAAAGTCTGTCAAATTTATGTTTTAAGGATCCCAGTTTCCAGCCGCTAACAAGAGTGTTCCTGACGAAAGTTGTTCCTGTCGGACGGTCTCGCGTCATATTTTTGGATACAGGTGCAATAACGCCCGTGCACGCCCTTGTCATTTATTTGGAAAAACATGCGCCCTACAGCCCCTTGGCGGGGGCCCTGGCACACATTGCTTTTGCGCTTGCCGAACTTACAAATCGGCTGTTTGTCCCTTCGCATCATTGCGGATACGCCGAGTCGGGTGGGGGCGAGCGCAGGGAACATGCCAGCGCATTGTCCCCCAATGGCCGTCGGCGGGCGTCGAACATCGGTTCACGCACACTACTGCAAAAACTAAAAAATATCGTTAAATCAAAGGGATTAGATAGTGATATCACTTCATACTTGAAAAATATCCCGGCCGGA
>JALSTP010000058.1 GCA_026983675.1 Sedimenticola sp.
TGAAACAGCCCACGGCGTGAATGGACGTTCCATGCGTTCTGCCAACATGCCGGCCAAATGCCTATTATACCCTTTCCGTGGAATCGTATGGAGGAACGCCCTGGAAGGCCACAAAATGGTCACAATAGCAGCGCTATCCGCGATGCAATCGTCCTCAACGCCCTTTCTGTTTACGCAATTGCTCAATGGTCCGCAGTTGGGCGATTGCCTCAGCCAGCTCCGCCTTCGCCTTGGCATAATCGAATTCCGCCGCCTGACCCGCAAGGGCGTCCTCCGCCCTCTGCTTGGCCTCAAGGGCCGAGGCCTCGTCCAGATCACTGGCACGTACTGCGGTATCGGCAAGGATCGTCACCACATGGGGTTGCACCTCCAGAATACCGCCGGAGACGTAGAAATGCTGCATATCTCCTCCCCCCGTATCCACCCGGACATCACCGGGTTTCAGGCGCGTCACCAACGGGGAATGGCGCGGTGCAATGCCGACTTCACCCATCTCTGCCGGCGCGTACACCATCTCTGCGGCGCCGGAGTGGATCTCGCCTTCCGCGCTTACGATATCGACGTGAATGGTCATGGCCATGTTCTACGATCCCCTGTGACGCGTCAGGCACTCTCGGCCCTGGCCGCCGCCTCCTCGATATCGCCCACCATATAGAAGGCCTGTTCCGGCAGGTGGTCATACTCGCCGGCGACGATCGCCTTGAAGCTGGCGATAGTGGCTTTCAACGGCACATACTTGCCGGGTGCACCGGTGAAGACCTCTGCGACGAAGAAAGGCTGGGAGAGAAAGCGCTGGATCTTGCGCGCCCGCTGCACCACCAGCTTGTCCTCTTCCGACAATTCGTCCATGCCCAGAATGGCGATGATGTCCTTCAGTTCCTTGTAGCGCTGAAGCAGACCCTGCACGGCCCGCGCCGTCTCATAGTGTTCCTGGCCCACGATATTCGGATCCAGGATTCGCGAAGTGGAATCGAGCGGATCCACGGCAGGATAGATACCCAATTCGGCAATCTGTCGCGAAAGTACGAGGGTTGCATCCAGATGGGCAAAGGTGGTGGCCGGCGATGGGTCGGTGAGGTCGTCCGCTGGCACGTAGACCGCCTGGAAAGAGGTGATGGAACCGGTCTTGGTGGAAGTGATGCGCTCCTGCAGAACGCCCATTTCCTCGGCCAGGGTCGGCTGGTAGCCCACCGCCGAGGGCATGCGGCCCAATAGCGCCGACACCTCGGTGCCTGCCAGGGTATAGCGGTAGATGTTGTCGATAAACATCAGCACGTCGCGCCCCTCGTCACGGAAATACTCAGCGATGGTCAGACCGGTGAGGGCCACGCGCAGACGATTCCCGGGAGGCTCGTTCATCTGGCCGTAGACCAGGGCGACCTTGTCCAGCACACCGCCTTCCTGCATCTCGTGGTAGAAATCGTTTCCCTCTCGGGTGCGCTCCCCAACCCCGGCAAATACGGAGAAACCGGAGTGCTCCACCGCAATGTTACGGATGAGTTCCATCAGGGTCACCGTCTTGCCCACGCCGGCGCCGCCGAACAGGCCGATCTTGCCGCCCTTGGCAATGGGCATGATCAGGTCGATGACCTTGATGCCCGTCTCCAGGACCTCGGTGGTCGCCGCCTGATCCTCGAACTTGGGCGCCTCGCGGTGAATAGGCCAGCGGGTATCCGTTTTGACCGCGCCGGCGTCATCCACCGGTTCGCCCAATACATCCATGACCCGTCCGAGCGTTCCCTGCCCCACAGGCACGCTGATCGGCTCGCCGGTGTTCACCGCCTCCAGTCCACGCCGCAATCCGTCCGTCGATCCCATGGCAATGGTTCGAACCACCCCGTCACCCAACTGCTGCTGAACTTCGAGGGTGAGGCCCGCCTCTTCGATTTTCAGGGCGTCATAGATCTTGGGCAGTTCCCCCTTGGGAAACTGAACGTCCACAACGGCGCCAATGATTTCCACCACTTTACCCGAACTCATTTCTGGTTCCTCGCGCTGCCCGGAGGCAGTTTATCTAATACGTTGAAGTAACTAAAATTCCGTTCGCCATCATACCGCCGCGGCACCGCTGACGATCTCGGAAATCTCCTGCGTGATCGCTGCCTGGCGCGCCTTGTTGTAGACGAGCTCCAGTTCGTCGATAAGACTGCCGGCATTGTCAGACGCCGCCTTCATCGCCACCATTCGGGCCGACTGTTCGCAGGCTGCATTCTCGACCACAGACTGATAGACCAGGGATTCAATATAGCGACCCAGAAGATTATCCAGGACCTCCTTGGAGTCCGGCTCATAGATATAGTCCCAATGGTAGTCCAGAGCCTCTTCTTTCTCCGCAGCGATGGGGACGAGCTGCTCCACGACGGGTTGCTGAGTCATGGTGTTCACGAACTGGTTGTAGGCGATATAGATGCGATCGATATCTCCCGCTTCATAGGCATCCAGCGCCACCTTCACGGTGCCGATCAGATCTTCCAGACGTGGCGCATCACCGAGGTGGGTCGCCTGCGCAAGCACTTTGCCGCCGAAACGACGAAAAAAACCCAGCGCCTTGCTGCCTATAAGGCAGAAATCGACCTCGATTCCGCGCTGGCGTTTGGCCTCCATCTCTTTCAACAACATGCGAAACAGATTGTTGTTCAGCCCGCCACAGAGTCCACGGTCGGAAGAGATGACGATAAAGGCGATCCGCCGTTCTGTACGGTCGTGCATCATGAAACTGTGACGATATTCAGGCCGTGCGTGATACAGATGCGCGATCACCGCGCGCATCTTGTCCGCATAGGGGCGCGAGGCATCCATGCGGTCCTGGGCCTTGCGCATCTTGCTGGCCGCCACCATCTCCATCGCCCGGGTGATCTTCTGGGTATTCTTGATGCTGGAGATCTGGGTGCGTATCTCTTTGGCGCCTGCCATAATTCAGCCTCTTTCGCGTGCTCGTTCAACCATCGGCGTTCAAACCTACCAGGTGTGATTGGCCTTGAAATCCTTGACCGCAGCATGCAGGCTCTTTTCGATTTCTTCGTTGTAATCACCCGATTCGCTGATCTTGTCCAGCAGATCTGCATGGCTGCTCTTCATATAGGCCTGCAGCGCGGATTCAAAATCCACCACTTTGGTGGCTTCCACGTCATCCAGATAACCTTCATTGGCGGCAAACAACGACACCGCCATCTCGCCGATGGTCATGGGCGAATACTGGGCCTGTTTCATCAGCTCGGTAACGCGCTCGCCCCGCTCGAGTTGTTTGCGGGTCGCCTCGTCCAGGTCCGAGGCGAACTGTGAGAAAGCGGCCAGTTCACGATATTGCGCCAGTGCCAGACGTACCCCTCCACCCAGCTTCTTGATGGCCTTGGTCTGGGCAGACCCGCCCACGCGCGAAACCGACAGGCCGGCGTTGATGGCGGGGCGGATATTGGCATTGAACAGATCGCTTTCCAGGAAGATCTGACCATCGGTAATGGAGATCACATTGGTGGGCACGAAGGCGGACACGTCGCCTGCCTGGGTCTCGATAATCGGCAGTGCGGTGAGGGAACCGGTCTTGCCTTTCACGGCGCCCTTGGTTGCATCTTCCACGAAGGCCTCGTTGACCCGGGCAGCGCGCTCCAACAAACGCGAATGCAGATAGAATACGTCGCCGGGATAGGCCTCACGCCCAGGTGGTCGACGCAGCAACAAGGAAACCTGACGATAGGCCCATGCCTGCTTGGTCAGGTCGTCGTAGATAATGAGCGCGTCCTCTCCCCGATCGCGGAAGTACTCGCCCATGCTGCACCCAGCATAGGGGGCAATGAACTGCATGGCCGCAGATTCCGCGGCCGCGGCCGCCACGACGATGGTATGCTCCATGGCGCCATGCTCTTCGAGCTTGCGGACGACCTGGGCGATGGAAGAGTTCTTCTGACCCACCGCCACATAGATGCACGTAATCCCGGTGCCTTTCTGGTTGATGATGGTATCGATGGCGACAGCGGTCTTACCGGTCTGGCGGTCACCAATAATCAGCTCACGCTGGCCCCTGCCAATGGGCACCATCGCGTCGATGGCCTTCAGGCCGGTCTGCACCGGCTGGTCCACCGATTTCCGCTTGATGACACCCGGCGCCACTTTCTCCAGAGGTGAAGTTTCGGCGGCCTCGATCGGCCCCTTACCATCGATGGGATTGCCGAGGGAATCCACCACCCTTCCACGGAGTGCCTCGCCGACGGGGACTTCCAGCACGCGGCCGGTGCATTTCACCCAGTCCCCTTCCGACAGATGTTTGTATTCACCGAGCACCACGGCACCGACGGAATCCCGCTCGAGGTTCAGGGCCAGCCCGTAGGTATTGCCGGGGAACTCCAGCATTTCATAGGACATGACATCCCCGAGCCCGTGAATACGCACGATGCCGTCCGTCAGGCTGACGATGGTGCCTTCATTGTGGGCCTCTGTCTTGAGATCGAACTGTTCGATCCGCTTTTTGATCAGATCACTGATTTCTGATGGATTGAGTTGCATGATAGCTTCCCGTATCAAATGCCTAATTCGGTTTGGAGGCGCCTCAGATGGCCCTGTAACGAGCCGTCGATGACGAGGTCGCCTGCACGGATCAACAGCCCTCCGATCAGGGAGGAATCGGTTTTGGTGCTGATGGTCACCTCTCGGCCAAGCCGCTTCTGCAGCGCCTCCGCCAGCGCCTGTCTTTGCGCGTCCGAGAGATCGAAGGGACTGGAGACCTCGACCTGGACGGCGCCTTCGCTTTCATCCTTCAGTGCCTCGTAGAGCGCCTGGATTTCAGGCACGACAGTGAGACGCCGGTTCTCGATAAGCAGTTTGAGGAGGTTCTGGCCCTCGGTATCCAGACGATCACCCGCCACATCGAGGATGATCCGTGTGAGATCTTCGCGCGACACTTCGGGATTGGCAATCAACCTGGACATCTGTGGATCGCTGACGATGAGTCTCAGCAACTCCAATATCCCGGACCATTCCTGAAGTCTGCCGCTTTCCGTCGCCCTCTCGAACACCGCCTCGGCGTAGGGACGTGCGACTGTGGATTTCTCTCCGGCCATGCGTCCGCCTATAACTGTTTGGCGATGGACTGAATCACATCGGCATGGGCCGAAGCGTCCACCTCACGCTGGAGGATCTTCTGCGCAGCAGTCAACGCCAGAGCACCCACCTGCTCCCGCAGCTGCTCCCGGGCACGGTTCGTTTCCTGCTCGATCTCGGCTCTGGCCGAGTCGATGATCCGCTCGCCCTCGGTACGTGCATCATCCTTTGCTTCATCAACGATTTCGGCGGCCCGTTTCTGCGCCATGCCGACGATTTCCGCAGCCTGGACCTTGGCCTCATGCAACAGATCCTTCGCCCGCTTTTCTGCCAGTTCTCGCTCATGCTTGCCCTTGTCGGCAGCGGCAAGGCCTTCGGCAATGCGTTTTTTGCGCTCTTCCATCATCTTGGTCAAGGGTCCCCAGAGAAATCTCTGTATGAACCAGACCAGCACGGCGAAAGTCGCGATCTGCGCAAGTAGTGTCGCGGTGAAATTCACTTCGTTTCTCCTTTCACAAAAAGGAAACCTGCCTCAAAGCGGGGCGCGACCGCTCACCCACCTATGGCGGATTTCGCAGCGCCAACGAAGGGATTGGCGAAAGTAAACCACATCGACATACCCAGAACGATCATCGGAAAGGCCTCCATCAGACCGCCGGTGAACAGCATCTGGCCCATGAGTTGTGGTCGCATCTCCGGCTGACGGGCGATCCCTTCGAGATATTTCGAACAGATCATGCCCCAGCCAAGGGCCGAACCCAGGCCGGCTGCCGCCAGAATGATGCCGACAGCAACGGCTGTCATCGCGTAGATCTGCGCAAGGGTTTCGGGGGTCATTTGGAAGCCTCCTTGATGTGTATGAATATCGGGTTGAAAGAATTAGGAAACCGTTACTGCCTAGTGCTCTTCTTCCTCGACATGCGCCATGCCCAGATAGACGATGGTCAACAGCATGAAAATGAAGGCCTGCAGCGTGATCACGAGGATATGGAAGATCGCCCACATACTGGACAGAATCACCTGGGAGGGTAGCGAGATCCACAGCGCACCGGCAAATCCCCCCAACAGGGCGATGAGCAGAAACAGCAGTTCACCGGCAAACATGTTTCCGAACAATCGCAGTGCCAGGCTGACCGGTTTGGCGACCTCCTCGATCGCGGTCATGATGACATTGACCGGAATGAGATATTTACCAAAAGGGTGAAACAGGAACTGCTTGAGGTACCCCACCGGTCCCTTTATCTTTATGTTGTAGTAGACGATCAAGGCGAATACCGAGAGCGACAGACCAAAGGTGGTGCCCAGATCCGTCGTCGGCACGACCTTGAGATTGTGGATGCCGATCGTGCTGGCCAGCCAGGGCAACAGGTCCACAGGGATCAGGTCCATGGTATTCATCAGGAATACCCAGACGAAAATGGTAAAGGCAAGGGGACCGATAAGGGGGTTACGGCCGGGAAAGATGTCCTTGACCTGCCCATCGACGAATTCGTAGACCGCCTCCATCAGATTCTGGATACCGGAGGGTTTATCCAGACTGAGGTTCTTGCCGACCTTGTAAGCCGCCCACATGAGCAGGCCCGCTGTCAGCCAGCCGAAAAACAGGGTATCGAGATTCAGGGTCCAGAAGCCGCCCTGATGGGTGACGGGATCACAATCACCGACGCAGAGATTCTGCAGATGATGCTGAATATAGGCAACGGGGTCTGCGGGGACCGCATGTTCCGAGTGACTCACGTTGTGCTCCTGACCTTGTTCATTCTTGTGTACTCATTCCCCGGCATCCGCCATCCTTTTCCCCATCGGGTAGGCGAGGTGGGCCAAGGCAAAACCGACCAGCAACGCCAGGGGATCCAACATCAACCACCCCATGCCCGCCGCCATGGCGGTCAGGGTGAAAACAAACCGTTCCAGCGCACCTGCGTACAGCGACCGTACATCGGCACTAGGATCCTTGTTGAGGGTTCTGGTCGCCTTTACGATCCGGCGAATCATCAACAGGCTGTTGATCACTGCAATCCCTCCCCCATACAGCGCCGCGATCGCGGGTCTCTGCCCGTATGTCAGCAGCGCGGCCCCCGCCACCAGGGGCACCAGAATGAGCTGGGCGTATAGGATGTTTCGCATTCAGCCTGGCAATCAGCGTATCACGCCGCGCCAAGGGCACGCGGCTCATTCAAGGCAGCGCAGTATAAGCGCTGGCAAATATAAGGTCAAACGATGGGCGAATAAAAAGTGCGTTCACAAACCTTTCCTTGGCGTTCCTTTTTTTCCGGTTCCAAATCGTGCCGCGCTCCGGGCCCGGCAAGCCGCTCCAGATTATTTGATATGGTCCAAAATGCCTTCGAGTTCATCCGCGCTGTTGAAGCTGATCACCAGCTTGCCCCGCCCCTTTTCGCCCCGCTGTATCTTGACACGTGCGCCCAGGCGTTCGCCGAGCTCATTCTGCAGGCGGCGGACATCCGGATCGTCATCCTTCCGGACCGCTTTCGGCGCGGGACCCTGCGCACCGTTCAGCAGTTGGCGTACCATGCGTTCGGTCTCGCGCACCGAAAGGCCCCGACTCACCACTTCCTGCGCCGCTTCGCTCTGGGCCTGATCCTTGAGACCCAGCAAGGCCCGCGCATGGCCCATTTCCAACAACCCTTTTTCGATCAGTTCCTTGACATCGGGGTTGAGGTCCAGCAGGCGCAGCATATTGGTGACCGTGGTGCGGGACTTGCCCACCGCTTTGGCGATTTCCTGGTGGGTGAGTTCGAATTCTTCCAGCAGTCGATGCAACGCCGTGGCGTGCTCCAGCGGATTGAGGTCATCGCGCTGGATGTTTTCGATCAACCCCATCGCCATCGCCGCCTGTTCGTCTACATCACGGATCACGGCCGGTATGCCGACGAGACCCGCCAGCTGGGAGGCCCGCCACCTCCGCTCCCCCGCCACGAGTTCGTAGCGCCCGCCCTCCACCGGCCGTACCACGATGGGTTGAATGACGCCTTGGGCGGAGATGGAGTCGGCCAGTTCCTGAAGCGATTCCGGGTCGAAGTTCTGGCGCGGCTGGAACCGCCCCCGTTGGATCAGATCGATTGGCAAGGTGGTCAAACCCTCCTGCGCACCGGTGCCACCGGAAGGCGGTGTTTCGGTTGCGGTGGGTTTCGCGCCACTCAAAAGCGCATCCAGTCCGCGGCCCAACCCCCTCTTTTTCGTTGCCATGATGCTGATCTCTCTCCTCGATGGTTCTGTCAGGCGCGGACGGCCTCGCGATGTTCGTATTTTCGTGTCAATTCGCTGGCAAGGGCAAGATAGGAGATGGCCCCGCGTGACGCCTTGTCGTAAAGGATCACCGGCAGGCCGTGGCTGGGCGCCTCCGCGACACGCACATTCCGCGGAATGATGGTGCGGAATACGCGATTCTCGAAATGGGTGATCAGCTGCGCCGAGACCTGATTGGCGAGGTTGTTGCGCGCGTCGTGCATGGTGCGCAGGATACCCTCGATCTCCAGTCCTGGATTGAGTGTCTCCTGGATCTGCTCGATGGTGCTGAGCAGAGCGGTGAGGCCTTCCAGTGCATAGTACTCGGTCTGAATTGGCACCAGTACCCCGTCGGCCGCCACCAGGGCGTTGAGGGTCAGCATGTTCAGCGATGGCGGGCAGTCGATGATGATATAGTCATAGGTGTCGCGGGCCGGGACCAACGCCAATGCCAACCGCTTCTCTTTCAGGGTGGCGTGCATCAGGCCCACCTCGGCGGCAGTCAGATCCGCATTGGCCGGCAGCAGCTCCAATGACCCGATCTCCTCCACCGGCAGGATACCGTCCACGTATTGGGCGTCACCCAACAGCACATCGCAACTGGAGACGGTGATAGTGTGCTTGTCGATGCCACATCCCATGGTGGCGTTACCCTGGGGGTCCAGATCGACCAACAGCACTCGCCGCTTCATCACTGCCAGCGATGCGGCGAGATTGACGCTGGTGGTGGTTTTGCCCACGCCGCCCTTCTGGTTCGCCACCGCGATGATTCTAGCCATGGGGTTCCCCTGCTTGTGGTTCCAGTGTGATCTCCAGCAGACTGCGTTCGACGCCGCTGAAGGGGATATGCAATGCGTGCCGACGCACCTGCTCCGGCGCCAGCGCTGCGGCCTCGATCTCGGCCTCCGGCCCGGCGCTTTTCATCGCCAGCAGCCGACTCCCCGCCCGGCCGAGCGGGCCTGCCTTGGCGAGGATATCAGAAAGCGGCGCAAATGCACGCGCCACGAGGGTATCGAAGCCCTCTGGCGGCCGGTAGTGCTCCAACCGCGTCTGCGCCACCTCCACATTGTCGAGGCCCAGTTCGATCACCGCTTGGCGTACAAAACGGCATTTCTTGCCATTGCTGTCGAGCAATACGAAGTTCCGTTCGCCGTGCACCAGGGCCAGGGGGATGCCCGGCAATCCCGCGCCGGTACCGATATCGAGGATGCGCTGGCCTCCGATGTAAGGGCTGATACTGAGACTGTCGAGCAGGTGGCGCTCCACCATCGCCGGGATGCCCTTCACCGCAGTGAGATTGTAGGCCCGGTTCCAGCGCTCCAGCAACGCGAGAAAGCGCAACATCGCCCTCTGTTTCCCGGCATCGATCACCAGCCCCATTTCCGAAATGCCGGCAGCGAGGAGATCGGCGGATGAACGGTCGGTCGCCATCTTCAACCCGCACGGCGGCGGGTCAGATGAATCAGCAGCAACGACACCGCAGCCGGCGTCACTCCCGGGATGCGCGCCGCCTGACCGAGGGTGGCGGGGCGCTGGCGAAGGAAGATCTCGCGCACCTCCGAAGACAACCCCTTCACCCGCTCGTAGTCGAAATCGTCGGGCAAACGGATCGACTCGTGGGCCTTCTGGCGCTGGATCTCGGCCCGCTGGCGTTCGATATAGCCGGCATAACGCGCCTGGATTTCGATCTGCTCCGCGACCTGAGGATCGTCGACGCCGGGGCCGATGTTGGCGAGAGTGGTCAATGCGGCATAGGTCACGTCCGGGCGGGCGAGCAGGTCCAGCGCGCGCGCTTCCCTCGACAACGGCCCCTTGAGCAGCGTCTGCTGCTGCGCCTTCGTGAGGTCCTGTGGCCGAACCCAAAGGTTGCGCAACCGCTGTCGCTCCCGTTCGATCGCCTCCCGCTTGCGCTCGAAGGCCTCCCACCGATGCTCGTCCACGAGCCCCAATTGGCGCCCCTTCTCCGTCAGCCGCAGGTCGGCGTTGTCCTCGCGCAGTATCAGCCGGTATTCGGCGCGGCTGGTGAACATACGGTAGGGCTCGCGGGTGCCCCGGGTAATGAGGTCGTCCACCAGCACCCCCAGATAGGCTTCGTCACGGCGTGGGCACCAGGGCGCCTCCCCGCGTATCTTCAATACCGCGTTGGCGCCCGCCAGCAGTCCCTGGGCCGCCGCCTCCTCGTAGCCCGTTGTGCCGTTGATCTGGCCGGCGAAGAAGAGGCCCTCCAGATGCCGCGTTTCCAGCGAGGGACGCAGGTCGCGGGGATCGAAGAAATCATATTCGATAGCGTATCCGGGACGGGTGATGCGCGCCTGTCCGAAGCCTTTCATGGAATGCACCAGCGCCACCTGCACATCGTAGGGAAGGCTGGTGGAGATCCCGTTGGGGTAGAGTTCGTTACTGGTGAGTCCTTCCGGCTCGATGAAGATCTGGTGCGATGCCTTATCGGCGAAACGCACCACCTTGTCTTCGATGGACGGGCAGTATCTTGGCCCGACCCCTTCGATCACGCCGGTGAACATGGGTGAGCGCGAAAGGCCGGCGCGGATGATCTCGTGCGTGCGTTCGTTGGTATGGGTGATGTGGCAGCTCACCTGCCGGGGGTGCATATCGGCGCGACCAAGAAAGGAAAATACCGGCACCGGTCTGTCGCCCGGTTGTTCCTGCAAGTCGCTGAAATCGACGCTGCGGCGATCGATGCGTGGCGGCGTTCCGGTCTTGAGCCTGTCCACCCGCAAGGGGAGTTCCCGCAACCGCGCCGCCAGGGCGTTGGCAGGTGGGTCGCCGGCGCGGCCGCCGGCGCGGCTGGCCAGGCCCACATGGATACGTCCACCGAGAAAGGTGCCCACTGTGAGCACCACGCAGCGGGCGGTGAAACGCAGCCCCATCTCGGTCAATACGCCCGTCACCCGCCCGCCGGTCACGATCAAGTCGTCCACCGCCTGCTGGAAGATGTCGAGCCCTGCCTGCCGCTCCAGCGTCTGGCGCACGACCGCCTTGTACAGCAGACGGTCCGCTTGGGCCCGGGTGGCCCGCACCGCTGGTCCCTTGCGGGCATTGAGGGTGCGAAACTGGATGCCGGCGCGGTCGGCAGCTTCCGCCATCAACCCACCGAGGGCGTCGATCTCCTTTACCAGATGGCCCTTGCCGATACCGCCGATGGCGGGGTTGCAACTCATCTGGCCGAGGGTCTCGATGTTGTGGGTAAGCAGCAGGGTACGCACACCCATGTGCGCCGCAGCCAGCGCCGCCTCGGTGCCAGCGTGGCCGCCGCCCACAACGATGACTTCGTAGTCGCCCGCTTCCATCACTCTATTATATCGGTTTTCTTGTCACCGCTATTTGCCGATGCAAAAGGAAGAAAAGATCGCCCCCAGAAGATCGTCACTGGTAAACTCGCCGGTGATCTCCGCCAGGGCATTCTGGGCCTGACGCAGGTCCTCCGCCAACAATTCGCCGGCCACCCGTTCCCGTAACGTTGCCTGACCCGCCCGCAGGGCATGGTCAGCCCGCTCAAGGGCATCGAGATGACGTCGCCGGGCCATGAAGGCCCCTTCGTGAATCCCGGAATAGCCCGCGCGCGCCTTGAGCAATTCGCGCAATACGTCCAACCCCTTGCCGGTGCGGGCGGAGAGGGCGACTTCCTCCCCCTCTTCGAAGGTGCGTACACCGGGCGGGGCGCCGGTGAGATCGATCTTGTTGCGCACCCACAATAGCGGCACGTCGCCAGGCAAACCATGGTGCTCATGGGGATGGCCACCCTCGGCGCTGTCGTCGAAGACCCACAGGATCAGGTCGGCGGAGCCGATCTCCCGGCGGGCGCGGCGAATACCCTCCTGTTCAACGGGGCCCGCATCCCGCCGCAGCCCTGCGGTATCGATCAGGTGCAGCGGCATACCGTCGATCTGGATCTGTTCGCGCAGTACATCCCGGGTGGTTCCTGGGATGTCGGTGACGATGGCCGCCTCCTGCCCAGCGAGGGCGTTCATGAGGCTGGATTTGCCCGCATTGGGCTCGCCGGCGATCACCAGGGTCATGCCATCGCGCAACAGACGGCCGGTGCGGGCCCGGCCGCGCACCTCGTCAAGCCGCTGACGGACCGTCTCCAGCTCGGCGGCCACCCGCCCGTCAGAGAGGAAATCGATCTCTTCTTCCGGGAAATCGATGGCCGCCTCGACATACATCCGTAACTGGATCAGCGCCTCCACCAGTTCATGCACCGCGTCCGAAAAGGCCCCCTGCAGGGAGCGAACCGCCAGCCGCGCCGCATCGCGGGTGCCACTTTCGATCAGGTCCGCCACCGCCTCTGCCTGGGCGAGATCGAGCCGCCCGTTGAGAAAGGCCCGCTCGCTGAATTCACCGGGTCGGGCTGGCCGTGCGCCCAGGGCCAATACCCGCTGCAGAAGCATATCCATCACCACCGGTCCCCCATGGCCCTGGAGTTCCAGTACGTCTTCGCCGGTGAAGGAGTGGGGGGCGGGAAAAAAGAGGGCGATGCCCTCGTCCAACACCTCGCCACCGGCATCGCGGAAGCGACAAAACGTGGCATGCCGCGGCGCGGGACAGCGCCCCACCGTCGCCTCCGCAATACCGCGTGTGGCGGGACCGGAGACACGCACGATGCCTACGCCCCCGTGGCCGGGTGGCGTGGCAACCGCGGCGATGGTATCGCTGACCTGCATCAGCGGACTAGCCCGGATTATTCATGAAATCGCTCGCGCCCTTGCTTGATCCTTGTCCACACAGGGGATTTTCCTTCCTCGGCAATACAGCCCGTATTCCACTCGGTCGGAAAATCGTCTGTGCGGACAATTCTCTGTGCAATCATCGCGGCGATTCATGAATAATCCGGGCTAGAGCGATCAGTGGCCGCTCTGTTCGATCTTGCGGGTGATGTACCACTGCTGGGCAATGGAGATCAGGTTGTTCACCACCCAGTAGAGCACCAGTCCGGCCGGGAAGAAGGCGAAGAAGACGGTGAAGACGAAGGGCAGACTCATCATGATCTTGGCCTGCATGGGATCGGGCGGCGCCGGGTTCAGCTTCTGCTGGATGAACATGGAGACCCCCATGATCAGGGGCAGAATAAAGTAAGGGTCCCGACCGGAGAGATTGTTGATCCAGAGAATGAAGGGGGCATGGCGCAACTCCACACTCTCCAGCAGCACCCAGTAGAGAGCGATGAATACCGGGATCTGTACCAGGATCGGCAGGCAGCCACCCAGCGGGTTGATCTTCTCCTTTTTGTACATCTCCATCATGGCCTGGTTCAACCGGGCCTTGTCGTCACCGTAACGATCCTTGAGGGCCTGCATGCGCGGGGTGAACTTGCGCATCTTGGCCATTGATCGGTAGCTGGTCTCCGACAGCTTGAAGAATGCCGCCTTGATCAAAACGGTGAGCAGGATGATCGACCAACCCCAGTTGCCGGTCAGTTTGTGCAACCAGTTGAGGACCCAGAAGATGGGTTGCGCGATGATGGTGAGCCAGCCATAGTCCACAGCCAGCTCCAGACCTGGCGCCACCTCCTCCAGGTGCTCCTGCAGCTTTGGCCCTATGAAGACGCGGCTGCTGAAGGTATGGCTCTGGCCATCCGCCACTGTCACCGCGGGTGACCACATCCCCAGAACATACCGTTCGCCAGGCAGTACATTGGAGTAGAAATGTTCCACCACGTTGGCGGGTGGGATCCAGGCGCCAAGGAAATAGTGCTGTAGCATGGCGACCCAGCCACCCTTCACGTCCCGGTCCAGCTTCTCCTCCTGCATTTTATCGAACGGGATCTTCTCGTACTTTTCCTCCGGACTGTAGATGGCGCCACCAAAATAGGATCTAGCCGCAAACGAACGGTGCCCTCCCGTATCCAAGGGTGTTCTCTGAAACTGATCGTACTCCCGCGCCGACCAGGGTTTTCCGGAATGGTTGGTGATCTCGTGACGAACCTGCACCACGTAGCTGCCACGTGTGAACAGAAAATGCTTCCTCACCTCGATGCCGCCATCTGCCCAGGTCAAGGTGACATCCAGGGTGTCTTTTCCATCCGCCATCCGGTAAGACTTTTGTTCCACCTTATATAGGGCTTCATGGCTGGGCGCACTCTCCTTGTTCGAACCGATCAGGCCAGACTGGGCCACGAACATATTCGGAGGCATCTCCTTCAACAACTGGAACTTGATGTCCGGCGTCTTGGGATCGATGGCATATTTTTCGAGCAAGGCGTTGACCAGATTGCCCCCGCGGGCGGATATCTCCACATCCAGGACGTCGGTCCTGACGCGCACCTTTTCGGCAACCGGCGTGGCAGGCGCCACCGCCGGGGTCTTCGTGCCTTCCGCCCCTTTTTGCACCGCGGGCGCAACCGGCACCTCGCTTGTGGCCGCCGATGCGGCAGTCTGGGCGGTGCCCTTCTGCTGTGAATGGGCCGTTACGGGGTGTTGGCCATAGTCGTGCATCCACGCCTGATAGAGCATCAGCAGGATGAAGGCCAATGCAAAGAAAAGGATCAGTCGAATATTATCCATCTTTTTTCTTGTCGCTTGATTCCGGCACCGGATCATACCCCCCCGCATGCCAGGGATGGCAACGGGAGAGCCTGCGCAACGCCAACCATGTGCCCTTGACGATGCCGTGTGTCTCGATTGCGGTCACTGCATAATGAGAACAACTGGGGTGGAAACGGCAATGATTGCCCAGGAACGGGCTGACGACGATCTGGTACGCACGAATCAGGAATATCAAGGTTTTGCGCATCGCTGGGACAGCCTGTTCCAGTGCCCGTCGAGGGATCGCCGCAAGGCCCTGTTGTCGGCCTCCGCCACCACGGGCCGACACATCACCACCATGTCCAGCCCCTGCGTCGAATCCCGCCGTTGCCTGAAACTCTCCCGTATCAACCGCTTTACCCGGTTGCGATCCACCGCCCGGCGCAACGATTTCTTCGAAATCGCCAACCCCAACCTCGATCGGTGCAGCCCATTGGGTCTTGCCAACACGGTAAAGAAACGATCCGCCGATCGTTCCGGCCGCTCGAAGACGCGCCGAAATTCTTCCGCCTTGACCAGCCGCCGCGAACGGGGGAAGGCGTTATCGCCATCGGCCAATGACCGGCGTTCAGGGGGTCAGGCGGGCACGCCCCTTGGCGCGCCGGGACTGGATGACCTTGCGGCCACCGCGGGTTGCCATTCGTGCCCGAAAACCATGGGTCCTCGCCCGTTTGAGTCTACTGGGTTGAAATGTTCTTTTCACGTCTCTGTCACCCTGCCGCCAATCGGCGAAGAATAGCCTGAAAAAAGGGGTTTAGCGTAATTCGGGAATGCCCATATGTCAAATTCAATTGCACTTCGTCTTCGCTGACGACGCCCATCGTCCAGCCTGTGGATAACTGCCTCGAAGCGGAGTAGACTTGGCGACTCGGAGAGCCTTGATTGAACACCAATGTCGCCTATCCCCGCGCCTCTTGCGACGGCCGCTGAACCGGCCCGGGGCAATCGCCGGCATCATGGTCCGAACCATCCATGACGATACCATACGGCCCCCGGTCCGCAGGCAACGCCCAGGCTGTTGCCTTTCATCCGGCAGCAAACGCAGCCGCTCATTGACGGGGAGTGGGGCCTTTGTTCATCTCAACCCTGGAGTTCGATACATTGAATATCTGGAACCACTGCCTTTCGAATCTCAAATCCGAGCTGCCAGTCAAGCAATTCAACACCTGGATCATGCCGCTCCAGGTAGAGGAGGACGCGAACGCAAACCGTATCAAACTGTTCGCGCCCAATTCCTTCGTCCTGTCCTGGGTGAAGAATCACTACCTCGATCGAATGCGCACCCACCTCAATGCGGCTGCGGGCGATATGGGCCCCGTGGACATTCGACTTACCGTCGGAAGCCGCACTGACAAACCGGACACTCCGGCCGTTTCCGGCGACATCGTACGTCTGTCCGGAAACAACGCTTCGGCACCCATTGCCAACCCAGTTCCCTCGCCACAGGCACAGGGATTCGAATCCAACCTGAACGCAGCTTTCACCTTCGAGGCCTTCGTGGAAGGCAAATCGAATCAGATCGCCAAAGCCGCATCACTGCAGGTCGGTCAGAACCCGGGAGTGGCCTATAACCCGCTGTTCATCTATGGCGGTGTCGGACTGGGCAAGACCCATCTCATGCATGCCGTGGGCAACCTGATGCTGCAGGCAAACCCGAGTCGACGGGTCGTCTACGTCACCTCCGAGCGCTTTGTAAGTGAAATGGTCAAGGCGCTCCAGGAGAACAGCATCGACGACTTCAAGCGGCGCTACCGGTCGGTCAACGCCCTGCTCATTGACGATATTCAGTTTTTCGCCGGCAAGGAGCGCTCTCAGGAGGAGTTTTTCCACACCTTCAACGCCTTGTTCGAATCCCAGCAACAGATCGTCCTGTCCAGCGACCGCTTCCCGAAAGAGGTCAACGGGCTGGAAGAGCGTCTCAAATCACGCTTCGGCTGGGGCCTCACCGTCGCCATCGACCCCCCCGATCTGGAGACACGGGTCGCGATCATCCAACGCAAGGCCAACATCCTGTATGGCATGGAACTGCCCGATGCAGTGGCCTTTTTCATGGGGGAACGCATCCGTTCGAACATCCGGGAACTCGAAGGGGGGTTGCGAAAACTGATCGCGAACGCCCAGTTTACCGGCAAGCCCATCACGCTCGAATTCGCCAAGGAAGCGTTACGGGACGCGATGGCGGCACAGGACAAACAGGTCACCATCGAGAACATTCAGAAAACGGTGGCGGAATACTTCAAGATACGAACCAAGGATCTGATATCGCCAAAGCGCAGCCGGTCCATCGCACGCCCTCGCCAGATCGCCATGACTCTGGCGAAGGAGCTGACCAATCACTCCCTGCCCGAGATAGGCAAGGCATTCGGCGGCAGGGATCACACCACGGTGTTGCACGCGAACCGCAAGATCAAGGAACTCCGAGAGACGGACCCCCGGATTGCGGAGGACATGTCCAACCTGTTGAGAACCCTTACCAGCTGATGTGGATAACATGTCCATGGAATAAGCGCGTTTGATGGCCTCCGTTTTGCACACAACCTGGGCGCATCCTGAACCCAGTAATCTGACAGCTTCGCCACAACCAAAATATAAACGTAACCCACTGAATATAAAGTAATTAAATAAAACAATCCACAAGAGTGCACCATGCTTATTATTATAACTAATATAAGAAATTTAAATAACCTATTTCTTATTAGTCAAAGGAATCGTCTATGAAAATCTTAGCCCAAAGGGAGACTCTACTACCTCCCTTGATGCAGGTTACCGGCGTGGTGGAAAGACGTCAGACATTGCCGATTCTGTCGAACATCCTCATCAATGCAAGGCAGAATGCAATCACCCTTACCGCGACCGATCTCGAAATCGAAATGACAACCACGGTGGAAGCCGAGTGCAGTGAGGAGGGTGCCTTCACCTTACCGGCACGAAAGCTGATGGATATCTGCAAGGCATTACCTTCTGGGTCGGAGTTGATTCTCGAAATCAGCAACGAACGGGCGACTTTGAGATCGGGCAAGAGCCGGTTTTCTCTTGGCATGCTGCCTGCAGCGGATTACCCCGCCATCGAACCCACACCGGCTGAACAGGTATTCACCGTCGAAGAGCGTGTACTGAAACGCCTGATACAAAAGACATCCTTTGCGATGGCGCAGCAGGATGTTCGATATTATCTGAATGGGATGCTGTTCGAGGCCCGGCCCGGCATGATTCGTGTGGTAGCGACGGATGGACACCGGCTGGCGTTGAGTGAAAAAGCCGTGGATCTTTCCCCCGATATGGATATCCAGGTCATTGTACCGCGCAAGGCGGTACTGGAACTCGGCAGGTTGCTGGAAGATGAAGAGCGTCCGGTAAAGATCGAACTCAGCTCCAATCACATACGCTTTCGCCTCGATTCGACAGTATTCCTTTCGAAACTGATCGACGGTCGGTTTCCCGATTATCAGCGAGTCATCCCAGCGGAATCGAAAAATGAGCTCGTGATTGATCGCGAAACCCTCCGCCAGGCGTTGGCTCGGGCGTCGATACTGTCCAATGAAAAATACCGGGGTATCCGTTTTCACTTGCAGCCAGATGTGTTACAGCTTCAAGCCCATAACCCGGAAAAGGAGGAGGCGGAGGAGGAGCTGACTGTCGACTACAGCGGTAGCAATATCGATATCGGTTTCAATGTAGGTTATCTGCTCGATGTGTTGGGTGTCCTCGAAACGGATCAGGTCGTCATTGGGCTCAATGACGCAAACAGCAGTGCCCTCATCACAGGAGAAGACGAAGAGGGTGATCGGTATGTGGTCATGCCCATGAAACTCTAGCCCGGATTATTCATGAAGTCGCTCGCGCCCTTGCTTGATCCTTGTCCACACAGGGAATTTTCCTTCCTCGGCAATACAGCCCGTATTCCACTCGGTCGGAAAATCCCCTGTGCGGACAATTCT
>JALSTP010000059.1 GCA_026983675.1 Sedimenticola sp.
CCGACGGTTCCGAAAGATCGACGCCGATCGAACCAGGAGGCGCCGCCATTAGATTTGTCAACCCAATGTCATACAAGGTAAATCCAGCAGTTCCCCCCTTGATTTCCACCCTCCGTTGCCCCATGTTTTGCGATCGACCGAAGACAATAGACGGGAGAACCATGAAACGCATCATTCTCTTTCTGGCGACAAACCTCGCCATCCTCCTGGTCATGAGCGTGACCCTTCGTCTGCTGGGGTTCGAAGGCTATCTCGCCGCCAACCGCATGGACCTCAATCTACAGGCGGTATTGATCTACGCCTTCCTGTTCGGCATGGGCGGTTCAATTTTCTCACTGATGATCTCCAAATGGTCGGCCAAGCATCTGACCGGCGCGCATGTCATCGAGCAGCCCGCAGATGCCACCGAGCAATGGTTGATCGAGACCGTCCGGCGCCAGGCCGACGATGCGGGGATTGGCATGCCCGAGGTGGCGATCTTCGAGTCCGCCGAACCCAACGCCTTCGCCACCGGCGCCAACCGTAACAACGCCTTGGTGGCGGTCAGCCGCGGTCTGTTACAGCGCATGAACCGCGGAGAGGTCGAGGCCGTGGTCGGCCATGAGATCTCCCACGTCGCCAACGGCGACATGGTCACCCTCGCCCTGATCCAAGGGGTGGTCAACACCTTCGTCATCTTCCTGTCGCGGGTGATAGGGCACCTGGTCGACCGGACCGTATTCAAGACGGAACGCGGCCACGGCCCGGCATTCTGGATCACCGCGATCGTTGCCGAGATGGTACTGGGCATTCTCGCCACCCTCATCGTCATGTGGTTTTCGCGGCAGCGCGAATTCCGCGCCGATGCCGGCGGCGCGCGGTTGGCGGGCCGCGGGAGCATGATAGCCGCGCTGGAGCGGCTCAAATCGGGGGAACCGGCGGAATTGCCGGACCAGTTGGCCGCCTTTGGCATCTCCGGAAAGTTCGGCAGCGGCCTCAAACGCCTTTTCGCCTCCCATCCCCCGTTGGACGAACGCATCGCGGCGCTGCAACGGGGCGGCTGACGTCACACTTGGACAACTCCACGGGCATCTGAAACAATGTCCATCACCCAGTTCCCGATGAATACGCGGATGTTGTCATGTCCCTGATTAAAGCCTTTCCCGGGCTGCGCCCGGTCTCCGGACGCGCGGCCGAGGTCGCCGCCCCTCCCTACGATGTGGTCAGCGCCGAAGAGGCCCGTGCGCTGGTAAAAGGCCGGCCATGGAGTTTTCTGCACATCTCCCGGCCGGAGGTGGACCTTCCCCGCGGCACCGATCCCTATGCCCCGGAGGTCTACACCAAGGCGGCGGAGAACCTGCAAGGGATGCGCGACGAAGGCATCCTGGTTCAGGACACCCAGCCGTGTTTTTACGTCTATCGCCTGACCATGGGCACCCATGTTCAAACGGGGCTGGTGGCCGCCGCCTCCGTTGAAGCCTACGACCGGGATCGGATCAAGAAACACGAATTCACCCGGCCGGTGAAGGAAGACGACCGCGTGCGCCAGATTGAGGCATTGAATGCCCAGACTGGCCCGGTCTTCCTGGTCTATCGCAGCCATGCGGAGGTCAACGACATCCTGGCCGGGGTGGCGAAAGGCGCCCCCACAGTGGACATCACCGCCGATGACGAGGTGCGCCATGAACTGTGGGTCATCAACGACGCGGACCTCATCGGCACGCTCATCCGGGCCTTCGAGGGCATGGAGGCGCTCTATGTGGCGGACGGTCATCACCGCTCGGCGGCGGCATCGCGGGTGGCGGCGAAACGGCGCGCAGCCAATCCAAACCACACCGGCGAGGAAGAGTACAACTATTTCCTCAGCGTCATCTTCCCCCACGACCAGATGCAGATCCTCGACTACAACCGGGTCATTCGAGACCTCAATGGCCTCGACGCATCGGAGTTCCTCGAGCGTCTCCAAGACCGCTTCGAACTGACGCCTGCCGACCAGCCGGTCAAACCCGGCCAAGCTGGAGAGTTCGGCATGTACCTCGATCACAAGTGGTACCGTCTCAGACTCCACCCCGATCGCATTCCCACCGACGACCCGGTTCGCCGGCTGGACGTCTCGCTGCTGGCCGACAACCTGATCGAGCCACTGCTTGGCATCAGCGATCCCCGGCGCGACGACCGCATCGACTTCATAGGCGGCATCCGCGGCCTGGGTGAACTGGAAAGGCGCGTCAACAGCGGCGAGATGCGCATCGCCTTCGCACTCTATCCGACGGGCATGGAGGAGCTGATGGCGGTCGCCGATGCGGGCGAGGTAATGCCGCCAAAATCCACCTGGTTCGAGCCGAAACTGGCGGATGGGCTGGTGAGCCATCTGCTCGACTGACAGGGGTACCGAAACCTCGTAGTAGACCCCATGGTCAGCACCACATCCACCCTGCCTGCAGACCGCCGCATCGGACTCGAAGAGATCCGCCGCTGGCTTGAGGCCATTGCCACCCAGTACCCCAAGGAAGACCTTGAGCGGGTGGGCCGTGCCTGCAACCTGGCGCTGGATGCCTACAGTGGCCACACCGGGACGGGGGGCGAGGCCCTGTTGCACGGCGCGCTGGCCAGCGCCGACACCCTGGCGCAGATGAAGATGGATTGGGAAAGCCTCTGTGCGGCCATTCTCGCCGATACCCTCTCCTCCACCGAAATCGGCATCGAGCCCCTTGCCCGCGCCTTCGGCGAAACGGTCGTGCACATGGTGCAGGCGATCGGCCAGATCGACCGCTTCAGTTCGCTCGACCAAGCCGCCAACGGCGAGGATAAGGCGGATCACGTGGAGGGCCTGCGCCGCATGTTGCTGGGGCTGGCGAAGGACGTGCGCGTGATCCTGATCGTGCTCGCCCGCCGGCTGCAGTTGATGCGGGCGCTGAAGGAGGCGCCGGACGCCACCCGCCGCCAGATCGCGCGCGAAACCCTCGATATCTATGCCCCCCTCGCCAACCGTCTCGGCATCTGGCAGATCAAATGGGAGATGGAGGATCTTTGCCTGCGATATCTACACCCCGAGGAGTACCAACACATCGCACGGCGGCTCGGCGACCGACGCCAGGACCGCGAGCAGTTCATCGACAAGGTCGTCGCGCTGCTGGATGCGAAACTGCGCGCCATCGGTATCCGGGCCGAGATCACCGGCCGCCCGAAACACATCTACAGCATCTGGAAAAAGATGCACCGTAAGGGAGTGGGTTTCGAGCAGATCTTCGACCTGCGGGCAATCCGGGTGCTGGTGGACGACGTCGCCCAGTGCTACGCGGCGCTCGGCGTGGTCCATGGCTTGTGGCGTCACATCCCCGGTGAATTCGACGATTACATCGCCACTCCCAAGGCCAACATGTACCAGTCGCTGCACACCGCTGTCATCGGACCGGAAGACAAACCGCTGGAGGTGCAGATCCGCACCTGGGACATGCACCATCATGCCGAACTCGGCGTCGCGGCCCATTGGCGCTACAAAGAGGATGCCGGACACGATTCAGAGTTCGAACGGCGCGTGGTCTGGATGCGCCAGTGGCTGGAGAACAAAGACAGTCAATCGCCCGCAGACCGTGAAAACCCCCTCTCTGAACTTGAGCCTGATCAGATCTATGTACTCACCCCCAGATCGCGTGTGATCGAACTCCCCAAGGGGGCCACACCCCTCGACTTCGCCTACGCCATCCATACCGATATCGGCCACCGCTGCCGCGGCGCCAAGGTAGACGGGCGCATCGTGCCGCTGACCCAGCCATTGAAAAGCGGCCAAACCATCGAGATTCTCACCCACAAGAACGCTGCCCCGAGCCGTGACTGGCTCAATCCCCAGTTGGGCTACCTCCGGACAGCGCGCGCCCGCGGCCGGGTGCGCCAGTGGTTCAAACAGCAGGACTTCGAGGCCCATGTGGCCGCCGGCCGCAGCGCCCTGGAGCGTGAGATCCAGCGTCTCGCCCTCGGCGAACGCCCGGATCTGCAAGCCATCGCCAAGCGCTACAACTACAAGACCGAGGAGGATGTTCTGGCCGCCATTGGCCGCGGCGACCTCTCGCCCCTCCAGGTCGCAGGCAGTGCCCGCCGCCGGCCGGCCGCGCCAGAAAGACCTCCGGCGGGCGTGGACACGGACAAACCCTTGCGGACCAGCGGCGAAGTGGTGATCGAAGGGGTCGGCGACCTGATGACCCACGTCGCCCGTTGTTGCAAACCGGTGCCCTATGATCCCCTTGCCGGCTTCATCACCCGCGGCAAGGGGGTGACCATTCACCGGGCCGATTGCCACAACATCAAAAGGGCCCGCGAACGCGAGCCGGAGCGGCTGGTGCAGGCCCACTGGAGCGACAACCCCACGGGCGGCGCCTATCCGGTGGACATCCAGGTCAAGGCCGCTGACCGCAAGGGCTTGCTGCGCGACATCTCCTCGGTATTCACCAACGACGACATCGCCGTGATTGCCGTGAATACCCTCTCCGATCCCAGGACCGACAGCGCCACCATGTGTTTTACGGTGGAGATAAACGACATCAACCAGCTAGGCCGCATTATCAATAAGATATCTCAACTGCCCGGTATATATGAGGTATACCGCATGATATAGAATATAGAATATACATTAAACAAAATATTTAAGATATTGTTTTGAATACTCTACTGGCTAAAGCCGGTGACTTCGGGTTACGGCTAAAAGCCGGATTGATCGGCCGTACGGCCGATTGTCCCCTCTCCCGAAACCGGGAGAGGGCCAGGGCGAGGGTTCAGGAATCAACCTCGGTGCAATCTTCACCCCTCACCTCAACCCTCTCCCCTCAAGGGGAGAGGGGGTAAAAGCAACGATGCCGCCTAAAGGCGTGGGATTTACGGATCCCCTATGGGGGACTTTATTTTCGATGACCACCACCCGTCGGGATCGACCCCGGTGATACGCAGGAACGCGGGACGACATTCATCCGACTCTGCACGCGAAACCATAGATCGACGTTTTCAGCGTCCCGCCAGTCATGCTACCTGGATCACGAACTCCGGTGCATCCAGAATATGGCGCTTGACCGTACACAACTCCATGGCCCGCACCACCCCGCCCCGGTATTTTTCGGGGAAGCCCTCCGGAAGGATCAACCGAAGGGTCATGCGCGTGAACAGTTTTTTCTTCTCGTCCCGCTCGCAGTCCATTTCCAGCCGCATCCCCTCGGTGGGCAGATCACGCGATTGACAGAAATTGAGCGCAAACACCCCTGCGCAGGTGGCGATGGACGCAAGAAACAGATCAAAAGGCTCTGGCGCGGAACCCTCGCCGCCATATTTCGGCGACTGATCGGTGCAAATGGTGAAATCCCCCACCTTGGCATCGATGCGTTTACCCCCCGAAAACCTCACTTCGACCGTTGTGGACATAACCTTCTCCTAATCAGCAAACTGGGAAAACCCTTATGGAAACACAATCCGGACGTTGCTCACAGGGCGATTGCCTGAACCCGCTCCCACGGGTAAACTAGGCGCCGGTTTTGTAACCGGGAACCTGCCGGCGCCGGATTTAACGCCTTGACCACAAATCCACGGATATCGCTCAGCGTCAAATCCTACAGGCGCTAAGAAACCGGGATCCTTTCCGGCCACCCGTCGAAACCACGAATTTTCGTTGCGCGGGAGAATCCGGGCAATCCTTATATATTTTTCAATCTGGAACTGCGGGTTCCAGCCTCAAGTCAACGATACGAAGCAACTGGAGTTGTCATGGCGACTGAACGTACCCTGTCCATCATCAAACCCGATGCCGTAGCCAAGAATGTGATCGGCAAGATCTACAGCCGGTTCGAGTCGAACGGCCTGCGCATCGTCGCGGCGCGCATGTTGTGCCTGACCCCCGAGCAGGCCGGCGAATTCTACGCCGTTCACAAGGGCAAACCCTTCTATGACGACCTGATTGCCTTCATGACTTCCGGCCCGGTAATGGTGCAGGTGTTGGAGGGCGAGGATGCCATCGCCAAGAACCGCGAGATCATGGGCGCCACCAACCCCAAAGAGGCCGCACCAGGCACCATCCGCGCCGACTTTGCCGAGACCGTGGACGAAAATGCGGTGCATGGCTCCGACGCCCCCGAGACGGCGGCCCAGGAGATCGCCTTCTTCTTCCCCGAGGGTGTCTGCGAGCGCACCCGGTGAGGCGGGCTTGAGCACGGAAGAGAAGATCAATCTGCTCGACCTTGACCGCCAGGCCATGGAGGCCTTCTTCGAGGGAATCGGCGCCAAGGCGTTCCATGGGCGCAACGTGCTCAAGTGGATTCACAAGCACGGGGTGACCGACTTTGACGCCATGACCGACCTCTCCAAGCGCCTGCGGGCGCAACTCAAGGAGATCGCCGAGGTCCGTCTGCCCAAGGTGGTCCTGGACCAGCCGGCGCGTGATGGCACCCACAAATGGGTGCTCGAACTGGACCGCCACAACCGCATCGAGTCGGTGCACATCCCCGACGGTGACCGCGCCACCCTGTGCGTCTCGTCACAAGTGGGCTGTGCCCTGGATTGCAGCTTCTGCTCCACCGCCCGTCAGGGTTTCAACCGCAACCTCACCAGCGGCGAGATCATCGCCCAGGTGTGGATCGCGGTGCATCGGTTCGGCAAGCCGCTCACCAATGTGGTGCTGATGGGCATGGGCGAACCACTGGCCAACTTCGATGCGGTAGTGCCCGCGATGGCGGTCATGCAGGACGACCTCACCTATATGCTCTCCAAATACCGGGTCACCATCAGCACCTCGGGCATCGTCCCCGCCATCTACCGCCTGCGCGAAGCAAGCGACGTCAGCCTGGCGGTCTCACTGCACGCCCCCACCAACGAGTTGCGGGACCAACTGGTGCCAATCAACCGCAAGTATCCCCTGGAAGCGCTGATCCCCGCCTGCCGCGAATATGTGCGCAACGACAAACGGCGCAAGGTAACCTGGGAATATGTGATGCTCGACGGCGTCAACGACGGCATCCAGCACGCCAAGGCCCTGATCCGGCTCCTGGAAGGGACGCCCTCCAAGATGAACCTGATCCCGTTCAACCCTTTTCCAGGCGCCCCCTACCGCACCTCGCCACCGGAGCGCATCGAGGCCTTCCGCCAACGGCTGATGAAGGCCGGCATCATCTCCATCACCCGCAAGACCCGTGGTGACGAGATCGATGCCGCCTGTGGGCAACTCGTCGGCCAGGTCAAAGACCGCAGCCGCCGTGCATTGAAGTTGCAACGCCATCTTGCAAGGAGCCTGGGATGAAACACAGTATCACCGCCGTCGCGATGTTTTCACTGGTGCTTCTGTTCTCAGGATGCCAGACCGCCAACGTACGCGACAACACCGGCGATCTCGGCGTCCAGACCGGTGAAAGCCCGGCAGACATCTATGTACAGCTCGGCCTCGCCTACATGCAGGAGGGCCGGTATGACGTCGCCCTGCGCAAACTCAAGCACGGGATCGAGCTGGACCCCAACCATGCCCAGGCGCACAACGTGCTGGGGGTGCTGTACGAACGCCTGGGGGAGACCGAAGAGGCCGAGACGCATTATCGAAAGGCGCTGCGCCTTGCGCCAAAGGACCCTTACATCCGTAATGCCTGGGGCAGTTTTCTATGCAAACAGGGCAAATACCGGGAGGCGGATGAGCAATTCGATCTCGCCCTCAAAAACCCCCTCTATGAAACCCCCTGGGTCGCGCTGACCAACGCTGGCATCTGCGCCCGCCAGATACCCGACACGAAGAAGGCGGAGACCTACTTCCGCAAGGCGCTGACCCTCAACAAGACCTTTGCATCCGCCCTCTACCAGATGGCGCGGATCAGCCTTGAAAAGGGCAATGCCCTCACCGCCCGCGGTTACCTGGAACGTTATTTGTCGGTGGCGAAACACACCCCCGCCTCGCTGCTGCTCGGCGTGCGTATCGAGCATGCCCTCGGCAATGAGGACACGGAGGCCAGCTACCGGCTCCTGTTGCAGCGCAAATATCCTGATGCCCCCGAAGTCCAACAGCTTGACGAGATCCCGCAGTCATGACCAGCGGCCAGGAACCGCCCCAGGAAACACCCGCGCGGGGAGACGGGCCCGGCCAGCAACTGCGCGCCGCCCGCGAGGCCCAAGGGCTCCAGCTCAATCAGATCGGTGAACGCCTGCATCTGCGCGAAGAGCTCGTCAAGGCGCTGGAAAACGACGACTACGACCACCTGCCCAGCGCGGTCTTCGTGCGCGGCTACATTCGCAACTATGCACGCGCCCTCAACATGGACGAGATCCCTCTACTGCAGGCATTCGACCGCATCAATCCGAAACCGCGGCAGGAGCCGGTGGCCCCCCAACCGCCTCGCCACCGCCTGCCGAGGGTCACCCACCACAACCAACTCATCATCCGGCTCGTCACATGGGGAATCCTCCTGTTCTTCATCGCCATGCTGGTGATCTGGGTATGGAACCACGTGGACTGGTCGGCCCTGAGCCTCCCGGGTGGCGCCAAACAGGACGCCGACTCGGAAGAACTGCTCCTGCCCCAGGAACAAAGCGGCCCTGAAATGATTCCCCCCCTCGAAGGCGGCGATAAGGCAACCAGAACACCGCCGCCAAGGTCCCGCGATACCGAAACACAGCCGAACACCGGCACTGCACCGACCAAGCCCCCAATGGCGGCAGCCCGGAAGGGCCTCCCCACAGCTGCCACGCAGCCCACTGAAAAATCCCGGGAGGCCGGGCGGACCCAGCCCGCACAGGCGGTGGGGCCGACCTCGATCACCGATGTCGCGCTGGCCTTCAACGGGCCTTGCTGGGTGGACATCCGCGGCAAGGACGGCGACAAGGTCCTGGTGGGTGAAATCGACGCCGGCGCCCGCAGGGTGCTGCACGGCACACCGCCTTTTACCATGCTGATCGGCAATGCCCCCGCAGTCCGCATTACAATCGGTGGCCGGCCTTTCGATCTGGCGCGCTATACCAAGGGGCGGGTCGCCCGCCTGACGCTGGATCCGCGGAAAGCGGAATAGGTTCATGGCCGGAAAGTCCCAAACCCAGCAAATGCCGTGATACCATGCCGCCCCGACAGGCAGCGAGAACAAACGACAGAACCAAGCCGATGGCAGCAAAAATCCAGGCAATCCGGGGCATGCGCGACATACTGCCGGATCAAACCCCGTTGTGGCAGTGGGTCGAGGCCCGTATCCACAACGTGTTGGAGCGTTATGGCTACGACGAGATCCGCCTCCCGATCGTGGAGGTCACAGAACTCTTCAAACGCTCCATCGGCGAGGTCACCGACATCGTCGAAAAGGAGATGTACACCTTCACCGACCGCAATGGCGACAGCCTCACCCTGCGTCCCGAAGGGACCGCCGGATGTGTCCGCGCGGCGATCGAACACGGCCTGCTACACAACCAGACCCAGCGCCTTTGGTACAAGGGTCCCATGTTCCGCCACGAGCGCCCGCAGAAGGGCCGCTATCGTCAGTTTCATCAGATCGGCGTCGAGGCCTTCGGCCTGCCGGGCCCGGATATCGACATCGAACTGATCCTCATCACCCGACGCCTGTGGCGGGCCCTGGGCCTTGACGGACTGGAACTGCAGATCAACACCCTGGGCACCGCCGATGAACGCCGCGCCTACCGGGAGGTCCTGGTGGACTATTTCCGCGCCCACGAAGAACGACTCGACGCTGACAGTCGTCGGCGCCTGGAGAGCAATCCGTTGCGCATCCTCGACACCAAGAATCCGGAGATGAGGGCGCTGGTCGACAACGCCCCAAGCCTGCTGGAACATCTGGGCGAGGCATCGAGAACCCACTTCCAGACCCTCTGCGAGGCCCTCGACCGCCACGGCGTGGATTATGTTATCAATCCGCGGTTGGTGCGTGGACTGGATTACTACGCCCTCACCGTGTTCGAATGGGTCACCGACCGACTCGGCGCTCAGGGGACGGTATGCGCTGGCGGGCGATACGACGGACTGGTGGCACAGCTCGGCGGCCGCCCCACCCCCGCCGTCGGCTTTGCCATCGGCATGGAACGCACCCTCGCCATGCTGGAAGAAGGCGGCACCCGCCCCAAACTGCCTGCCCTCGATGCTTACTTGATCATGGTGGGCGGCGCAGCCGAGGCAAAGGGCATGGAGTTGGCCGAGACGCTGCGCGACACCGCACCGGCACTGCGCATCCAGTGCCACTGCGGCGGAGGCAGCTTCAAGAGCCAGTTCAAAAAGGCCGACCGCAGCGGCGCGCGTTACGCCATCGTACTGGGTGAAGACGAACTGGAGCGCGGCGTGGCCGGCATCAAACCCCTGAGGGAGAAAGGCGAGCAGCAAGATGTCCCTTTCGAGGCCATCGCTGCCTTCCTTGCTCGCGAATAGAAGTCATCGAATTGAAGAGGAGTCCTTATGGAGGCTTACGAAACCGAGGAACAACAGGTCGAGGCACTGAAGAAGTGGTGGAAGGAGAACGGTCGCTCGGTCATCGCCGGCATCGTGATCGGACTGGGCGCCGTCGGCGCCTGGCAGGCCTGGAGCAGCTACAGAAACAGCGTAAATGAGCAGGCCGCCAACGCCTTTGCCGAGATCACCGTAGCGGTGGACAATGGGAACACCGCATCGGCAATCAAGCAGACGGAAGCGCTCATGGAGACGTATGGCTCCACCAGCTACGCCGCCTTTGCCGCCCTGGTGCGCGCCAGGCTGGCGGTAGAGGCCAACGACAGCGTGACCGCCCAGAGCCGCCTCGAATGGGCGCTCGACCATGCGCCCGACAGCGGTTTCGAGCAGATCGCCCGTATCCGGCTGGCCCGCGTCCTGTTCGCCAAGGGCGATCTGGACAGCGCAGCAGCGCTGGCCAACAAGGGCAGCAAGTCCTTCGCCGGCGAATATGCCGCTCTGCGCGGGGATATCGCCTCTGCGCGTGGCGACAAGAAGGCCGCGCGGGCCGCCTATCAGGAGGCGCTCAACGAGGGCGTCGGCGACTCCGCCCTGGTCCAGATGAAACTCGATGACGCGGCCCCGCCAGAAAAATCCTGAGAGAACCGTCATGCCCAACCCCCTGTTCTGGCTATCATTCACCCGGCAACGATACATATCGTATTCAGGGCTTCAGGCAGGCGCCGGAACAAGGCGCAGTGCGCGGGCAAAGCTCATTCCCTTGCCAGGATCGCCCCAGCGCATCCATGCACTCGCGACACTTGGACATCCTGTCCAGCGCGCTGGAACGCAGGTCCGGCGCCTGCCTGAAACCCCTGACCCTCTGATACTCAAAGACAGGCCGCGGCGTGCCGACCCGCAGACTGCGTTGCCCCATCTTGCTACAGGGTGGCTACAGCGGCGATGGGGCGCCTTGCTGCGAACCGGTACGCCGCGGCTGAATACGCTATATATTGTTGCCGGGTTGATAACTACTCTCGTGCTGGTCGGCTGCTCTTCCTCCAGCATCAAGGAGACCCCCCCGGCCGAACTGCACCCACTGGAGAAACCGATCCCGCTGCGCACCCTGTGGCAGGGGGAAGTGGACGATGGGACCCAGGAGCAGGCATTGCAACTGGTTCCTGCCGCCGCGGACGGCCGGGTATACGCCGCCGCACGCAGCGGCTTGGTCAGGGCCTTCGATGCCACCTCGGGCAAGATCGTCTGGTCAGTGGAGACAGATGCACTGCTCGCGGGCGGTCCCGGTGTCGGCGACGGCCTGGTCTTGTTGGGTACCAGCACCGCCGAGGTGATTGCCCTGAATGGGGAAAACGGCGAGCAGCGCTGGCGCACCAAGGTCAGCAGCGAAGTGTTGTCGGTGCCCGCCACCGCCGAGGGGCTCGTGGTGGTACACTGCAGCGACGGACAGGTCTTCGCCCTCGACAGCGCTGACGGCAAGATCAAATGGACCTATCAACGCAACCTTCCGTTGCTCACCCTGCACGGCGTCGGCTCGCCGGTTATCAGCAACGGCGCCGCCATCGTCGGCTTCGCCGGCGGCAAACTGGTCTCTCTCGATCTGACGGACGGTTCGCCGCGCTGGGAGTCGACCATTACCCTCCCCCGTGGCCGCACCGAATTGGAACGCATGGCCGATCTCGACAGTCGCCCGGTTGTGCGTGACGGCGTGATCTATGTCGCCGTCTTCCAAGGCGACGTGGCGGCAGTGGCAGAGGAAAACGGTCATGTCCTGTGGCGCCGCCCCCTCTCCTCCCACGTCGGCCTCGCTGCCGACTGGCGTTATCTCTATGTGGTGGACGACGACGACAACATCTGGGCCCTGGACCCCACCAATGGCGCTGCATTATGGAAACAGAAGAAACTCAACCACCGCACGTTGTCGCCACCGACTGTGGTGGACGACACCTTGATCGTGGGCGATTTCGAGGGCTACCTGCACTGGCTCACCACCGAAGAAGGCCGGCTGATCGGCCGCATCCGCATCGGCAGCGGTCCCATCCACCAGGCCGTGCAACCCGCCGATGGGGTACTCTACGTGTATAACGACGATGGCACGGTGGCCGCCGTCAGCGCGGCACCGCCCGACAGCCAGTAACGCCCTTTTGCCATGTTGCCCGTCATCGCCCTCGTCGGCCGCCCCAATGTCGGCAAATCCACCCTCTTCAATCGCCTCACCCGCAGCCGTGACGCCCTGGTGGCCGACCAACCCGGTCTGACGCGCGACCGAAAGTACGGCATGGGCAGACTGGGTAAGCGCCCCTATCTGGTAGTGGACACCGGGGGTCTCAGCGGCGAGGCGGAGGGAATCGACGGTCTGATGGAGCAGCAGGTGCGTCAAGCCATCGACGAGGCCGATCAACTCCTGTTTCTGGTCGATGCCCGGGAAGGCGCCGGTGCGGGCGACCAGACCATTGCCGCCGAGTTGCGGCGCCTCGGCAAACCGATCACCCTCGTGGTCAACAAGAGCGAAGGGCTGGAGCCGGGCATCGCCGCCGCCGAGTTCTACACCCTCGGTCTGGGGGAACCCCACGCGATCGCCGCCGCCCATGGACAGGGGGTGCGCCGGCTCATCGACGAGGTTCTCGATGGCCTGCCCGAGACCCTGCCGGAAGAGACGGGCGACATCGGTGAAGAGGGCATCCAGGTTGCCGTCGTCGGTCGGCCCAATGTGGGAAAATCCACCCTCATCAACCGGTTGCTGGGCGAGGAACGAGTGCTCGCCTTCGACCAGCCGGGCACCACCCGCGACAGCGTCTCCATTCCCTTCGAACGGGACGGCAAACGTTTCACCTTGATCGATACCGCCGGGGTTCGCCGGCGCGCCCGTATCAAGGAAGCAATCGAAAAATTCAGTGTCATCAAGACCCTCCAGGCCATCGACCAGGCCAACGTCGTGCTTCTGGTGCTGGATGCCCACCAAGGCATTGGCGAGCAGGACGCCTCCCTCGCCGGCCATGTGCTGGAGAGCGGCCGCGCGCTGGTGGTGGTCGTCAACAAATGGGATGGGCTGGATGACCGTGAACGGCAGCAGATCCGGGCCGAAATCGAGCGCAAACTGCCGTTCCTGGACTTTGCCGAAAGGCGTTTCGTTTCCGCCCTGCATGGCACCGGCATCGGCCATCTGCTGAACGCTGTGGAGACCGCCCACCGCAACGCCTTTCGCAAGCTCAAGACGCCGGAACTCACGCGCATCCTCGAACAGGCCGTTGCCGCCCACCCCCCGCCTCTGATCCGCGGTCGCCGTATCAAGCTGCGCTACGCCCACCAGGGCGGACAAAATCCCCCCATCATCGTCATCCACGGCAATCAGACCGCCGAGGTGCCGGCCACTTACCAACGCTACCTGATCAACCGTTTCCGCCGGGCGCTGCGGCTGCAAGGGACACCGGTCCGCCTCGAATTCCGTTCCGGCGAAAACCCGTTCAAAGGCCGCCGAAACAAGCTCACCGAGCGCCAGATTCGCAAACGCAACCGGCTGAAAAAATTTGTGCGCCGCAAGCGTCGTTGAACGGCAGAGCTTCAGACCTCGTCCACCTTCTCCACCCGGCATTCCAGTCGTCCGCGCGCCAACCGCAACTCAACCTCGTCGCCCGTTTTCAGCGTGGCGGCATCGCGCAGAATCTCCTTCCCAGGCAACTTGCGGGCAATGGCGTAGCCTCGCTGGAGGGTGGCAAGGGGACTGACGGCATCGAGGCCTGTGGAGGCGCGGATCAGACGTTGCCACAGCCGTTCGAGATCCCGCTCGATCGCCCTGCCCAACCGCGCCTGCAAGGCCGCGAGGCGGGCAACATAGTGCTCCAGCTGCTGCCAGGGGAGCGCCGTTCGCAGGCGTTGCGCCAACGCGGCAACCTGTCCTGCCGACTCCGTCATGCGGTGCCGCATCACGGTGCGCATGCGGCGCTCCAGGTCGTCCAGCCGCTGGGCCCACTGTTGCAACCTCGCGCCAGGATGGTACCGCAACAGCCGCAGTCGCAGTGCTTCGACCCGCCCATTCAGGGATTCCAGCCGGCGCCGCATGGCGGTATGCAGCCGCTGTTCACGGGCGCGCAGATGCTGCAGCCATTCATCGCGGTCCGGTGTCACCGCCTCCGCCGCGGCCGATGGCGTGGGCGCGCGCAGGTCGGCAACGAAGTCGGCGATGGTAAAATCGACCTCGTGCCCCACCCCTGTGACCACCGGAATCTTTGACGCAAAAAGGGCCCGCGCCACCTCTTCGTCGTTGAAGGACTGGAGATCTTCCAGGGAGCCGCCGCCGCGGGTGAGGATGAGCACATCGCACTCGGCCCGCCGGTTGGCTATTTCCAGGGCGCGTCTGATCTGCGGCGCCGCCTGATCCCCCTGGACCTGGACCGGATAGACGATCACCGGCGCCGACGGAAACCGCCGCCGCAGCACACTGAGCACGTCGCGGATCGCCGCTCCACTGGGCGAGGTAACGACACCGATACAGCGCGGAAAAGTGGGCAGTGGCTGCTTGTATTCCGTATCGAACAGACCTTCCGCCGCCAGCTTGCGCTTGAGCGCCTCGAAGGCCCGCTGCAGCGCGCCTTCCCCGGCCGGCTCCATCTGTTCCACCACCAACTGGTATTCACCCCGCCCCTCGTAAAGCCCCACCCGGGCGCGCACCACCACCTGCATGCCGTTTTCGGGCTGGAAACGCAGCAGTTGGCGTTTCATCCGAAACATGGCGCAACGCACCTGTGAATAGGCGTCTTTGAGGGAGAAATAGATATGCCCCGAAGAAGGCCGCGCCAAGTTGGAGATCTCCCCCTCCACCCAGAGCAACGGGAAGCTCCCCTCCAGCACCGCCCGCACCTCCCGGTTGAGACGGCTGACGGTGTAGATGTCGCGTTGTGGCGAGTTATTCTGTGCTGATTCGAAAAGGTCCATGACCTGCCCCGGCGTCGAGTGGGAAGATCATACCATCCACCCCACGCCCCTTCGCCTCTGCCGCCGCAGCTTGTGCAGAATCATCGCCACCAGGACCGCCCCGGCAAGGCCTTCGGGATCTGATGATCGATCCCACAACACGGGACATCAGCGGCGAATTTCCCACCCGAAAGTCTCCACTCTGGAACGCCGCCCGGGGAATCCGTAACGATGCCGAATTGCCATCGCATTCCGATTCGGTTAGATTGTCCCCTCCGGTCCACCATCCAAATACTGCATGCTGCGCCGTCTCCTCGTTACTTGTCTGATCGTCTCCATCCTGGGCTATGGCATGGCCCTGGCCGCGGATGTGCATGGCGAACTGGATGCCGATGACAGGGTCGCTGCTCTGGATACCGGGGCGGATCAAGATCCGCACAGCGATTCCGGCTGCGGCCACTGCAGCCACGGTATCATTCATCTACTTGGGCTCGAAGCGAGCTTCGTCGGTCTGATCGCACCGCGTACCGAGGTGCTGCAATGCGACCACCGGTCTCTGCTGGTCTCCCCTTCCCTGCGAAACCTTCTGCGGCCTCCCATTCTCGGCTGATTTCCTTTCATTGCATTGAACCGCCGCTCCGCACTCTGCTGAGTCGGCGCGGTCGCCGTATCCGCACGAGTTATTAACCCGGCAACAATATATATCGCATTCAGGGCTTCAGGCAGGCGCCGGAACAAGGCGCAGTGCGCAGGCAAGGGTCATTCCCTTGCCAAGCGCTGGAACGCAGGTCCGGCGTCTGCCTGAAGCCCCTAACCCTATGATATTCAAAGACAGGCCGCGGCTGAATGCGATATATATTGTTGCCGGGTTAATATTAAGGAAATCAGTCCATGAAGCATCCCGAACCCGCATCCCGGGCCGGCTGGCTCGCCTGCCTGCTTGCCCTGCCGCTTTTCGTTACCACCGTCACCTGGGCGGAAGAAGCACACCAAACAGACACCCACGGCGTAGAAGGCCACAAACATGGCCACGAGGGAAGTAACGAATCCTCCGAAGGAAACGTCGTTCACCTGAACCCCGGCCAACAACGCGCCGCCGGCATAGAAGTGGAGGTCATGATGCCACGCTCCCTCCCCGAAGAGGTCGAGGCTCCCGCGGAGGTGCGCCTAAACCTCTACGCCACCAGCCAGGTGACACCGCGCATCGAGGCCCAGGTGGTGGCACGCCATGCCCGCCTCGGCGACCGGGTAAAGAAGAGGCAACCCCTGGCGACCCTCTCCAGCGCAGAAATGGCCGAAGCCCAAGGCGCTCTCATCATCGCCGCCCGAGACTGGCAAAGGGTGAAGAATCTGAAATCCGGGCTGGTTTCCGAGCAGGCTCGTCTCCAGAGCCGGGTGGCCTACCAACAGGCCTGGTCCAAGCTGCTGGCCTACGGCATGACCCGGGAACAGATCGACCAGCTGACGAAGAAGGGCGACGTGACCCGCGCCGACGGCAGCTTCCTGCTGCTCTCCCCCCAGGACGGCACCATCATCCGCGACCGGTTCGTCATCGGCCAGATGGTGCAGCCCGGCGATCTGTTGTTCGAGATCACCGACGAATCGAGCATCTGGGTGGAGGCCCATGTCAATCCCGAACTCATGCGAAAGGTGAAGGTGGGCGCCCCGGCGCGCATTCTCTCCGCAGGCCAGTGGATCGACGGCAAGGTGATACAGATCCATCACGCCCTGGAGGAGACCACCCGCACCATGAGTGTGCGACTGGAGGCACCCAACCCCGGCGATCATCTCCATCCGGGGCAGTTCGTCACCGCCCGCATCGTGGTGGGCCAGTCCGAAAAGCCGGTGCTCACGCTGCCCATGGACGCAGTACTGCGCAGCCCCGACGGCGACTGGCAGGTATTCGTGGAAAAGGAGCCGGGAGAATTCCAACCGGTGGAAGTGAAGCTGGTACGCCAGCTGCCCGGCATGGCGGTCATCGAGGGACTGGAGCCGGGCACCAGGGTGGTGACCCGCGGCGCCTTCTTCGTGCAGTCGGAACTGGCCAAGTCCGGTTTCGCCGTTCACAACCACTGACGGGGAGCTGAAGCCATGCTGAATCGACTCATCGACTGGTCGGTGGCCAACCGGCTGCTGGTGGTGCTGGGGCTGGTGGCCGTATTGGGCGCGGCCGCCATGCTCATTCCCAGACTCAACCTGGATGCCTTCCCCGACGTGACCAACGTCCAGGTACAGATCAACACCGAGGCCGAGGGGCTGGCCGCGGAGGAGGTGGAACAGCTCATCACCTATCCCATCGAGGCGGTGATGTACGCCCTGCCCGACGTGGAGGAGGTGCGTTCCATCTCCAAGACCGGGCTCTCGGTGATCACCGTGGTGTTCAAGGAGGGCACCGACATCTATTTCGCCCGCCAGCTGGTGTTCGAGCGCCTGCAGGCCGCCCGGGAGGAGGTCCCCGAAGGGGTGGGCACGCCGGAGATGGGGCCCAACACCTCGGGGCTGGGGCAGGTGTTCCAGTACATCCTGCGCGCCGAGGACCACGAGAAGTACGACGCCATCACCCTGCGCAGCCTGAACGACTGGGTGGTGAAGCTCCTCCTGCTGCCGGTGGACGGCATCACCGACGTGCTCTCCTTCGGTGGCGAGGTGCGCCAGTACCAGGTGCAGATCGACCCCCGCAGGCTGCTGGCCTACGGCCTGCAGATCGACGACATCGCCGAGGCCATCGAGGCCAACAACCGCAACGCCGGGGGCTGGTATCTGGACCGCGGCGCGGAACAGCTGGTGATCCGCGGCGTCGGCTGGGTGCGCCCCGGAGAAGACGGATTGCGGGACATCGCCAACGTGCCGCTGAAGGAACAGGACGGCGTGGTGGTGCGGGTGCGCGACGTGGCCAGGGTGGCCTTCGGCGGCGAAATCCGCCAGGGAGCGGTGACCATGACCCGGCGCGACGCCAGCGGCGAGCCGGAGAACCTGGGCGAAGTGGTGGCGGGCATCGTGCTCAAGCGCCTGGGCGCCAACACCAAGGCCACCATCGACGCCATCAAGGCGCGCCTGCCGGCCATCCAGCAGGCATTGCCGGAAGGAGTGACCATCGAGCCCTTCTACGACCAGGCGGACCTGGTGGAACAGGCGGTGAACACCGTGAGCAAGGCCCTGGTGGAAGCCTTCGTGCTCATCGTCATCGTGCTGCTGCTGTTCCTGCTCAACCTGCGCGCCACCCTGCTGGTGCTCATCTCGGTGCCCCTCTCCGTGGGGCTGGCGCTGGCCGCCATGAGCTGGTGGGGCATCTCGGCCAATCTCATGTCCCTGGGCGGGCTGGCCATCGCCATCGGCATGATGGTGGACGGATCGGTGGTGATGATGGAGAACATCTTCAAGCATCTCGCCCACCCCGACCCGGAACACGAGGAGCAGGCGCGCCGTGAACTGGCGCCCGGGGACCCCGATCCCTTCG
>JALSTP010000060.1 GCA_026983675.1 Sedimenticola sp.
CCCGTACCGCCCCCAGTACCGCCAGTGCCTGAACCCGTGCCCGTACCGCCCCCAGTACCGCCGGTGCCTGAACCCGTGCCACTACCCCCTCCCGAACCACCGCTGGTGATCTCAAACGGCTGGTCCGAGATATCGAAGAACACATTGTTGTGGCAGGCCACCATGATCCGGGCCTGGAGGGTCTCCACGCCCGCCGGCAGGGTAACGGTCTCTGCCCCATCATTTGGCGTCCCGGTCGCCAGCGGGGTCGAGAACGCCTGGTCACCGTCACTGGACAACCGGATATCCACCGCGTCACAGTTGATGGGGTCTGCGTCGGTCCCGGCGACGTCCCAGGTGACGGCCAGGGGCTGGGCATTGTCCAGGACCTCCCCGCCATTGGGTTGCGTGACGACAAAAGGTCCACTGCCACCAACCACGGTCAGGACCCGATCATCTTCCGCCACCCCGCCCTGTCCGTCTCTCACGAGCAGACGGAAGTTCAATTGCCGGTTCGTGGTCGGCAGGACCTCCGCCTTGCTGCTGGTCCCGGCAAGCAATGTGGGCATCGAGGGGAAGGTGCGCGCAGGCGAATCACTTGCAGGCCGCGAGCGAAACAAGGGATTGTCGCCCAGATCCGTCCCGTAGGTCGTACTGTTGGTCTCGGTACCCACGTCCATCTCATCCCATTGATAGGTCAACGCCTGTCCCTCGGGATCCGTCGCCGAGCCCGTCAAGGTGAAGGGGGTCTGTTTGGGGATGGCGGAATCAGGACCCGCGTTCACCGTCGGCGGGGCGTTTCCCGTGTTGGTCAGCACTCCACAACGATTCCCAATGCCATTGGATGCGTACTCGACAATCTGTTTGATCGAGGCGGCGTGGAACAGGGCATCGGCGGAAAACGTGACGTTTTCTTCACCGCAGATGCCCGCGTAGGACATAATGGTGCTACCACTTCCCGGCTCATAGGCAGTCGAGGGGTTTCTGTTGCCACTGCAACTGCCAGTGGTGCCATTGAAGGTATGATCCGCATTCAACTGATGGCCCATCTCATGGGCTACGAGGTCAATGTAAAAAGGATCCCCGATGGGCGCACTGTAACCGCTGACGGCCTGCGCCTTGTGTCTGTCATCACATACGGCCCCCACTGAAGCCAGGCCACCACCCCCGGTCGCAAAGAGGTGACCGATATCGTAGCCCCCACTGCCAATGACCGCGTCCGTATTGTTCTGATTCTGCGTTAGCATCGCGCTGGCACTGTCATTGCTGAAGGGGTCGTTTGCTGCATCGGTGTAGACAAGGCGGTCGTTGTTCGCGATCAATTCCAGACGGATATTGAGATCCCGCTCATAGATGCCATCGACCCGATTGACCGCGGTAACGATCGCGTCCATCGCGCCGGCCACGGTGCCGCCATGATATTGGGTGTACTCCCCCGTTGCGGCAATGGCGAGCCGGTAGGTGCGCTTCTGCGAAGCAGTACTGGCCCGCGCGGCATAGCGGGGGCGTTCGATAGCCGAGGCGTTGATATCGGAATCCACGCCACAGGGAACAGAAAGGGGGCTTCCCGCCCGGCGCCGGGCGGCATAGTAGTCGCGGCGGTAGTAGCTGATATACCCTCCGCCCCGCGGCGCCGGATCGATATAGACCTCACCCTTTGCGCTGAAAACGATGGCGTGAAATCCCTTACCCGTCATGTCCAGACGCACCTCCGCCGACGGGTCATCGATACCACGCCCCCGGAAGGTGGCGATCCGGGGATAACGCGCCGCCAGCGCCGGCGCCATGACGGGGGAGCGCTCGATCTCGAACTCTTGCAGCGTCCCATCGGGCATGGGCAACCGCATCCGTGCCCCGGCGGTGGTCTGCCCCTCGATGGGCGCTTGGGCCAGGGCGGATTTCAAGAGATCCCCGTCCGCCTGCAAAGCGCGGTAGTAGACGGCGGCCTTCGCTTCCGACCGGAGCACACCGCGCGCGTCCCGTTGCGACGCCCTGTCCACGAAACGCCAGATCGGCTGGTCACCGGGGGCCGCGGCAAAGACGTTGACAGATGACAGTGACAAGACCCCGAGGAGTGCCATGCCGTAAAACCTGCCGCCGATTGCTTCGAACGCTGTCTTCATTTGCTTACCCATCACCCAGTGCGCCCCCTCGTTTCCAAGTACCGCCCCTACGCCGCCGCCACAAAGTACCGGATGGACCGCATTGCAGGACACTCATTCCTCACATCAGCGGGTCAATATAATTCATTACGCCACTTCCAGGCCAGCGATTTCCCCACATTTCCACAAACAATCATAGTTTTTTCAAAAACCTATGAATCCTTCCCCGGCTACACGCGCGCGCCTCATTGTTTACAGACCGTCAATACGGGATTACCCTAGTGCCGTTGAAGACCGCTGGCATGAGTTAAATTCTTTATAAAAAACTGTCACAAATGTCTTGATTTTTATTTTGATTTCCCTATCTTTAGTAGAGCAAGAAGCCGTGCTAAAGATTATCTGTAGGTGGTCGATAATCGGAAGCGATTAGTAATTACCCTAACCCCAAACACCAGGAAACGGACAGATGAACAGCCGCCACGAAGATATCGTCACCTACAAATGGGATGAACACACCCACACCGGGTACCTCCTCCACTACGACGCCGAGATGGCCCATTGCGGCCTGGAAAAGTGCTTCCACGTCGAAGAGTGGGAAAACCGGACCATCGTGGACGACTGGTGGTGCAACTCCATCGAAGAGGCGCTGCGCGTCCTTTCCCAGTTCTTCGAACTCGATACCCAGCGGGAAGAGGCAAGCCTGCAACCCCGCATCGAAAAACTGGCGGTCCAGGCAGCCTGACACATCCCGCCCTTCCCGCGCATCATGCGCGGGAGGGGCGGCGTTCCGCCCCGTCCCCAAGCGACAACAGCCATGTAAGGCAGCGTGTCATTTTCCGCGCCCCGCCGCTCTCGCTCTATACTGAAAGCAGGCATCGAAAAAGGAGGCGGCGGTGGAAAGCCTGCGCGCACTCAAGCAAGTCCCTCTCTTCGCAACACTTCCGGACGATACGCTGAACCTGCTTGCCCACAAGGGGGTTACCCGGTCAGTGCGCAAGCACACCGTCATCGTCAGCAAGGGAGATCGCAGCACCAGCTTCTACGTCCTTCTCTCCGGCGCGGCGCGGGTCTATATCGACGACGAAAACGGCAGGGAGGCGGTCCTCAATATCCTCGGCCCCGGAGACTGCTTTGGCGAACTGGCGCTCCTTGGCAACATCCCCCGTTCGGCGAACGTGATCGCCACCCAGCCATGCCGCCTGCTGATGCTCCATGCGGAGACCTTCCAGGACGCTGTTTTGACCCACCCGGAGACCGGCATGAAAATCATCCGCCAGCTCGCGATGCGCGTTGTCGAACTCAGTGAAGAGGTCGGCAGCCTTGCACTGCTGGACGTCTACGGGCGTCTCGCGAGGCTGATCGACAAGGAATCGATCGAGCGCGACGGACGCCATGTCATGCCGCGCTTCACTCACCAGGAGCTGGCCTCGCGCATCGGCGCGTCGCGGGAGATGGTGACCCGTATCCTCCGAGACCTCGTCAAGGGTGAGTATCTGGATATTGGGGACAAGGAGATCATCATCCGCCGCTCCCTCCCCCGGGGCTGGTGACAGATCAGTCACCACAGCCGTCGTCTTCGACATCCGCTCCCCCGGAGTCCGGATCTATCGCGGGCCCGCCCTCATCATCGGTGACCCGGGTCCCGACGAACATCATGCTCTCGATGCGTGCGAACTGCTGATCCATCGCCTTCTCTACGGTGACATCGGTCAGCCCCTGGTAGATGGTGATATGACCACGCCGCTCATCCCGTATCCGGGCGGTGGTTGGCGAGAACAGGGAGCGCTCCTCCCAGCCGGCGGCGGTAATGCCTTCCGCCCCCGCCGCTCCGCCGATCAACACCGCAGCAACGGCAACGAGGTTTCGGGTAAGGCGCATCTTCCCCAAATGGTTCATCTTGATGTTCATGTCGGTCTCCCTTTTTCAAGCCACGGCGCCTGGACGCCTCTTTGTCTTTCAGTTTCAGCTTAGCCCGGATTATTCATGAATCGCCGCGATGATTGCGCAGAGAGTTGTCCGCACAGGGGATTTTCCGACCGAGTGGAATACGGGCTGTATTGCCGAGGAAGGAAAATTCCCTGTGTGGACAAGGATC
>JALSTP010000061.1 GCA_026983675.1 Sedimenticola sp.
CACGGCGCCCGAGGGCGCCCTGTGCGGCCGGTGCGCTCGGCGTCCGCCCCCCTTTGAGTGCAGCCATATCCCGTTGCGCTATACCCATCCCGTGGACAGTCTCATCGGTGATCTCAAGTTCCATGCCCGGCTGGTCAATGGGCGCCTGTTGGCCGAATTGTTGGGCGATCACCTTGAACGGAACCTGTCGCAGTGGCCGCAACGTATCCTGCCGGTGCCCCTTCACCCCCGGCGGCTGCGAGAACGGGGCTTCAACCAGTCCCTGGAGCTGGCCCGCCCCCTGGGCCGACGGTTCGGCATCCCGGTGGAGGCCCGCGCCGTGATGCGCACCCGCTTCACCCCGCCGCAGGTGGGCCTGAAGGGTAAGGAACGCCAGCGCAATGTGCGGGGTGTCTTCGCGCTGAGGCATGCGTTGAACGCAGACCATGTGGCGATACTGGATGATGTGGTCACCACCGGCAGTACGGTCGCCGAGCTCACCCGCCTGCTGCAAAAGGCGGGGGTTCCGCGGGTGGATGTCTGGGCGGTGGCAAGGACGGAGACCTGAGCCGGCCCGCCACCTCCCGATCAGCGCAGATAGTCGAGAAACAGGCCGAGGAAGATCACCATGCCGAAGGTGTTGTTGTCGAGGAAGGCGCGAAAGCATTGAGCGGGCTCTCGGCCGCGGATCATCCACTGCTGGCGCGCGGCCAGCACGGCAGCGATGGTGAGGCCGGCGTAATAGAAGCCATCCCGCCCTGCCAGCCATCCCACCCAGACCAGCAGGCCAAGCATCACCACCTGGAGGAGGCCGATGATCAGCCGGTCCCGCCGTCCGAACAGGATGGCGGTGGATTTTACGCCGATCTTGAGGTCGTCCTCGCGGTCCACCATGGCATATTCGGTATCATAGATCAGGGCCCAGATCACGGTGGCGGCAAACAACACCCAGGCCACTGGCGGCACCTCCCCGCGCAGGGCGGTGAAGGCCATGGGCACCGCCCAGCCGAAGGCGGCGCCGAGCACCACCTGGGGCAGGTGGGTATAGCGTTTCATGAAGGGGTAGACCGCGGCCAATATCACCGCTACCACCGACATGGCCACGGTCCGCCAGTCGAGCAGCAACACCAGTCCGAAGGCAAGCAGGCTGAGCACCGCGAACACCCCCAGGGCCTCGCGCGGGGTTACCATGCCGGTGGCCAACGGCCGCTCGCAAGTCCGCTCCACCCGGCCGTCGATATGGCGGTCGGCGTAGTCGTTGATGGCACAACCGGCGGAGCGCATCAGCACCACCCCCAGCACGAATATCGCCACCACGCCCCAGCGGGGATGGCCGCCGCCCGCGATCCACAGCGCCCACAACGCCGGCCACATGAGCAGAAAGATGCCGATGGGCCGGTTGAGACGCACCAGGAGGGCGTAGCGGCGCAGACGCTCGGGCCAGGGTGGACGCCGGCCACGCAGATCGTTGAGCTTGACCTCGGGCGCCGCCATCAGGGGATCGCCGGCAGAAAGATCTCGTTCACCAGCAGCGGATGGCCGGCGAACCGGTAGAGGGTGCGACGGCCCCAGAGTTCGGAGGGGACCGCATCGAGATCGCGCACCGCCACCTGAAACAACGGATGCCGGGGCAACAGCCGCGCCACCTGGGTGTCGCCCCGCCGCACCCGGGGGTCGGCGAACAATACCGCGCCGAGCGGCCGTTCACCGAGCGACGCCAACCGCCGCGCCGGACCGTGCAGGCTGGTGGCGGGAATCACCGACCGGGCGAAGACCCAGGGCTCCCCGCCACACCACAACTCCACCTCGCGGATCAGGGCCCGAATCCCGCTGCGGCTGCCCAACAGGCGCCGTTCACTGTCGAAGGGACGCCCCCAGCGTTGACGCAGCAGACGCACGCGAAAGTCCCCGTCGCAGGACTCGATCACCCGGCGGGTCAACGAGCCGGTATCGCGCAGCCAAGGCGCAACGGCAGCCGGCAACCCGGCCACAGGCTGATGCGTCCAGGTACGCCACTTCGGCTCCAGGGGGGTTCCGTGCGCTCTCTTCAATGGGGTCCGCCGGTGGGGTTCAAAGCGTGGAATTATCGCACATCGGCGGAAACCATAGAATCCACGGGGCCAGAAGAATATCAGGAGGCGTGCCGGTGCAGTTTATCCAGTTCGGGGAGCACTGCCCCCTGCTGCGACAACCGGGCGTCCATACGCTCACCCAGGATGGCAGCGAGATTCCGGAACAACAGCACCGAAGCGCGGGGAAAGTAGCGTGAGACCCGTTGAATGCCCTGCCAGTTGAGGCACAACACCTGGCAACGGCGTTGCGCCACGGCGGTCACGCGGCGGCGACCGTCGCTGACGAAGGAGAGGACACCGCACACGTCCCCCGTCCCCAGGAAACGGCGCTCCAGCGGGCTGTGGTCCCTGCGCTCGATGCAATAGTCGATGCGCCCGTCGAGCACGACGAGGAGCATCTTGTCCAGCGCCTCCCCATCGATGAGCGTCTCGGATGCGGCGTATTCCCGCAGTTCGCCCATCAACACGATACGTTTGATCCGGCGCCGGCTCATCCCCCGAAAAAGCGGGGCAAACCGGAGGGCATGCAACGCCAGGCAGGGTGTTGACAGGTGATGCGATGCAACAAGGACCTTCACGGCCGGACCGAATCATCCAGCCGTGCGATAATAGCCGCATGTGGACACATCCTCGACCAGACCTCTAGCATGCCGGATACACGCCCCTGCATCGGCCTCGTGCCGGCAGCGGGACGGGCAACGCGCCTCGGTCCCCTGCCTTGCAGCAAAGAGATCCTGCCACTGCCGCCCGGCGGTGGCGCGCCCGCGGGGGCGCAGCGCGTGATAGCCGACTGCCTGCTGGAGGCCTACCGGATTGGAGGGATCAAAAAGGTGTTCATCATCCTGCGCGAGGGCAAGTGGGACATCCCCGGCTTCTACGGTGACGGCCACCGAAGCGACCTGCACCTCGCCTACCTGATCACACGCTATCCCTACGGCACCCCCTTCACCCTCGATCAGGCCTACCCCTTCGTCCGCAACGCAAACGTCGCGCTCGGGTTTCCCGATGTTCAGTTCCGGCCGCGCGATGTGTTTCCGCGCCTGCTGCAACGGCTTGGGCAAGGCGATGCCGAAGTGGTGCTCGGCCTGTTCCCCACCCCCAACCCCTCGAAGGCTGACATGGTGGACTGCACATCCGATGGCCGGGTCAGGGATATCGTAATCAAGCCTGCACGGACTTCCCTGCGCCTCGGCTGGTTCTGCGCCGTCTGGACGCCCCGGTTCAGCATCTTCATGCACGACTGGCTAGCACGCGCGATGACAGGGGCCGACCTGCGCACGCATCCCGAGATCTATGTCGGCACGGTAATGCGTGCCGCGCTCACCAAGGACATGCCCATGGCGGCCGAGACGTTTCCCGAAGGCAAGGCAGTGGACGTGGGCACGCCAGAGGATCTGGCGCGGGCCGCCACATGGTAGTCTTCTGCCATCCGGGTGAGACTGCGCCTTATTCCTGGACACGCGAAAAAGGCGTCCCTGTCACAATTATTTACAATACGCAACACTATGAAGCCTTGCATACAGGTATGTTATGGAGGGCTTTCGGGGTCAATGCGCCCCATGAAACACTGACAAACAGAATGAGGACAACATAAATGAGTCTTGTGGGAACATTGGCCAAGGTCGCAATGGGCGTCGTCGCGGCAAGAGGTATAGGCAAGGTATTTGGTGGCTCCCGCGCGGGCGGCGGTCTCGCCGGGGCGCTTGGCAGCATGCTCGGCGGAGGATCGCAGACCGGCGGTTCGGGGCTGGGCGGCCTGGCGGGCGCATTGGGCGGGCTGCTCGGCGGATCACAGGGAGGAAGCGGCGGCGGCCTCGGAGGTCTGTTAAATTCCCTGGGCGGCGGCGCCCAGGCGAGCGCGCCCGCGGCCGGATCGGGCGGGGGTCTCGGTGGGATGCTCAACGAAGTCTTTCAGGGCAAGAATCCAGCACAGATCAATGCCACCCCCGACGAGGAGGAACAGGCCAAGCTGCTGCTCCGCGCCATGATCGATGCCGCCAAGGCCGACGGTCAGATCGACGAAGAGGAACAGCGCAAGATCACTGAGCATCTGGGTGACGTCAGCCCGGAAGAGCTGGAATTCGTCCGCCGCGAAATGCAGGCGCCACTCGATGTCCAGGGTCTTGTCAACAGCGTACCGCGGGGCATGGAACAGCAGGTCTATCTGATGTCCCTGCTCGCCATCGACCTCGACTCGCAGCCGGAGGCGCAATATCTGGACCAACTGGCCAAGGGACTCGGCCTGTCACCGGAAACGGTCAACGCCATCCACCAACAGGCGGGCGCACCCGCACTGTACAGTTGACCGCGGCCAACACCGGCGATGCAAAAAAGGGGCGATACCGCCCCTTTTTTCTTTCCCTTCAGTGCCCGTTCCAAACAGAAACAGGGGCGGTATCCCAAATACACGGGCAGAACCCTCCAGACCGTAGCCCCTCATCCCCCTGCAAGTCGAGCCCCCACCGTGACGATGTTTCATTCGTCGCAATGGTCACTCATGGCGGCAAATTCGGGTGAGGAGAAGCTGTTGGCAAAGAGGGCAACAAGGCCGTTCGCGGCCCTGCCCGCCGTGACAGGTGCCTCCCCGGCGCTCAGACCTCGCCGTAGCGCTCCCTCCGTCCCAGCCAGCGGCGGACGAGGGCGTGGGCGTTTTCGGGATGGCGCGAGAGCATCTGGTCGGCGACCTGCTGGACCTGTGTGAGGAGCCGTTCGTCGCGGCTGAGGTCGGCGATGCGGAGGGCCATTTCGCCGGTCTGGCGGGTCCCGAGCACCTCGCCGGGGCCGCGCAATTCGAGGTCTTTGCGGGCGATCTCGAAGCCGTCATTGGTGGCGCGCATCACCGCGAGGCGCTCTTTCGAGGTGCCGGAGAGGGGGGCGTGGTACATGAGCACGCAGTGGCTCCGGGTCGCGCCGCGCCCTACCCGGCCTCGCAGTTGGTGGAGTTGGGCCAAGCCGAGGCGTTCGGGGTTTTCGATGATCATGAGGCTGGCGTTGGGCACGTCCACGCCCACCTCAATGACGGTGGTGGCCACCAACAGCTCGATCTCGCCCGCCTTGAAGGCGGCCATCACCGCCTCTTTCTCCGCTGCCTTGAGACGGCCATGCACCAGACCGACATGCAGGTTTGGAAGCTGTTCGGCGAGCATGGCGGCGGTGTCCTCGGCGGCCTGGCACTGAAGCGCCTCGGACTCCTCGATCAGGGTGCAGACCCAGTAGGCCTGGCGTCCGTTGGCGCAGGCCTCCCGCACCCGCGCCATCACCTCGTCGCGGCGGCTGTCGGGGATGGCGACGGTGGTGACGGGGGTACGTCCGGGAGGCAGTTCGTCGATCACGGAGAGGTCGAGGTCGGCATAGGCGGTCATGGCCAGGGTGCGGGGGATGGGAGTGGCTGTCATGATGAGCTGATGCGGCACACGGCCATCACCGCGTCCCTTCTCGCGCAGAGCCATGCGTTGGTGGACGCCGAAGCGGTGTTGTTCGTCGATGATCACCAGCCCCAGGGCATGGAATTGTACCTCTTCCTGGAACAGGGCGTGGGTGCCCACCGCCACCCGCGCCTTCCCCTCCAGCAGTGTCTCCAGCAGGGCCGCCCGCCGCGATCCCTTGTGGCGGCCGGTGAGCCAGGCCACCTCGACGCCCAGCGGATCGAGCCAGCCGCGCAGGCTTTTGAGGTGCTGCTCCGCAAGCAACTCGGTGGGGGCCATGAAGGCCACTTGATGATCGGCCTCCACCGCCTGTAGCGCGGCCAGTGCCGCCACCACGGTCTTGCCCGAGCCCACGTCGCCCTGCACCAGCCGCAACATGGGACGGTGTGCCGCCAGGTCGCGGGCGATCTCCTCCGCCACCCGATGCTGGGCACCGGTGAGCTTGAAGGGCAGAGCATCGAGCAGCCGGGCGCGCAATTCGCCGTCGCCGGCGAGGGGCGGCGCGGGGGTCCGGCGGCTGCGGGCGCGGAGTTGGCGAAGACTGATCTGGTGGGCCAGCAGTTCCTCGAAGGCGAGCCGCCGCTGGGCCGGGTGGGTGCCTTCGAAGAGGCGGCCCTGATCGGCATCTGGCGGCGGGCGGTGGATGTATTGGACGGCATCGAGCAGCGGCGGCAGTTGGAAGCGTTCGCGGATCTCAGCCGGCAGCCATTCGGGCAGTGCGCCAGGATCCGCCGCCAGCATCGCCAGCGCCTTGTCGGCGAGGCCGCGGAGGGTGAGCTGATGGACCCCCTCGGTGGTGGGGTAGATGGGGGTCAGATGCGCCTCCACCGCCAACGGCTCGTCACCTTGCACACGTTTGTATTCGGGATGCACCATCTCCATCCCCGCCGGGCCGTTACGAACCTCGCCAAAACAGCGCAGGCGGGCCCCCGCCGAGAGGTTGGCCTGCTGGGCGGCGGAGAAGTAGAAGAAACGCAGCACCACCGCGCCGGTGCCGTCGGCGAGGTGTACCAGCAGCGAGCGGCGGCGGCCGAAGCGAACCTCGCTGTGATCCACCACCCCTTCCACCACCACCTGGTCACCATGGCGCACGGCGCCCATGGGGGTGATGCGGGTGCGGTCCTGATAGCGCAGTGGCAGGTGAAAGAGCACATCCTGCACCGTCTCGATGCCGAGGCGCCCGAGCTTCTCGGCATTGCGCGGCCCCACCCCCTTCAGAACGGTGACGGGGGTATGGTCGAGGGCGTCTGTGGTCGCGGCCTTTTCCAATGGATACGGTTGTGGTTACACTTCGATGCCACGCATGATGGAGGTTAGGGCATACGATGGTCAAACAGGAGTCGTTTCAGATCGCCACCCGGGGACGGGGCACCTATGAAATCAGCGGGGAGGTGGAGGCGGTGGTGCGTGCATCGGCGGTCCGCACCGGCACCTGCCACGTCTTCGTGCACCATACCAGCGCTTCGCTGATCCTGTGTGAAAACGCGGACCCCACGGTGCGCAGCGACCTGGAGACCTTCCTCTCCGGGCTGGTGCCCGACGGCGACCGGCGCTTCCGTCATACCCTGGAGGGTCCGGACGACATGGCAGCCCACGTGCGCGCCATCCTCACCAACATGGATCTCACCGTACCGGTGACGGAGGGGGCAATGGCGCTCGGCACCTGGCAGGGGATCTATCTGTGGGAACACCGCACCCGGCCCCACCGGCGGCGCGTAACCGTGACGGTTACGGGCGAGTAGAGGGCTTCATGGCATAAAGGGGTTCATCGCTCCCATGGGACCGGCGATGTTGTGGATGTTGTTGCGCATGAGGGCGACACCGCCTGTCATATGCGAAACCCGCTGGGCCATGTTGGCCATGCCAAGATTCATCTCCCGGGTGCCGCGGCTGATTGCGCCCATGTCCTGAATCATCTTGCTCATGTTGCGGTCGATGGCCGGCAGCACTTTGGCCATCGCCGAGGTGTGGGCGTTGATCTCGACCATATGCTGCATGGAACCCTCGAAGGCCTTTACGTTGTCGGTTATGCGCTGCATCTTGCCCGACACATCCTGCATGTTGACGTGCATGGAATCCATGTTGGTGATGATGCCAGTGAGATTGGTGTACAACACCCGGATGTAGTAGACGTTGACGATGGCGAGAACGATAAGCAGCACCGAGATGGTGATCACCACCCATTTGTTCACTTGGTAATGAAAATGACTCTCGTCGAGATGCAACTGGGTCTCGCGGCTCAGCCGCCCCACCATCTCCACGAACACACGCTTGGGGTCTTCGGTCATGGCGGAAATCCTATGGAAACGGAAACATCTTCTGCATGCTGCGGGCCGGTTTGGCCATACGGTGCATATCCTGGCTCATGAGCTGCACCTCGGTATCCATGACGGAGATGGAGGCGGACAGGCTGCTGACGCTGTCCCTCATCAACGCCACGTTGTCGGCGATATCCTTGAGAATCGGCTGCATCTTGATGATGTCCTGGGTGATATTGACCATCTCACGGTCCATGGTGCCGGTTTGCTGATCGATCAACTCCAGCAAGGCCACCCGTTTCACCATGCTGTCGATGGACGCGCTCATCTGCCCCATCTGCTCGTTGATCAGGGTGACATTGCCGTTCATGTCCTTGACCACGCTGGTGATGCGATTGATCTGGGAGGAGAGGGACAGCAACAAGATCAGAATGGAAACGGCGATCAGGCCCAACACCACCATGCCCACGCGGATGGCGTTCTTGATGTCCGCGCCCAGCCGCCGCTTGACCTCGATCTGACTGACAATGATCGCCTCAAACTGCCTGGCAGCACGCAGGAAGCGTTCCTCGGAGATGGAATCGTCACCCGCCCCCGCCGTCGTTTTTCCACCTTCTACCATACTCACTACTATCGCATTCGAACCCGGATCTCTTCCCATGGTTACACAAATAGGCGGCAAATAGCACCCAAAGCTTTATTTTTCTGAATAAACGGTGTATGGGAATCGCCTTCCCATGGGGCGTGCAAGGTTTGTTCGTTTGGGGAGAAAATTCACGGACTCGAAGTGGATACATTGCTCGCGCGAAGAGAAACTTGGCCCGGCAACGAATACATCGTATTCAGCCATGGCCGGCCCTCATCAACCTGGATGCGCGGAATCCCAGTTCAATAGAGCACGCTCACCAGAAACAGGCTCAACCAAGGGATATAGGTGATCACCAGCAGCGCCGCAATCAACACCAGCATCCACGGCAGCGCCGCCTTGGTGACCGCACCGAGGCTCATACCGGCCAATCCTGCCGCCACATAGAGATTGAGCCCCACCGGCGGGGTGATCATCCCCACCTCCATATTGGTGGTCATGACGATGCCCAGATGGATGGGGTCGATGCCCAGGGAAAGGGCGATGGGGTGAAACAGCGGCGCCAGGATCAGCAGGATCGCCGACGGCTCCATGAAGTCGCCCGCGAACCAGAGGATCACATTGACCATGAGGAGGAATGCCCAGGGGCTGAGGTTATGGTCCACCACCCGCTGCGCCATCTGTTGCGGCAGCTGCTCCTCGGTGAGCACATGGGCGAAGATCATGGCGCAGGCGATGATGAACATCAGCATGGCCGTCATCCTGGCCGAGTCGAGCATGACCCGTGGCACGTCACGGAATCCCATATCCCGATGCACGAACAGGGCGACGAAGGCGGAATAGACCGCCGCCACCGCCGCCGCCTCGGTGGGAGTGAAGACGCCACCGTAGATGCCGCCCACCACGATGACCACCAGCAACAGACCCCAGAAGGCGCGACGAAGGGTATGGAGCAGGTGCATCCAGCCCCGCCAAGGTTCCCTCGGCATCCCGGTGCGGCGGGCGTGCAACCACGTGACCCCGAGCAAGAAGGCACCCATCACCACCCCCGGCAGAATGCCGGCGATGAACAGCTTGCCCACCGATTCCTCCACCGCATCGGCATAGACGATCATGGGGATGGAGGGCGGGATCAGGATACCCAGGCTGCCGGCGGTGGCCACCACCCCCACGGCGAACGATTTATCGTAACCCGCCTTCACCATGCCCGGGATCATGATGGAACCGATGGCCACCACGGTGGCGGGCGAGGAACCGGAGATGGCGGCGAAAAACATGCAAGCAACCACAGCCGCCATGGCCAGGCCACCGTGCATCCACCCCACCAGCGCCTTGGCGAACTCGATCAAGCGCTCGGAGACGCCACCGGTGGTGAGGAAGTGGGAGGACAGAACGAAAAAAGGGATCGCCAACAGCGTGGTGTGCTCCATGGTGTCGAACAGCTTTTGCGCCACCAACACCGGTGGATCCTCGGTGGCGAACCAGACAAAGGCGAGACTGGTGAAGCCGAGGCTGATGGCGATGGGCACGCCGAGCAACAACAGCAGAATCAATCCACCGAAGAGAACGGCGGCGGTCACTCCTCGATCTCCCCGGCGAGTTGCGTGTCATGCTCCGAGCGGCCCACGTGCAGCCGTTCGCCGCGCCAGATCTGACCCGCCACCTGCAGCAGATGCCAAGTCATCAGGGCGAGACCCACGGGAATGGCAAGATAGGGTATCCATTGCGGGATCTGAAGATCGAGGCTGAGATCGCCCCAGGTCCACACCTTGTAGGTGTACTCCAGCGAGAGTAACAGCGTGGGTATGCTGAAGCCGAGGCAGATGGCCACTGACAGCAGGCCCAGCCAACGCTGCACGGGCAGCGGAAACCGCCGGGTGAGGACGTCGATCCCCAGATGGACGCCCGCTTGGATACCATGGGCGGCGCCGATCAGCACCACCCAGGCAAAGAGGTACTGCACCAACTCCAGGGCCCAGATCCAGCCCGTACCCAACAGATAGCGCATCACCACGCTGGCGAACAGGATGAGCGTGGCCACGGCGAAGCCCACCGTGATCACAAACTGCTCGAACAGGCTGATGGCGCGATTCACGTCCCCGCTGGCCACGCCGGGCGACCGCTCCAGGTCAGTGGCCGAGCAGCGTATGGATCTGTTTCAGCAGGTCGGCGCCGATCTGATCGCGGAACCGGTCTTCCACCCCGGCGGTGGCGGCGCGCCACTGGGCCCGCTCCTCGTCGGTAAGGTCCACCACCTTGGCAAACCCCGCCGTTTCCACCTTCTTGCGGTCACCTTGGTCCGCTTCGGCGGCGAATTCACGGTTCTTCGCCGTCGCCTCCTTGAGGATTGCCTCCAGTTCGGTGCGGATTTCCGCCGGCAGCCCGTTCCAGAAGTCGGCGCTCACCACCACCAGGTAACCGAGGTAGGAGTGATTGGAGACGGTGATATAGTCCTGCACTTCGTGGAACTTCTTCGAGAAGATATTGGACCAGGCGTTCTCCTGGCCATCCACCACGCCCTGCGCCAGTGCCGTGTAGACCTCCTTGAAGGGAAGCTTCTGCGGGGTGCCGCCCAACGCCTCGATCATCGCGGCGTGGACGTTGGAACTCTGGATGCGGAATTTCTTGCCTTTGAAGTCATCCGGCACCTTCCGCAACGGCCGGTCGCCCTTGATCGAGAACACCTTCATGCCGTTGTCCCAGAAACCCAACGCCTTGATCCCCTTACGCTCCAGTGGCGCCGTCATGGCGGCCGCTATCGGTGAGTCGGCCAGCGTGTGCACCTCACTGAGATCATGAAACAGGAAAGGCAGATCGAACGCCTGCAACTGACGGGAGAACTTCACGAACTTGGACAGGCTGGGCGCCGCCATCAGACCGGTCTTGCCCCTGGAGAGCCGCATCGCCTCCATCACCTTGTTGTCGTTGTAGAGTTGGGAATTGGGAAAGACCTCCACCTTGACCTTCCCCTTGAGGCGCTTGTTCACCTCGTCGGCAAAATACTGCGCGGCCCGTCCCTTCGGGGTCTGCCATGAGACCACGTGGGAGAACTTGATGATGTATTCGGCCTGGGCAACACCAGACCCCAGCAAGACCATGAGCGACAGCAGAATGATTTTTTTCATCTTTGGTTCCTCGTGTAATCCTGTGTGCACTACTCCAGTTCCAGCACCGCATCCATCTCCACCCCCGCCCCCTTGGGCAACGCCGCGACCCCAATGGCGGCCCGCGCGGGATAAGGTTCGCTGAAATATTCCGCCATCACCGCATTGACCTGCGGGAAATGGCTGAGATCGGTAAGAAAGACATTCAGCTTGACCACGTCGGCCAGACTCCCGCCGGCGGCACGCGCCACCGCCTGCAGGTTGTCGAACACCCGCCGGATCTGCGTTTCCATATCCCCTTCAACCAGCTCCATACTCTCCGGAATCAGCGGAATCTGTCCCGACAGATAGACAGTTGAACCGCATTTCACCGCCTGGGAATAGGTGCCAATCGCCTGGGGGGCCTGGTCCGTCCGGATAATCTCACGCTTCATTGTTGACTCCTCTGCGATGTAGTGGGATCCCGTGGCTCATCCCTTGACGCGGCCAACCCGAAGGACCGACGGCAACGCCCGCATGTGCCGCATGATGCGCGCAAGGTGCTTGCGATCACGCACGGTGATGACGAAATCGATGGTCGAGTTCAGACCGTCACGCTCCTGGGTGCCGACGGTCTCGATGTTAGAGCCAGTACTGGCGATGACGGAGGCCAGGGTCGCCAGTACGCCCCGCTTGTTGCCGACCTCCACCCGGATCTCCGTGGGAAACTCCATCTCGTCCACGGCCTCCCAGCTCACATCGAGCCAACTGCCGCCCTGCTTGAGAAATTCGCCCAGATTGCGGCAGTCCTGGCAATGTACCACAATGCCCTTGCCCGGCGTAAAGATGCCGGTGATGGCGTCACCGGGAATCGGACGGCAACACTTGGCGTAGCGCACGATCATCCCCTCGGTGCCCTTGATCACGAGCCGTCCGGAGGGAAGATTGTCGGCGGATGCCGGTTCCAGCTCGCCCGGCTCTGCCCCCAGCAGCCGCCGCGCCACCAGCAATGGCAGGCGGTTGCCAAGCCCGATATCGGAGAGCAGGTGGTCGAGACTGTCCAGCCCCGTCTCCTCCAAAAAGGTGTCCACCGCCGCCGGGTCCAGGGCATCGATCGAGGCCCCCTGGCGGGCCAGTTCCCTGTTCAGCAGTTGGCGCCCCATCTCCACCGATTCCCGCTGCTGAAGGTTTTTCAGGTAGCTGCGAATGTTGGCGCGCGCCTTTCCGGTCACCACGAAATTGAGCCACACGGGGCTCGGCCGTCCCGCAGGCGCCGTTATCACCTCCACCCGCTGGCCGTTGTACAGCTGTGTGCGCAGCGGCACCAGCTTCCGGTCCACGCGGGCGGCGACACACTGGTTGCCCACGTCGGAATGGACTGCATAGGCGAAATCCACCACCGTCGCACCCCGCGGCAACACCTTGATCTCGCCTGCCGGGGTGAAGACATACACCTCGTCCGGAAACAGATCGACCTTGACGTTCTCGAGAAACTCCACCGAATCTCCGGCGCCCTTTTGCAGCTCCAGAACGTTCTGCAGCCAATCAGACGCGCGGTTGTAGGCGCTTCTCGGCGTATCATCCCCGATCTTGTAGAGCCAGTGGGCGGCGATACCGGACTCCGCCATGCGGTGCATCTCCTCGGTGCGGATCTGGATCTCGATAGGCGCGCCCTGAGGTCCGATGAGGACGGTGTGCAGCGACTGGTAACCATTCGACTTGGGGATGGCGATATAGTCCTTGAAACGCCCGGGGACGGGTTTGTACAGATTGTGTACCACCCCCAACGCGCGATAACAGGTATCGAGGCGGTCGACCACGATCCGGAAGGCGTAGACATCCACCACCTCGGAAAAGGAGAGACGCTTCTGCACCATCTTCCTGTAGATGCTGTAGAGATGTTTTTGACGCCCTTCGACCGCCCCATGCACCTCTTCCTGGCGCAGGCGCTCCCTGACCGCCGTCTCCACCGTGGAGACCAACTCCTTGTGATGCCCCCGCGCCTTCTTCACCGCCTCCTTCAGAATCCGGTAACGCATGGGCCAGTAGGCGGCGAATCCCAGTTCCTCCAGTTCGATGCGGATACTGTTGATGCCCAGACGATTGGCGATGGGGGCATAGATCTCCAAGGTTTCCCGCGAGATGCGGCGTGCCTTGTCGGGGCGCATGACGCCCAGGGTGCGCATATTGTGCAGGCGGTCGGCCAGCTTGATGAGGATCACGCGGATATCTTCGGTCATCGCCAGCAACATCTTCTGCAGGCTGGCGGCCTGAGCCTCCGCCTGGGTGGGAAAGTCGATCTTGGTCAGCTTGCTGACGCCATCCACCAGTTCGGCGATCTCTGCATCGAACTCTTCCGCCAACTGCTCCTTGGCGGTCTTGGTGTCTTCGATGACGTCATGCAGAATCGCCGCCATCAGGCATTTGTGGTCCATGTGCAGATCGGCCAGGATACGGGCCACCGCGACGGGGTGATAGATATAGGGTTCGCCGGTCAGGCGACTCTGGCCCTCGTGGGCCTCGGCGCCGAACAGATAGGCACGATAGACTTCGCGGATCTGCTCTGGCGGAAGGTAGGATTCCAGATAGGCGCAGAGGTCACTTATCAGATAGCGGGCGCGTTCCGGATCGGGCAGGGCCACGGTTCAGCACGCCCTCCTGTGCGGCACCCCCGCCGGCATGCTGCAGGCGCCGTCGGCCCGCGCGGAGATACCCCCGCACGCTGATCCCTCCCAATGGCTCGGCAGGTCCCTCCAGGCGCGGCAGAGAATGGAAAAGACGATCATTCCGGTGGGCTGGCCTCCGCCTCGGGAGATTCCGCGAATGCCTCTTCCTTCTCGCCTTCCTCGCTGTCCGGTAGCGCCTCGGCAGCGTCCAGCGCCTCGCGGGTGATCAGGCCCTCGGCAATCTCGCGTAACGCCACCACCGTCGGCTTGTCGTTCTCCCACGCCACCAGCGGTTCGACACCGCTGGCCAACTGCCGCGCCCGCCGGGTGGCGAGCAGCACCAGGTCGAAACGGTTGTCCACATGTTCAAGGCAATCTTCTACCGTAACCCGCGCCATACATTCACTCCAAGATTATTGATCGATTCGCTCGTTGAAAAACGGCCCCTCATCCGGGGAAAAAACGGGAATACTCCCATGCTTGGAGTCTGTCGGGTGTAGGTGATCGTCGCGAGCATGGTGGGAAAGCGAGGCCGGTTTTTCTCGATTTGGAGGCGCGTAGTGGGCCTACGCAACGAAAAATCGAGGAAAAATGGACCGCTTTCCCACCAGTGCGGTAGATTATTTCTAAATCCGACAGACTCCCTTGACAGGATCTTAGCAAATATCCAGTCCCATTGCGCCTCAAGCGTCCCCCAGCAACTGTTCCAGCATGGCCCGCAAGCGCTCCGACTGCTGTGGCTCGCGCAGCCGCTGGGCCACGACGATGCAATGCAAGCGGTCCACCGCCTCGTCAAACACGTCGTTGACCACCAGGTAGTCGAATTCCGGGTAGTGCGCCATCTCCTCGCGGGCCGCCCGCAGGCGGCGGGCGATGACCTCTTCGCTGTCCTGACCACGCCCTTCGAGCCGGCTGCGCAGGGCCTCGCGCGAAGGCGGCAGGATAAAGATGGTGACCGCTTGCGGGAAGCGCCGCCGCACCTGCTGCGCGCCCTGCCAGTCGATCTCCAGCAACACATCCCGCCCCTCCTGTTCCAGCAACCGGCGCACCTCCGCCTCAGCCGTGCCATAGGCATTACCGAACACCTCGGCATGTTCAAGAAAGGCGCCCGCCTCCACCATGCGTTCGAAGGTGGCCGGGTCCACGAAATGATAGTCCGCCCCGTCCACTTCGCCGGGGCGCCGGGGGCGCGTGGTATGCGAGACGGAGACGGTGATCCCGGGATCACGCGCCAACAGGGCCTTGACCAGGCTGGTCTTGCCTGCGCCGGAGGGCGCGGAGACGATAAACAGGTTTGCCACGGCCATGAATTCTCTCCTTACTCTACTCTATATTCTGTATCTGCTCGCGCATCTGCTCGATGAGCACCTTCATCTCCACCGCGATACGGGTGATCTCCACGTCGCTGGACTTGGCGCCCAAGGTATTGGATTCACGATTGAGTTCCTGCATGAGGAAATCGAGGCGCCGCCCCACCGGTTCATTGGCGTCGAGCACCCGTTCCACCTCGTCCACATGGGTGGCCAGGCGGTCCATCTCCTCGTCCACGTCGAGCCGCTGGGCGAACAACGCAATCTCCTGCTCCACCCGAGTCTCGTCGAGTTCGCCCATCACCTCCTGCAGACGGTTGCGGATACGCTCGCGCACCTTTTCGATCACCTCGGGCATACGTTCACGCGCCCGCTCCACCAGGGTGCGCATGGCCGCGCAACGCTGGCGGATGATGTCGGCCAGACGCGCGCCCTCCCGCTGTCGCGTCTCGATTAGACTGGTGACAGCCCGTTCCAGCAACGCCAACACCTTCTGCTGCACCGGCGTCATGTCCCGGTCCGGCTCCTCCAGCACCCCCGGCCACTGCAACAGATCCATCGCCTGCGGCCGGGACACCTGGCCCACCATCTCGCTCACCTCGTCACTCACCCTGAGCAACTGCTCCACCAGGCGCCGGTTGAGCTGGAGTTCCACCGCGCTGCCCGGCGCGGGGCGGTAACGCAGCACAGCCTCCACCTTGCCGCGGCCAAGCCGCTGACCAAGCTGTTCCCTGACCTGCGGTTCGAGCATACGCAGTTCCTCGGGCAGGCGGGGGTGGACCTCCAGATAGCGGTGATTCACCGACCGCAGCTCCCAGACGAGCTCTCCCTCCGGTCCTCGATATACCTCACGGGCAAATGCCGTCATACTGTCCGCCATGAACCGCGTCCTCTCTGTGGGTGTCCGCTGCCTGCTCCGGCAACTAAAGGTTTAAAATTCCGTGTATCATAATGCCCCCGCTCATTACATGCACGGCACGCCGACCCTCGACCTCCATGTCTACCAGCAAACGCCACATACTGCCGCCAGGCACGGTCGTCGATGGTTATGTGATCCAGCGCGCCATCGGCCGGGGCGGGTTCAGCCTGATCTACCATGCCCGGGAGGAGGAAAACGGCGACGACGTGATCATCAAGGAGTATCTTCCCCGCCGCTATGCCCGCCGCGACGGGGCGCTGCAGGTCAGCATCATCGCCGAGACCCAGCGTGAGCAGCTCAACCGTGGCCGCCAGCTCTTCTATCAGGAGGCCAAGGTGCTCGCCACCCTGGATCACCCCAACATCGTGCGGGTGCGCAACTTCTTTCTCGCCAACAACACGGCTTACCTGGTGATGGACTATACCGAGGGCAAGAACCTGGGGTATTACATCCGCAAGCACAAGGGGCGCCTGAGCGCCACGTTGCTGCTGACGGTATTCCCCCCCATCCTCGATGCGCTCGAACTGATCCATGCGCAGTCCTTGCTCCATCTGGACATCAAACCGGCCAATATCCACCTGCGGCCAGGGGGCGATCCCCTGTTGCTCGACTTCGGCGCGGTGCACCAGTTCTCATCCAGCCGCAGCGAGCAGCGCAGTCAGATCATTACCACCGGTTATTCCCCGGTGGAACAGTATCATCAGGATGGCTACGTGGGACCCTGGAGCGACATCTACGCCATTGGCGCCACCATGCGCGCCTGTATCGAGGGCAAAACGCCGATCTCCGCCATCGAACGCCACGCCAAGGACAAGATGCGCCCGGCAGCGAAGGCGTTTCGGCGCCGCTATCCCGCCTACCTGCTAGAATCCATCGATTGGGCCATGGAGGTGGACCCACTGCTCCGTCCCCAGAGCGCGGAATGCCTGCGTCACGCGTTATTGAGCGAAAAACGCCCATCAGAGGTCAAACGGGAAGCCGCTGCTGCCCCATCCCCCGACGACAAACAGGGACTCCCTTAAATGATTGGAAAAATCGATTATGAAACCGCACAGGCCACCCTGCGCGGAAACCGCAACAGCAATCAGGACCGCAGCATAGTCCTGACCTCGCCGGAGGGCAGCGTGCTGCTCCTGCTGGCCGACGGGCTGGGAGGACATCCCGGTGGTGAGATCGCCGCCACCATCCTGATGGAAACCGCCAAGCATCTGTTTGTGCAGACGGAAAAGCCAATTCCCGACCCGGACCGATTCCTTTCCGCGCTGCTGCATGCCGCCCATCTGGACATCGTCGACTACGGCCAGTCCCAGGAACCGGCCATGGAGCCGCGCACCACGGCGGTCGCCGCACTGGTCCAGCACGGCCGCGTCTACTGGGCGCACGTGGGTGACAGCCGCTTTTACCTGCTTCGCCAGGGTAAAATTCTGTCGCGCACCGAGGATCATTCCATGGTGCAACGGATGCAAAAACAAGGTCTCATTTCATGGGAGGAGGCCGGCCATCATCCGCAACGCAACCTCGTCACCCGCGCCCTCGGCGGCAGGCCATCCCGCGTCACCGTGGACCATGGACCTTCCGCCGGCCTGCGCAACAACGACATCATCCTGCTCTGCAGCGATGGGCTCTGGGGCCAGATAGGCCACGCCACTCTCGGCCGCATCCTTGGTGACACCCGCACCCCTCTGGACAGGCTGACACGCATCCTTGCCCATCGGGCGGAGGCCCAGGCCTTCCCCGAAAGCGACAACGTGACCGTGGCGACGCTGCGCTGGCTCGGCGACGATGCCGAGGACGCCGACCGGTTGCCGACTGGGGAAGGCGATGAAAACGCCATGCCTCAGGAACCCCCCGGATATCAACAGGCGGACGACCCGTATCGCCCGCAGAACACGGATTCCCCCACATCAAACAGAGAGAACGACACCCGATGAGACCCTCCGGCCGCGCCCCCGACCAATTGCGCCCCATCCGTTTCACCCGCCGCTATACCCGCCACGCAGAAGGCTCCGTTCTGGTAGAGTTCGGCGACACCCGGGTGCTGTGCACCGCCTCTGTCGAGGAACGGGTGCCCTTCTTTCTGCGCGGCGCCGGCCAGGGCTGGGTCACCGCTGAATACGGCATGCTGCCCCGCTCCACCACCGACCGCATGGGCCGCGAAGCGGCACGCGGCAGGCAAGGCGGCCGTACCCTGGAGATCCAGCGCCTGATCGGACGGTCGTTACGCGCCGCCGTGGACCTCAAGGGACTGGGCGAACGC
>JALSTP010000062.1 GCA_026983675.1 Sedimenticola sp.
TCGCCTCCGTACGTCTCTCCCATCACTTTCGTGATCGCCGCCGTCAGCGTCGTCTTGCCATGGTCTACGTGACCGATCGTGCCCACATTTACATGCGGCTTCGTGCGTTCGAATTTTTCCTTGGACACCGTTGTTACCCCTATACCGAGTAATTACTGTTTCTTGATGATTGCTTCTGCGATGCTCGCGGGAACCTCGCTGTATTTGCTGAACTCCATACTATAGGTGGCGCGACCCTGCGTGGCCGAACGCAGATCCGTCGCATAACCGAACATCTCGGCCAACGGCACCTCCGCGCGTATCACCTTGCCTGCCGGCGCATCATCCATCCCTTGCACCATGCCGCGGCGACTGTTGAGGTCACCCATCACGTCACCCATGTATTCTTCGGGAGTCACCACTTCGACCTTCATGATGGGCTCCAGAAGCACGGGCTTTGCCTTGGCCGCACCTTCCTTGAAACACATGGAGCCGGCGATCTTGAAGGCCATTTCCGACGAATCGACATCGTGATATGAACCGTCGTACAAGGTGACTTTGACATCCACCACCGGGTAGCCGGCGATTACGCCATTTTGCATCTGTTCCTGGACGCCCTTGTCGACTGCCGGAATATATTCGCGAGGCACCACACCGCCAACGATCTCATTGACGAACTCATACCCCGCACCCGGTTCCTGGGGCTCCAACCGCAAGTAGACATGACCGTATTGACCGCGGCCGCCCGACTGCCGCACGAACTTACCCTCCTGTTCCACCGTCGTGCGGATGGTCTCGCGGTAGCTCACTTGGGGTGCCCCCACATTGGCCTCCACACCAAACTCGCGCTTCATGCGATCGACGATAATCTCCAGATGCAGCTCGCCCATCCCGGAGATGATGGTCTGCCCGGATTCTTCATCCGTATTCACGCGGAAAGAGGGATCCTCCTGCGCTAGCTTGCTGAGTGCAACGCCCATCTTTTCCTGGTCTGCCTTGGTCTTTGGCTCTACCGCCACCGAGATGACAGGTTCCGGAAATTCCATGCGCTCCAGAGTGATCACAGAGTCGGTGGCGCACAGCGTATCGCCAGTGGTCACATCCTTCAGGCCCACCGCCGCCGCGATGTCACCCGCTCGGACCTCTTTGATCTCCTCACGGCTGTTGGCATGCATCTGCAGAATCCGGCCTACGCGCTCCTTCTTGCCCTTGACGGAATTCAGAACGGTGTCACCCGACCTCAACACCCCGGAATAGACTCGAAAGAACGTCAAGGTACCGACATAGGGGTCCGTTGCAATCTTGAACGCCAAGGCTGCGAAAGGTTCGTTATCATCCGCCTTACGCTCCGCCTCGGTGCCATCCTTGTCGTCAAGGATACCCTTGATCGGCGGCACATCCACCGGCGAGGGCATAAACTCGATCACTGCATCCAGCATGGCCTGCACGCCCTTGTTCTTGAATGCAGACCCACACATCATCGGCACGATCTCGTTAGCGAGGGTCCGCTGGCGCAAGCCTTGCTTGATCTCATCCTCCGAGAGTTCCCCACCCTCGAGGTACTTGTCCATCAGCTCTTCATTGGCCTCGGCCGCTGCCTCCACCAACACCTCGCGCCACTCATTGCAGAGATCCAGCATGTCGGCAGGAATTTCTTTGGCCTCGTACTCCATACCCCGAGTCGCCTCATCCCAGATGATGGCCTTCATCCGAATGAGATCCACCACGCCCTGAAAATTCTCTTCCGCACCGATGGGCAATTGAATCGGAACCGCATAACTCCCGAGCCGCTCTTTCACCTGCTCCACGACGCGCAGAAAATTCGCGCCCATGCGGTCCATCTTGTTGACGAACGCAATGCGCGGCACCTCATATTTATCGGCTTGGCGCCACACCGTCTCTGACTGGGGCTCGACCCCACCTACCGCACAGAACACCGCGCACGCCCCATCGAGCACTCGCAGGGAACGCTCGACCTCAATGGTGAAGTCGACGTGCCCGGGCGTGTCGATAATGTTGATTCGATGCTCCGGGAACTGGCGATCCATCCCACTCCAGAAACAGGTCGTCGCCGCCGAGGTGATCGTGATTCCGCGCTCCTGCTCTTGCTCCATCCAATCCATGGTCGCAGCACCATCATGCACCTCGCCGATCTTGTGAGATACACCCGTATAGTAGAGGATGCGCTCGGTCGTCGTCGTCTTGCCGGCGTCAATATGCGCCATGATTCCGAGATTGCGGTATCGGCTTATGGGTGTGCTGCGTGCCACGTCAAAATCCTGTGTTCAGTGTAAACTGCGAATAGACAAAATCTGCTGCCTACCAGCGATAATGGGAAAATGCCTTGTTGGCTTCGGCCATGCGGTGCGTATCTTCCTTCTTTTTGACCGCCGCCCCTTTGGTCTCAGCGGCATCCATCAACTCACCGGCAAGCCTCTGCGCCATCGACTTCTCACTGCGCTTGCGCGCTGCATCGATCAACCAGCGCATTGCGAGAGAATTACGCCGGTTCGGGCGCACCTCGACAGGCACCTGGTAGGTTGCACCACCCACCCGGCGGGACTTGACCTCGACCACGGGCCGGACATTCTCGAGCGCCTGCTCAAGCACCTCCAGAGGCTCCCCCGATTTTTTCTCCGACACCTGATCCAGAGCCTTATAAAGGATGTGCTCCGCGACGGATTTCTTTCCGTCCACCATCACCATATTGATGAACTTGGCCAAGAGCTCACTCCCGTACTTGGGGTCCGGCAATATTTCCCGGCGGGCAACAACGCGTCTTCTAGGCATGACAGTAACTCAATCCCGTGTAATTCTGATCAACTCTTCGGGCGCTTGGCGCCATATTTCGAACGTCCCTGGCGGCGACTTTCCACCCCGGACGTATCCAGCGCACCGCGCACCACGTGGTAGCGCACACCTGGCAAATCCTTCACACGCCCACCGCGAATCAACACAACCGAGTGTTCCTGGAGATTGTGCCCCTCGCCGCCGATATAGCTGGTCACCTCGTATCCGTTCGTGAGACGCACGCGAGCCACCTTGCGCAGGGCGGAATTCGGCTTCTTTGGCGTTGTCGTATAGACGCGCGTACAGACTCCCCGTTTTTGCGGACTTGCCTCAAGGGCCGGAACATTACTCTTTTCCACCTTGCGCTTACGGGGCTTGCGCACCAACTGATTGATTGTTGCCATCTACTCCGTCTCCGGGGACGCTCTGAACCTAACTTGATCACGAATGCCAGAGTAAACAGCGGCCACCCGGAATGCAGCCAACGCGTGCAGCGGGTCCATCTGTTTTCTCAGGGCTCGTGACTAACCCGCCCCGCCAAAACCGGTGGTGCGGACGTGGAAATGACAAGCCAGTTGCTTACTGACCTTCGTCAAAGAGCGCGCATTCTATGACTGATAGGAGGCGCTGTCAACAACCAAGGCAATATTTTCGTATTATTAACCCGGCAACAATATATATCGCATTCAGCCGTGGCGTGCCGGTTCGCAGCAAGGCGCCCCATCGCCGCTGTAGCTACCCTACGGCAAGATGGGGCAACGCAGTCTGCGGGCCGGCACGCCACGGCTGAATGCGATATATATTGTTGCCGGGTTAATAAGGGCGTCGAACAGGCTGCTTACATATTTCCTGCTCGCGCGATGGACGATATCAAGCGCGGATTTCCGCATCAACAAAATGGTCGCCGGCACTCGCCGGGCGCAACATAGCCGGCGCCGAGGAGATCGCCTAAGAGTACTGCTGCCTGCAAACGGCTAGCCCGGATTATTCATGAATCGCCGCGATGATTGCACAGAGAATTGTCCGCACAGGGGATTTTCCGACCGAGTGGAATACGGGCTGTATTGCCGAGGAAGGAAAATTCCCTCTGTGGACAAGGATCAAGCGAGGGCGCGAGCGACGTCATGAATAATCCGGGCCAGGAGCCTGTCGGGTTTAGGTGATCGTCGCGAGCATGGTGGGAAAGCGAGGCCAGTTTTTCTCGATTTTGAGGCGCATAGTGGGCCTACGCAACGAACAATCGAGGAAAAACGGGCCGATTTCCCACCCGCGCACGACTGCATGGATGCAGGAGGTAGAGCAATGCATGGAGCAGTTGCCAAGTAGATTATTAACCCGACAGATTCCCAAGCGCCCCCTATAACAGACAGATCTGCCCTCTGCATTCAAG
>JALSTP010000063.1 GCA_026983675.1 Sedimenticola sp.
CCAACAGTGACACCACAAACAGGCCGGATATACGGAAGCAAACTTGTCCCTGTCATCCATGCCACGAGGGCTTGCAAAACGGGAGGAGACCATATACGGATTATTCATGAATCGCCGCGATGATTGCGCAGAGCATTGTCCGCACAGGGGATTTTCCGACCGAGCGGAATACGGGCTGTATTGCCGAGGAAGGAAAATTCCCTGTGTGGACAAGGATCAAGCAAGGGCGCGAGCGATTTCATGAATAATCCGGGTTAGGTCCTTTGGCCCAGTCTTTCGATCGGTGTCTCCCGGGTGGGGATGCCCCGATCCCGGAGAATATGAGACTTCAGCGGCACCTGTGTGAGTGGTTCAACGATACCCCTGGCAAGTTTCTGCTGGAGCAGGAACAGCGTTGCCTCGGCGAGCTTCTGCCGGATCTGTTTGGCTACTATCTGGTGCAGATGGGACACTTTGGATGTCTGCCGGATGTCATGGGCAGGACACGCATCCGTACCTGTGTCGTGGTGTCGGAAGAGGGAACGGCAGATGGCGGGGGCGGCCCCACTTTTGTCACAGGCGACATCAGCCGCCTGCCAATCAAGAGCGACGCGGTGGACGCGGTGCTGATGCCGCATTCGCTGGATTTTTCTCTCGATCCCCACCAGGTCTTGCGTGAGGCCGAAAGAGTTCTGATTCCAGAGGGTCGAATAATCGTCATGGGTTTCAATCCGGCGAGTTTGTGGGGGATGTGGCACCTCTTGAGGCGCAGGTCGGGTGTCTTTCCCTGGGATACCCAGTTCCTTCCCTTGCGGCGCCTGTTGGACTGGTTGTCACTGCTCGGTTTCGATATCGAATCCGTCCATTATCTTATGCACAGACCGCCGCTGCGTAGCGAAGGACTGATGCGGCGGTTGTCTTTCCTGGAAAACGGCGGCGGACACTGGTGGTCGCTGAAAGGCGGTGTCTATGTGGTGCAGGCAGTGAAGCGTGTCTCAACCCTGACGCCAGTGGAACCGCTTTGGAAAAAGGCCCCTTTCGACGTGTTTGGCGCGCGTTCGGCCGAACCCACCACACGGCACAGCCACGATGGGTGAACGGGTCGAGATCTTTACCGATGGTGCATGCAAGGGAAATCCAGGTCCCGGCGGGTGGGGCGCCCTGTTGCGCTACAAGGGGGTGGAGAAAGAGCTCTGTGGCGGCGAACGTGATACCACCAACAATCGCATGGAACTGACCGCGGTGATCCGTGCGCTGGAGGCACTGAAACGCCCGAGCCGGATACGTATTACCACCGATTCCCAGTATGTCAAGAAAGGCATCACCGAATGGATCGAGGGCTGGAAGCGGCGCGGCTGGAAGACGGCATCGAAGCAACCGGTGAAAAATGCGGATCTCTGGCGTGAGCTCGATGGGCTTGCCGCGAAGCATGATATCCAATGGGCCTGGGTCAGGGGACATAACGGCCATCCTGGAAACGAGCGGGCCGATGAACTGGCCAATCGCTGTATTCCCCGCGACGGGGGCAAGTGAGATGGAGGCGACCGATGAGACAGATCGTACTGGATACCGAAACCACCGGCCTGGAACCCACCCAGGGGCATCGCATCATCGAGATTGGCTGTGTGGAACTGGTGGGCCGGAGACCGAGCGGCAACAATTTCCATCAATACCTGCAACCTGACCGCGAGATCGATGCCGGGGCAGTAGAGGTACACGGGATCACGCAGGAATTCCTCGCCGACAAGCCTCACTTTGTCGATGTAATGGGAGACTTCATCGAGTACATCCGCGGTGCGGAACTGATCATCCACAATGCCCCGTTCGATGTGGGGTTCCTGGATCACGAGTTCAGGTTGGCGGGAAATCAGAACGCCGTAACCGTGGAATCATTGTGTCAGGTGACCGACACTCTGGTCATGGCGAGGCGTTTGCATCCGGGCCAGAGAAACAGTCTCGACGCCCTGTGCAAGCGTTACGAGATCGACAATACTCATCGCGAGCTTCACGGTGCGTTGCTGGACGCCGAGATCCTTGCCGATGTCTATCTGGCGATGACAGGGGGGCAGGCGGCGCTCTCCCTCGGAGATCATCCGCAGGAGGTATCTGAGTCGGGCGAGCAAGCCATCAGGCGATTGCCCGGAGACCGTCCGCCGCTGCGGGTCATCAGAGCCGCCGAAGATGAACTGAGTCGCCACCGGCTACGCCTGGCGCAGATCAACGAGACGAGTGGAGGGCGGTGTGTCTGGCTGTCGGAAGATTATCCAGCAGACGCGTGAAAGGACTATGGAAATCTGCGCGTGTGGCTCGTAGAACCTTGACCGGAGGCAATGGCCTTCAGGCCTTCCATGTCGCGCAGTTGGACATGTTTGCGTTCCGCAGACAACAGAGATTCCTCCTGAAACCGGGTGAAGAGCCGGGAGACCGTCTCGACCGCGAGCCCCAGATAACTGCCGATCTCGTGGCGGGACATACTGAGATAGAAGTCGGTTGCGGACAGGCCGCGCTTTTTGAAGCGTTCGGACAGGCTCAATAGGAAGCTAGCCAAACGTTCCTCCGCGTTCCGTTTGCCCAGCAGCATCAGCATCTCGCTTTCCTGCCCGATCTCCTTGCTGAGCAGGCGATACATCTGGTGTTGAAGGCTGGGGATCGCGAGGCTCAATTCCTCAAGCCGCTGAAAGGGGATTTCGCAGATGGCCGAGGTTTCCAGCACCTTGCCGGAACAGGTGTGTTGCCCGCTTTGAATGGCCTCCAAGCCGATGATCTCTCCGGGCAGGTGAAAACCGAGCACCTGTTCTCCGCCCTCCTCGCTGGGGGTATAGGTCTTCACCGAGCCCGTTTTGACCACATAGAGAGAGCGGAAGCGGCTTCCCGCCTGAAAAAGGACGTCGCCGCGATGCAAAGGGCGGCTGCGCATGACAATGGCATCGAGCCGTTCCACGTCCTCCGGGGTCAGGCTCATGGGCAGGCAGAGTGTGACCAGGCTGCAGTTCTTGCATGCCACTTTGATGTTCTCGAATGAAATGACTTTATGCTCGGGCACGGCGCCAACCTTTTTTAGAAGTTCAACCCATTTTGCAGGGTTGCCTGATCCCGATCAAGCGACAAATCGCGCGGAGATGACAGACGAACCCAATAAAAAAGCCACACCATCCAGCGGATGGTGTGGCTCCTGGGTACTAAAACCTGAAATCAGGTCTTATTTGCTGCTACCAGCAGGCGCTGGGGGTGCGGCAGGTGCCGGCGGCGCACCGTAGGGGGCGCCGTAAGGTGCGCCATAGGGAGCGCCATAAGGTGCGCCGTAGCCGCCATAGGGACCGCCCCAACCGCCATATGGGTAGCCATAGTAAGGACGGTAGTAATCGTAGCCACGGCCCCAGCCGCTGCCGTTTCCGCGACCGCTCATATTGAAGCTAAAATCGCCGGAGCCATCGCCAAGCCAGTCGTTGTTATTGCCCCAACCACCGGGACCGCCACCCCACGGACCCCACCAGGCCTGGGCGGAACCGAAGGTCATGGCAGCGCCAACGATGGCGGCGACGCCGAGCGCTTTTGAAAGCTTACGCATAATTATCTACTCCTAAATAAAGGTAATATTCGAGAGCACGAGCCGGCCGTTAAACTGCAGCGGTATATGTATTCCGACCAAGAGTATTTCTCAATTCTCTCTTTAGTGCCCTGTGATTATAGCCATGAAAAACTATTATTTGGAAGTCAACCGGTTGAGTTGAGAAAGTAAAGCCCTATTACACGCTGCGTGATGGGGGAGTCGGCCAATCCAAGGTACTCGGATTTGCAGAGAAAGTTGCATTGAAATCCCCCGCTTAGGACAATATTTTCCCGTTCTCGAACCCTGCTTCTCAGTCTGGTATACGGCCAGGAATTAAATTTCTTTAAAGTCCCCCATAGGGGATCTGTAAATCCCACGCCTTTAGGCGGCATCGTTGCTTTTACGCCCTCTCCCCTTGAGGGGAGAGAGTTGGGGTGAGGGGTGTAACTACTCAGCCCATTTGAGCAAAATCAGGCAACTTTCCTGCAAAAACCAACACCAACGCATCAGATGCACTCAGTCCTTGTTTTCGACAAGTAGATAAATAGCCCCGAATACGACAAAACATCAACGCGCCGTCCATACTCCTGAAGCAGCCCGAGATTTTTTGCTGT
>JALSTP010000064.1 GCA_026983675.1 Sedimenticola sp.
TCGCTCCAGTGCATCCATGCACTTGCGACACTTGGACATCCTGTCCAGCGCGCTGGAACGCAGGTCCGGCGCCTGCCTGAAGCCCTGAATACGATATATGTTGTTGCCGGGTTAATAGGGATCGCGCCATATCACACAGGAAATGTTGTAAAACACACAACTATTGATCTGGGTCAAAGACGGGGTGGAGACCCCGCATGATGATGCGAATGTGTGAACTTTGGGTAGCGGTTGCGCTGCTCGACACGCTATGTGTAACTGGAGACGGGGATGATAAAGATGAATATGAAAAAAACAGTCTCCCTGCTGTTGGGGTTGGGCATGGGCCTGAGCGCGGCATCCGCCGCCTGGTCTGCGGAAACCCTGGAGCAGGTGATGAAACGACGGGGGCTGACACAGAAAGACCTGCTGGCGGCGGCCAAGACCTACACACCCACGGGTGGCCGTGATGAGTACATCGTCATCAGTTCCGGCGGGCAGAGTGGACAGTTGATCGTGTACGGCATTCCGTCGATGCGCATTCTGAAGTATATCGGCGTCTTTACACCGGAGCCCTGGCAGGGCTATGGCTTCGACGATGAATCCAAGGCCGTGCTGGCGGAGGGCCGTATCAATGGCAAGGACATCCGCTACGGTGACACCCATCATCCCGCTTTCTCCGAGGAGAACGGTGACTATGATGGTCGCTATGTCTTTATCAACGACAAGGCCAACCCCCGCATCGCGGTGGTCGATCTGAAGGATTTCGAAACCAAGCAGATCGTGGTCAATCCTTTCTTCAAGTCCGAGCATGGCGGCGCCTTCGTCACGCCCAATACGGAATACATCATGGAGGCCACCCAATATGCGGCGCCCTTCAGCGATGACTTCGTGCCACTGTCCGAGTTCAACGACAAGTACCGCGGTGGGCTGACCTACTGGAAGTTCGACAAGAAAGAGGGGCGGATCAAGAAAGAAGACTCCTTTGTCTTCGAACTGGGTCCGTACAGTCAGGACCTTTCCGATGCCGGTAAAGGCCCTTCTTATGGTTGGGGCTTCACCAACTCGTTCTGCTCCGAGCGCTATGTGGGCGGCATCGAAAAAGGGCGTCCCCCCTTCGAGGCCGGTTGCTCGCAGAAGGATACCGACTTTCTGCATGTGACCAACTGGAAGAAGGCCGAGGAACTGGTCAAGGCCGGGAAAGTGAAGAAAGCAAAGGGGATGTACCTGATCCCCATGAAGCAGGCCATTGCGGAGGGTCTGCTCTATCTGATCCCTGAACCGAAGAGTCCCCACGGTGTGGACGTCGTGCCGGACGGCTCCAAGATCATCGTCAGCGGCAAGCTCGATACCCATGTATCGGTCTACAGCTTCAAGAAGATCATGGATGCCATCAAGAACAAGAAGTTTGCCGGCAAGGACCCCTATGGGGTGCCCATCCTGAGTATGAAGGATACCCTGCACACCCAGGTGCAGCTCGGCCTTGGACCTCTGCACACCCAGATGGATGCCAAGCCCTGCATCGCCTACACTTCCCTGTATGTGGATTCCCAGGTCGCCAAGTGGGACTACTGCAAAGGCAAGGTGCTGGATAAGATCAATATCCACTACAACATCGGTCACTTGATGACCATGGAGGGCGATACCGTCCACCCGGATGGCAAGTACCTCGTCTCGCTCAACAAGCTGGCGATCGACCGCTTCAACCCGGTGGGTCCTCTGCATCCGCAGAACCATCAGTTGATCGACATCAGCGGTGACAAGATGCAACTGCTGTACGACATGCCGATTCCTTTGGGTGAGCCCCACTATGCGGTTGCGATCAAGGCCGACAAGCTGAAGCCCGAGATTCGCTACAAGTCCGGCTGGAACAGCCGTACCGACAGCAAGTCCAAATGGCGGACGCGCGCCGGCCGTGAAAAGATCGTGCGCAATGGCAACCACGTGGATGTCTACGGGACCCTCATCCGTTCGCACATCACGCCTGAGATCATCGAGGTTACGGCTGGCGACGAGGTCTCCATCCACTTGACCAACCTCGAGCGTGCCGAGGACGAGACGCACGGTTTCGCCATGTACAACCAGAACGTCAACCTCTCGGTCGAGCCAGGCAAGACCGTCTCCGCCACCTTCAAGGCGGAAAAGCCCGGCGTCTATCCCTACTACTGCACCGAGTTCTGCTCCGCGCTCCATCTGGAGATGCAGGGGTACCTGCTCGTGGCGCCCAAGGGGTACAAGGCGACAGGGGCCGTGGCGGAAGGTCAGAAGTACACCAAGGCCGACTACGAGAAGCAGGTCAAGACCAACCTCGAGACCCAGGCGGTCATCGACTCGGTGGTGGCCTTCATCACCAGCCACAACTACAAGGACTTTCCTCCTGTAGTGGCTCTGGTGGAGGACGCCACTGACCAGCTTGGATTCGCCGAGGAGGCGAAGAAAAAGTCCGAGGAGTTTGCCGCCAAGGGTGATTACCAGAATGCGACCCTCTGGGCAGGCCAGTGGTGGCAGTACCAGGTCAAGACAGCAGACCTGGGTCTGCGCGCCAAGACCTATCTGGAGGAGCATGGCGCCAAAAAGGTCAAGTAGTTACAACCTGAAGGGTGTATGACCTGAGACAGAAGGGGCTCATTGCGAGCCCCTTCTTCCGTCGACTCCACAATTACCTGAATATTGGTGAGGTATTGACATGAGAAAAATCAAGATCGTTGCTTTGGCCGCTGGCGTGGTGGGACTGTCGCTGACTGCGGGGAACACTGCGATTGCCGCGGACGGAGCAGCGCTGTTCAAGAGCAAGACCTGCTGGTCCTGTCACGGCAAGGATGCAAAAACCCCCATCATGCCGAATTACCCGATATTGGCCGGGCAGAATGCCGATTATGCCTTCAATCAGATGAAGGACATAAAGTCAGGGGCTCGTTCGAATGGCCAGACGGCGGCGATGAAAGGCGTGATGTCGCTGGTATCCGAGGAAGAAATGCATGCAATCGCGGAGTGGATATCGAGCTTGAAATAGGGGCGGGTCCCTCTATCCCGCGCTTTCGCAAGAATCATGTGCGGGCTGTCCGATGATGATGAATACAGACGCTGTCGGAGATCCCTCGTCAGTCGGACATTGAGCCCGCCGGTACGATGTGTGCGCCCTGCCTTTCGGAAGTGGGGGAGACAGTCGTGACACCGACGGCATCATCCAGGGTTTCCGGTAGGTCTTTGACGCATATCAAAGATGCCTAATGGAGGTCCGTGCGAGACTCCTCGCCTACGTGTTTTCCGTGGCGCAATCAGCGGTCAGGCAAAGCCTGCGGCTGGATCTACGAACCCGATATATCGTCCCGTTTTAAGGGGACAGGAGAGAGACAAGAATGAAAGTATTGCTCAATAGTGCGGTAGTGGCGGTCAGCCTCGCCGTGGCCGGCAACGCGTTTGCCGACAAGAATGGACCGGCCAAGGATGTGAAGGACTGGAACAAGGCCGGGGGCGAGAAGACGGAGGCCATGACACTCAAGCCCGACAGAAAACGGGGAATTGCCGTATTCGATGTATGTTCTGCCTGCCACCTTACCGAAGGGTGGGGACTCAAGGATGGAACCTTTCCCCAGTTGGCCGGACAGCACAAGAACGTCCTGATCAAACAGTTGGCCGATATCCGCGCCAAGAACCGGGACAACCCGACGATGTATCCCTTCGCCCTGGACGAACAGATCATGTCGGTCGCCGGTTTCCACAAGGGTGAAATCAAGCCGGCCCAGTTGATCGCCGACGTGACCGACTATATCTCCAAGTTGCCCATGAATCCGGACAATGGCAAAGGGCCCTGGGAGAAAGGCACGCCAGAGTACAAGCAGGGGGAGAAGCTGTTCAAGGAGAACTGCGTCAAGTGCCACGGCGAGCATGGGGAAGGCAGTAACGAAAAGTTCTATCCCCGTATCCAGGGACAGCATTACGAATACATGCTCCGGCAGTTCAAATGGATCGAAGAGGGCAAGCGCCGGAACGCAAATCCGGACATGGTCAAGCAGATCCAGGGTTTTAGCCCGAAGGATCAGAAGATGGTGATCAACTATGTTTCCCGTATCCCGGTGCCGAAGAAGGACCTCGCGCCGTCCAAGGACTGGTTGAATCCGGATTTCGACTGATCCGGTCGTGATGTCTGCGGGCGCACCTTGCCGGGTGTGTCCGCAGTGCCGGCCATCGGCTGGCGGTTTCTCTGTGTGACGATGTCCGAGCCGCCGGTTCGGGCGCTTTCCTGACGATTGCCAATGGTTGACCGTTGGCGGGTGATTCGACCATGAATGCGACATCCCAAACAAAACCCACACTCCTGGTTGCCCTTCTGACGCTGATTGCTCTGGGCCTGCTGGTCGCGATCTACATCCTGCCCACTTGGTGGGTTTCCCTGACGGCGCCAAACTATCCGAAGGAATCCTTTCCCGACGGGGTGCGCATCGAATTCCATATGAATGGCGTGTTCAATGGATGCAAGAAGGTGGAAAAAAAGGAAATCACGGAGTCCATGGCGCTGGATTGCGTTCACGAGATGGACACCATCAACCATTATGTCGGGATGTATCCCATTGCGGCGGGCGGTCCCATCGAGCGGGCATTCTCCCAATTCCTGGTCGCTTTTCTCGCGGTCATGCTGTTGGGCTTCATGTGTACCCGACCCAGGATCCGCATGATCATTCTCGCGGTGGGATTCGCCGCAATCGCCATCTGGATGTCGCTCACCCTGTACGGTGCCAATGGTCTGGACCTCGAGAATGAAGGTTATATAAAGGCCTTGGTGACGTCGCTCGACCAGGAGGCGACGGGCGAAGAGGGGAGTGACGAGACTTCCGGTAGCGGTATTGTCGAGATGCTTCGTAAGTCGCTGGAGGCATCGGGGGTCAAGATAGAAAAGCCCAAGGGGCTCGAGCAGTTTGGGGGCGAGGAGCGGGTGCTTTCGGAAAAGGAAAAGCTCATCGAACAGCTCAAACAGAACTATGAACGCGATCGATCCAAGGGTATTGTGAAAGCGCCGTGGAATGGAAGTCTTTACCAGACGATGGCTTGGCATTATGGCAAGACGCTTGGCCGCTATTTCAACAACCAGGCCGAGATCGTACCCATGGTGAAAAAGCTGAAAGTCGCGATCCAGGTCGTGTTCGTCGGACTGCTTGGCGCTATGGTGCTGCTCGTGTTCGGGGCACGGAAGAACGGCGGTGTTCTTTACTGGTTGTTGGTTCTGGTCCCCATGGCGTTGCCGGTGTTTTTTGTCATCGACTATTCGGCATGGCTTTGGTGGTATGGTCATACGTTGAACGCCATGGGGGCCTTCGCCGTAAAGCCGTTCATGCCGACCGTGTTCGGCAACGGCAAAGTGGCGCAATTCACCACGCATTCCTACCCCGATATCGGCTTTGCCGTGATGTTGCTCTTTTCCGCGCTCCTGGCAGTGGCGGCGCTTGTTCGCAAGAAACAGTTCAAAGGCCAGGTGGCCTGAGCCCGACAGGTGATTATGGCGAATATGCGGCGGACATCTCCATGGCTGACGCGCCAAGAGAAGGTGGCTGTGCCAACATGCGGTACATGGGTGGCTCTGACCGCCGCCGCAATGCTGATACTGATGTCGCTGGGTTTGTTGGCGGCGGAAGTCCAGCCGAAAAAGCCCTACCCCCATTTGCAGGAGCTGGTGGACGCGGCAAAACCCAACGATACCTTGGTGCCGCCGCCCGGTACCTATGCCGGCCCGGTGAGAATCGACAAACCGATCACCATCGACGGACAAGGCAAGGTCACCATCGATGGGGGCGGCAAGGGTTCGGTCGTCTACATTCACACCGATGGCGTCAGTCTGCGGGGGCTCCGGCTGACCAATTCCGGAGAGTCCTATAACGATATCGACTCCGGCATCCAGGTGCGGGGCAACTTCAATGTCATGCGTGACCTGGTGATCGATAACTGCCTGTTCGGGATCGACCTGGGCCAGGCGGAAAACAATATCATCAAACGTAATCATATCTCCTCGAAACCCTTCGACCTCGGGTTGCGGGGCGACTCCATCAGGCTTTGGTACAGCTTTCATAACAAAGTTACCGACAATGTGATCCGTGATTCACGCGACATGGTGGTCTGGTATTCGCGCGACAATCTCATTGCCCGCAACGATTCGAGAGGGGGGCGCTACTCCCTCCATTTCATGTATTCTCAGTACAACGAAGTGATCGACAATCACTATGAGGACAATGCCGTCGGCATCTTTCTCATGTACAGCGATGGCGTGGTGATCCGGAATAACTATATCGCCCGCGCCTCGGGGCCGACCGGCATGGGGGTGGGCTTCAAGGAGACCTCGGATGTGGAAATCGTCGGCAATACCATTCTCAATTGTGCGACCGGCATCTATCTGGACGTCTCGCCCTATCAACCCGACACCACCAACCGGATACTCAACAACGTGATCGCTTTTGGCGGTGTGGGTATCACCTTCCTCAATGATTGGCACGGCAACATCTTCCAGGGGAACGTGATGGAAGGGAACATCACCCAGGTAAGCGTGGAGGGCGGCAAGACGGCGAACCACAATATATGGAAGGGGAACTACTGGGACGACTATGAGGGCTTCGATCTCGACAAGGACAGGGTTGGTGATACGCCCTATGAGCTCTATGCGTATGCAGATCGGATCTGGATGGATGTGCCGCCTGCGCGATTCTTCAAGGGGTCGCCAGTGCTGGAAGTGCTGGATTTTCTCGAGCGCCTGGCGCCGTTCAGCGCACCCAATCTCACGCTTCGAGACGACAAGCCTCTCATGCTGGCGGATGCGGCGCTCTCGGTATCCTACAAGCACACGTCTGAGCGGGTGGTGAAACCGACTGAGTCCCCGACCAAGGACACATCGGGATTCGATGCCCTGAAGGCGTTGCGTGACTCACTGGGGCGTTGAAGTCGTGAATACACGTGTGCAGTCGAACAGGGGGCAGGTGAAAAGAGAGATGAGCGATGGCTGACAAAGACAAAGCGGTGAAGAAACGCAAGGTGCCCTTGTCTCCCAAGAGGCGGGCACAGACGCGCCGGGAGTTCATTCGTAGTTCGGTCATGGCGGCGGGCGTATTGGGGTGTTCCCTGCTGGGATTCCTCCCGGTGGTGCAGGGCAGATCGCTGCGCCTGCGTCCGCCCGGCGCTATCAAGGCGCCTCTCGATGAAGAGGAGTTCCTTGCTGCCTGTATCAAGTGCGGACAGTGTGTTCAGGTCTGTCCCGTGGAGGCGATCAAGCTTTCGGATCTCGACGAGGGCTTTGGCGTTGGAACGCCCTATATCCAGGCGCGGGATCAGGCGTGTGACTTCTCCTGCGATGGCCTGCAGTGCGTACTCGCCTGTCCTACCGGGGCGCTGACCCATGAGTTGGATTTTCCCGCGGATGCGCGCATGGGATTCGCCCGTCTGGCGGCGCCTTCGAAGTGTCTCGCCTTGCAGGGCAAGGGGTTCAAAGGGCAGGCCCGCGGGCCCGATTTCGAGGGTATCCTGCGTTACTCGGAGATTGATCGATGGAACCCGATTCCGGTTGCGGATCATCCCTACGATCTTGAGATATGCGATCTTTGCGTGCGCCAGTGTCCCATCGAGATGCGCATCACCGAATGCGCGGCGGACGAGGCGAAACAGCAACAAAGTGATCAGCCTCTGGTGGCGAAGAAGATCGGCCATGAGTGTCCGCCCAAACATGCGATCAGGCTGGAGCCGGTGGCATCGTCGGGCGGAACGGCCAAAATGAAGCCGGTGATCCTGGACGGCTGTGTAGGTTGCGGTGTCTGCGAAATGATCTGCCCGCCGGAGCCGCCGGCGATTGTCATCGATATACGCGTCAATACGGATACAGTGTGAGGTCGGCATGAGCTATATTCTCGAATCGTTGCGCGTCATGCTCGGGGGGGCACCCCGCAAACCCCAACCGGGCGATATCCCCATTGAGATCAAGACGATCTACAAAGACAAACGCGAGGAGGGTTTGACCAAAGAGGATCTTCTGGCGGCCGAGGAGGCGCACCGGGGCACCGGAAGACATCACCGTTGGTTGTGGCGGCGCTGGACCACCCTCGTCATCGTCAATATCCTGTTTGTGATCTCTTATCACTTCGATGTTCAACTGGTCGAGGGGGCATTGACGGCCTCCCGCGTGCTGGGCTTCCACATGGCGGATCTCAATTCTGCGTTGCAGGTGATGCTCGCCTACAAGCATGTGGTACTGAATCTGGTGATCGGCACCTCCACCGTGTTTGTGCTCTGGCTGTTGCTGGGTGGGCGGACATTCTGTTCATGGGTGTGCCCCTATCATCTGGTGGCGGAATGGGCGGAACACATACATCTGTGGCTGGCGAAAAAGAAGATCGTAAAGGATCACGCACTCAATCGCCGTATCCGGGTGGTGTTATACGTCCTTTTTGCCCTCCTTGCCTTGGTCAGCGGATACACCGTGTTCGAGACCGTCTCGCCGACGGGTATTTTGAGTCGCGCATTGATCTACGGGCCGGGGATTGCACTCGTCTGGGTGGGGGTGCTGCTGCTCATCGAGATCTTCTATTCGCGCCGCGCCTGGTGCCGTTACATGTGTCCCATCGGGCTGACCTATGGGGCAGTGGGGCTCTTCTCGCCGGTGAGGGTAAAATACAATGTCGAGGCCTGCCATCACGAGGGTGATTGCCGCAAGGTCTGCATGGTGCCGCATGTGCTGGATGTGACCATACGCGGTCGCGCCCTTGCCATGAACACGGATATCGGCTCCGACTGCACGCGCTGCGGCCTTTGTGTCGATATCTGCCCCACCCACTCGTTGAATTTCGAGGTCAAGGGGTTGAGCAAATTTCTGTAGTGGCGCCTTGTCGGGATCGTTCAGGCGGGCTGGTAAGCGGGATATTCGGGCGCAGGCAGGTGGAGTGTGATGATTCAGTTTGAGAAAGTCCGCAAGAGGTTTCGTCGCCACTTGGTGCTGAAGTCGGTGGATCTCACCGTCGATCGCGGACATCGGCTGGCCCTTGTGGGCTCCAACGGAGCAGGCAAGACCACCTTGATCCGTTGTCTGCTCGGGGAATACATCTGTGAGGGGCGGGTCACGGTGGACGGGATGGATCCGCGCCGCCACCGGCGTGAGGTGCTCTCCAAGGTGGGGTTCGTCCCCCAGCTGCCGCCGCCTCTGCGGATGCCGGTGAGGCAGTTGGTTCATTTCGCCGCCAGTCTGTGCGGTGCCGACCCCGAGCGCATGAACCATGTGGCCGACCGCCTGGGGCTGGATGTGAAGCATTTTCGCAAACAGCCTTTTGTCAAGCTATCCGGCGGCCAGAAACAGAAACTGCTGATTGCCATCGCCTTGGGGCGCGACAGCGAACTGCTGGTGATGGACGAACCCGCCGCCAACCTGGACCCGGAGGCGCGCCACATCTTCTTCAAGCTGCTGGCAGAGAAAAAGGACACCTCGGCCATGATCATCTCCAGCCACCGCCTCGACGAGGTGGCGTCGCTGGTGAATCGGGTGGTGGAGATGGACCAGGGTGAAATCGTGCTCGACGACCGGGTGGCGGATCTGGTGGAGCTTTCCAGCCGGTTGCGTTGCCGGGTGGCGCTGATCCGCCCGGAGGAGGCCTTTGCCAAGGCGATCTCCGAATGGGGGTTCGAGGGTTCGGACGACGGCCGTGTGTGGGAGGGGCTGGTGGCGGGGCCGGACCGTCTGCGTTTTCTGGGTGTACTCTCCCGCTATGCCGCACTGCTGGGCAGTATCGCCATGGATGAGGCGGAGGCGCCGGTGACGGGCCATGCATAAGTGGCTCTGGGGCGGGTTGTTTCTTGTTCTGGCGGGCTGTTCAAAAGACCCCGGTACCGGACCAGTGGATGTACACTGGGATCGCCAGGTGTGCGAGCGTTGCCGGATGGTGTTGAGCGACCGCCATTTCGCGGCCGAGGTGCGCGTTTTTCCGAAGGGGAAAAAATCCAGGGTCCATTTTTTCGATGATATCGGTTGTGCCGTCATGTGGTTGCGGGACATGCCGTGGAAGGATGATCCAAAGACCCAGATCTGGGTCACGGATTACCGCACTGGTAACTGGATCGATGCCCGCACGGCGACCTATGTGCCAGGCAAGGTGACACCGATGGAATATGGCCTGGGCGCCCAGAGCGATCCGGCGCCGGGCGGCCTGACCTTCGAACAGGCCAAACAGCACATCTTCGAGGTGGAGGCGCGTTTCAATGCCCATGGCGTCCAACTGCTCGAACGGCTGAAAGCGCAGGCGAGGCGGCGAGCCGCCGTGGACAAGCCCGAAGAACAATGACAAGGGGACCCGACGCATTATGAAACACCTCTGGCTGAACGCCTACGCCGACATCATCGAGTCACTGCGTGCGCGCTGGTTCATGGTGTACACCATGGTCTTCGGCGGTCTGGTGGTGGTGCTGTTCGTCTTCGGGTTGGCGGAATCCCGCATCATGGGCTTTACGGGTCTCACCCGCTTGCTGCTCACCTACATCCAGCTTTCGATGGCGATCCTGCCGATCTTCGTACTCATCACCACGGTGCGTTCGGTGGCGGGCGACCGGGAGGCGGGCGTGTTCGAGTATCTGTTGTCGTTGCCGATCACGCTCTCCGCCTGGTATTGGGGCAAGATGATCGGACGCTTTCTTATCGTCTTCCTGCCTGTATTTCTGGCCATGGTCGGCGCGGTGATATGGGGGGTGATCAAGGGCGTGGAGGTGCCCTGGCCGCTTCTCGTCTACTACACCCTGTTGCTGATGGTGCTGGCGTGGTGTTTTCTGGGGATCGGCATGCTGATCTCCACTGTTGCGCGCTCGTCCGATGTGGCGCAGGGGGCCGCCTTCGTGGTGTGGCTCACCCTGCTGCTGTTCCTCGACCTCATCCTGCTCGGCGTCATGATCCAGGAACAGCTACCGGCCGAAACGGCGGTGGCCATCGCCCTGGCCAACCCTATGCAAGTCTTCCGTACCGCCTCCATGATGTTGTTCGACCCGCAGCTCGTGGTGTTGGGGCCTTCGGCCTATGTCATCCTCGACAATTTCGGAAGAGTGGGATACATGGTCTACGCGATTGTCTATCCGGTGGTGGTGGGGACCCTCTGCGCTGCGGCGGGATATCATATGTTCAAGCGGAGTGACCTGCCCTGACGGCTGGATGTGTGATATGACACAAGGGTGTGTGATCCGGCCCGGAATATGCGCGCTGGGACGGTGTTTTCATCTCCGCTTGCCCCTGGGTGGTATTTGTCGATTCCATATTCTGGCGCGTTTCCCTAGCATGACCACCGTGAGATCGAGGTAATCCATGGCGCAATCGACAATCCGTTTGTGGTGGGTAGCAAGTGGACTGTTTGTTGCGGTCGCGGTGGTGGCCGTGTACAAGGCCGGCCCCTTGCTCAACCCGGAAGTCGCTGTGATTGCCCCGGTGAACGCCCGTTGCGATCTCCGCGCAGGCCCCTGCTCGGTCGGCTTTCCCGGTGATGGGAGGGTCAGTTTCGAGGTATCGCCACATGACATCCCAGTGGTGAAGCCGCTGCATTTCGACGTGAGGATCGAGGGAATGGATGCCACAGGGGTCGAGATCGATTTCAAAGGGGTCGATATGAATATGGGCTTCAATCGCCCCAGGTTGCATGCCGTCGAACCGGGGCACTACGTCGGTGACGGTATGCTACCGGTGTGTGTCCGCGATGCAATGGAATGGGAGGCCAAGGTCTTGGTGCATACGGACCACGGCTTGATGGCGGCGCCGTTCCGCTTCATCACCGTCAAGCCGGGGATCGACATACCGGCAACGAGGCAAGGGCGCGAGCGACTTCATGAATAATCCGGGCTAGTCTGAATGTCGCACTATTGTTCGCAGCGAGACGGAGTAAGGGTATGTAATGGGTGGTTTTCGCGACCAGTGGGCAGGGCGGACACAAGCGACACGAAGTGGGGCACTCCGACCGGGCGAGAGCCGGCCAGGGCGTGCCATTGGGCTGTCGCCGTAGAGAGGAGGTGAGATATGTGGGCCAGGATTCAGTGGATCGTCGTCCTTATCCTGGCGGTCGTTCTCCTCGGCCTGCTGTTCTGGAACCCGGCGCCGGACGGAAAGGGCCGTCGGAACACACTGGATATCGCGGAGGCGCCCACAGGAGGTGACTTCGTGCTTCGCTCCGCCGATGGTCCAGTGGCGCTCAGGGACCTGCGGGGCAAGGTGGTGGTGCTGTACTTCGGTTACACCTGGTGCCCTGATATTTGTCCTACCAGTCTTGGATATTTGAGCGCTGCGCTGGAGCAGTTGACGGCGGATGAGTTGGCGCGCGTGCAGCCGATCTTCATCAGCGTGGATCCGGAACGGGATACCCCAAAGCGACTCAAGGAATATGCAGCCTATTTCCATCCCGCCATCATCGGGCTCACCGGCACACCAGAAGAGCTTGCGGAGGTGGCCCGTCGTTACGGTGCGGCGTATCGGAAGACGCAAGAGAAGGACTCGGCCATGGGCTATGTGATTGACCATTCCGCCGATCTCTATCTAATCGACGAGAAAGGCCGTCTGGCGAAGACCCTGCCCCACGGTACCCCGCCTGACAAGATCGCCGCGGCGTTGAAGGCATTGCTGGCTAGACGCGGCAAGTGACCCGTTTGTTCCAACCAGGAGAGCAAAAAGCATGATGAAGATACATTTATTAACCCGGCAACACTATATATCGCATTCAGGGCTTCAGGCAGGCGCCGGAACAAGGCGCAGTGCGCAGGTCCGGCACCTGCCTGAAGCCCCTAACCCTATGATATTCAAAGACAGGCCACGGCTGAATACGATATATAGTGTTGCCGGGTTAATATCGACAATGATGACCCTGTTATTGTTTCTTGGCATGTCCACTGCGGCTATGGCGGATACAGCGGCGGAGGATGTTACAGCGTCCGGCGCCTACGCCCGGGCAGTACCTCCCGGCCAGCCCAACAGTGCCTCTTTTCTTGTCCTGACCAACAAGTCAAAAATGGATCATGCGCTGATCGCGGCCAGCAGCCCGGTGGCCAAGGTGGTGGAGCTTCACACCCATACCATGGAGGGCGGCATGATGCGCATGCGTAAAGTGGAGAAAATCGATCTGCCAGCCGGACAGGCCACCAAGCTTCAACCCGGTGGTCTGCATATCATGCTGATTGGTTTGCATCAGCAACTCAAAGACGGCGACAAAGTGCCCCTTACGCTGGTATTCGAGGACAAGAGCGAAACCCGTATCACAGCCCCCGTACGCAAGCTTCAAATGAAAATGATGCACGGCATGAAGCCGATGAACATGCAGCACGAAATGCAGCACAAGATGGATATGGCCCATTAAACTATTAACCCGGCAACACTATATATCGCATTCAGGGCTTCAGGCAGGCGTCGGACCTGCGTTCCAGTGCGCTGGACAGGATGTCCAAGTGTCGCGAGTGCATGGATGCACTGGAGCGACCTTGGCCAGGGAACGACCCTTGCCTGCGCACTGCGCCTTGTTCCGGCGCCTGCCTGAAGCCCCTAACCCTATGACATTCAAAGACAGGCCACGGCTGAATGCTATATGGCGTTGTCGGGTTGACAATAGCCCTCTCTTTCCCGCTTTTCCGCAGTTCCAGAGATTTCCTGATAACCATAATGTTCGCCAAGGCCGCGATGTTCCAGCTCCGGCCCTGTTGAATACATCGCCGCCCGATTTTTCTTCTTCGCGGGCGAATTAAAAATTACATTTACGGCGGTTGGTTTCCTGAATTCTTGGAACAGGATTCCCTTTTCCCAGGGGGAACTGTGAACCGTCTCATAGAAATTTTTCCTTCCCGAAAGAGTGTGACGAAGCGCACGCGAAAAATGTGAATTGGATGTTCCGGATGCAACCGTTGTCGACGACATCATGGGCGACGACAAAACGTAGCAGGAAAGGAAATACCAATGACTATAAAATTTCGTGCAATCCCCTTGGCATTGATAATGACAACCGTATTGCCAGGTTGTAACTCAAACGGCACATCCACGTTTGGCGGGAGCGTTGGCGACGGTCCGGTCGCCAATGCGCGTGTATTGCTCAAGAATGCAGCCGGCGACGTAGTGGCGGAAACTGTCAGTAACGGTCAGGCCAAATACAGCTTTTCTGTGGCAGTGAAACGGAGCGACTATCCACTTACGATCGAGGCGGCTGGTGGCACCGATCTGGTGACGGGCCGGGCGCCGGATATTCCCCTGGAATCGGTCGTGCTTTCACCGGGGAGTGTGCATGCCAATATCAATCCGCACTCCACCTTGATCGTCAAGACCGCCGAGCACATGGCAGGTGGTGTGACGCCTGAAAATGTCGAGCTGGCAAAGCAGATAGTGCTCGACAATTTCAGCTTTGGGCTCGATCCAGCCACCGTCCCGGATCCTCTGTCGACACCGGTTGGCGAGAATAATGTAGCTGAGATCGTGAAGGCCAGCGAGGCGATGGCGGAGGCCATCAGGCGAACCAGCAAGGCATTGAATGGGGTGGGCGACTCCGTCAACACGGAGGGCGTGTTTGAAAAGCTCGCCGCGGATCTGTCAGACGGACGGCTGGATGGGGCGGGTGACCCGAAGGCCGATCCACGTGTGACAGCAGTGGCTTTGGCGGCAACGGCCGAAGTGTTGGTAGAGTCCATGGAAAACCGTCTGGAGGTCGACAGCGTTGTCGCGACGGGCGCCTTGGACAACGCAATTCAAACCACCACGCCATATGCGAAAAAGCGGACGAAGAATGTCCGCATAAGCGCCAAGATGATTGACGAGGCGAAGGCGGCCATCGAGGTGGCAGAAGCAGTGGATGGCAGTGGCAAGGTGTCTAATCTGCGCGCAAATCTGGGAAAAATTGCGGCAAAATCGACTCCCGAAACGGTTGAGAATGCTATTCCGCACGACGTGAAAACACAGCTGCGGTCGGTAGCAAAGAGAGCGGCCCGTGCGGATAGGCATACCCTTGAGAGCGCGGTGCAGAAGGTGGCGAAAAAACACGCCAGCAAGGTGCGCATACCCACCACACCTCCATCGCAGACATATACGCAGGTCAGTGGTGGCAATGGAGGCGCAGGTTCGCCTGGTGCCGGGAAAGACGGGGTGTTTCGCAAACCGGAAGCGGCCCCGCGGCCGGCGGCCAGACAACCGGCTTCCCGAAAGGTCGTGCTGACATGGGTCGCCCCCGATCGACGCACCGATGGCAAGCCCTTGTCACTCAGCGAGCTGGACGGTTATCGCATCTACTGTGGCAAGAGCGGTAATGACCTGAAGGTAATAGAGGATGTGAACGACGGTTCCGTCACCCGGTATACGCTCAACAATGCACCATCGAGTTGCTCGGTATTCGCGGTGACCGCCTACGATCAGGGTGGACGGGAAAGCAGTTTCTCGAATCGTAAATCACTGTAGCGTGTACATCCTCAAAAGGAACCGGCGGGCATTGCCTGTCGGCAACGGCAGCGGCATCCAAAGGTGCCGCTGTTTTTTTATGCGCGTTTATTTCATGGTCATACCATGCGCCTGAAGTTAGTTCTGAATGCGGCAGATGTCGTTGCCCCTTCAAAAACGGCAGTCAGGTGAGAAGCATTTTCCCATGTCCCGCTGAAAATGTGATCCACTCCGTACAAATATGCCCTACCCGTCTTGATGTGAACTGGATCACGCGCAAAACGTGAACGGTTAGATCCAATCGCGCGCGGCATTGTCGACATCATGTCCAACGACAGTCAAGACAGGAAAGGACGTGGCTATGAACAACAAGTTACACGCAATACCTTTGGCGGTGATGTTGGCGGCAACATTATCGGCATGCAATTCAGGCGGCCGCACCACGTTTGGCGGAAGTGTGGGTGATGGCCCCGTGGCCAATGCCCGTGTACAGCTCAAGAATGCAGCAGGAGATGTGGTGGCGGAAACGGTCAGTAATGGACAGGCCAAATACAGTTTTTCTGTAAAGCTGGATCCCAGCGACTACCCGCTGACGGTCGTGGCCGCCGAAGGGACGGACTTGGTGAGTGGAAAAGCACCTGATATCCCGTTGGAATCCGTTGTGGTTTCCCCCAACGTCGTGCGAGCAAATATAAATCCGCTTTCGACCATGATCGTCAGGACGGCGGAATCCATGCAAGGTGGGTTGACTCCCCGGAATGTGGAAAAGGCCAAGAAGACAGTCATAGAGAAGTTCAGTTTTGGTTTGGACTCGGAGAAGGTTCCGGATCCAATAAGCTCCCCGATCACTGGCCATAACGTTGCCGAGATCGTCAAGTCCAGCGAGGCGATGGCCGAGGCCATCAGACGTGCAACCGATGCCTTGAAGGATGCGGGTGCAAACGTGGAGACCGATGACGTGGTCAATCATCTGGGGGCGGATCTATCGGACGGCGACCTCGATGGCACAGGTGGGAAGGAGGCGGATCCCCGGGTGACGGCGGTGGCAATGGCGGCAACGGCCGAAGTGTTGGTAGAGTCCATGGAGAACCGACTGGAAGTGAATGGCGTCGTAGCAACGGGCGCGTTGGACAATGCGATCCAGACCACGACGCCCTACACGTCCAAGAAGACAGGAGATGTGCGAATTACCGCAAAAATGATCGACCAGGCTACGGAAGCCATTGTGGCAACCGAAGCGGTGGAGGGGAATGAAACCCTGCCGCAACTGCGTGAAACGCTGGCATCACTTCCTGGTGACCACACCACTCCCGAAGCGGTGAAGACAGTGTTGCCCGAGGCAGCCAAAAAGAAACTGAAGGCGGCGAGCAAAAGGATGGCGGCAGCGGATCGTCGCAAGTTGGAACATGCGATAAAGGTCGCTGCGGCCACCGGTACCGGCACTATAAAGCGATCGGATACTGAAGCCGCAGCCCGGTTGGCGGCGACAAACGCCGACGTTGCAGAAAAGGAGAAGCAGGAGGCCGCGCGCAAGGCAGAGGAGGCGAGGCTCAAGGCCGAACGTGACCGCCAGTTGGCGGAGGCGAGGCAAAAAGAAGAAGTGCGCCGTGCGGAGGAGGCCAGATTGAAGGCCCAGCAGGCGGCCCGCCAGGCAGACGCCGCGGCGCGAAAGGAAGAGGAGGCGCGTAAGCTTCTGGAAGCGCGCAAGGCAGAGGAAGCGCGCAAGGCGGAGGCTGCGCGGAGATTGTTGGCGGCCAGGAAAGCGGAACAGGCCCGTAAGGCGGAAGAGGCAAAGAAAAGGGCTGCTGAAGCGCGCAGGCAGGCAGAGGCGAAAAAGGCGGAAGAGGCGCGTAAGGCGGCGCTAGCGAAGAAACAGGCGGAGGAGGCCGCCCGCCAGGCGGCCGAAGCGGAGCGCAAGGCGCAAGAGGCCCGTAAACTCGCAGAGGCCAGGAAGGCGGAAGAAGCCCGGAAGATCGCTGAGGCGAAGAAAAAGGAGGAGGAAGCGGCCCGTAAGGCAGCATTGGCCAAAAAACAGGCCGAAGAGGCGCGTAAGGCTGCGGAGGCGCGCAGGTTGGCTGAAGCGAGGAAGGCGGAGGCAGCCCGCCAGGCGGCTTTGGCCAAAGCGAACGATGTGGTTCGCAGAAATACCGCCGCTAAAAAGACAGAGGAAGCGCGCAAGCTCGCAGCGGCCAAGAAGGCCGAGGAGGCGCGCAAGGCGGCCTTGGCGAAGCAGAAGGCCGAGGAAGCCCGCAAGGCGGAAGAGGCCCGCAAGTTGGCAGAAGCCAAGCAGGCGGAACAGGCCAAGCGTGCAGCCGCCGCAAAAAAGGCCACTGTCCGGAAGGTGTCCCTGACATGGGTGGCGCCGGACCGCCGCACCGATGGCAAGCCCTTGTCTCTCAGTGCGCTGGATGGATACCGCATCTACTGCGGCAAGAGCCGCGACGACATGAAAGTGATAGAGGATGTGAACGATGGCTCGGTCACCCGGTATACCGTGGAGGACGCCCCTTCGAGTTGCTCGGTGTTTGCGGTGACCGCCTATGATCACGACGGTCGTGAAAGCGCTCTCTCCAACATCAAAAGCTTGTAGAAGGGTGATGCCCACTCGGCAGGGCGGGCGGATCGCTCTGCCGGAAAGGACAACGGCGCCATATGGCGCCGTTGTCCTTTATGATCTTCACGAAATACCCCGGTGTTTTTTATTGAACCCGACAATAATATATCGTATTCAGCCGCGGGTTGGCCAGGTTATTAACCCGGCAACAATATATATCGTATTCAGCCGTGGCGTGCCGGTTCGCAGCAAGGCGGCCCATCGCCGCTGTAGCCACCCGACAGCAAGATGGGGCAACGCCGCCTGTGGGCTGGCACGCCGCGGCCTGTCTTTGAATGTCATAGGGTTAGGGGCTTCAGGCAGGCGCCGGACCTGCGTTCCAGCGCGCTGGACAGGATGTCCAAGTGTCGCGAGTGCATGGATGCACTGGAGCGACCTTGGCAAGGGAACGACCCTTGCCTGCGC
>JALSTP010000065.1 GCA_026983675.1 Sedimenticola sp.
GTTGTAACGCATACGAATCATGGCGGTCACGTCATTGTTGTGACCCGTCACCCCATCAAGGTCATCGTTCCAGGTGGCGCCTATATCCGCCTCCACATGCGGAAACAGCGCGCTTCTTGCGGCCTTCTGTTGCGCCTGTGCCGCCACCACATCCGCTTCCGCCGCTCTCATTTCGGGATGGTGAAGCAGCCCGCGTTCGATGATCTGTTCCACCGAGTTCGGCAACCGGCCCTCCACGGGGGGGACGCTCTCCAGATCGGTCGGCAGCTCACCCACGACCCGTTGGTAGTTGGTTTCCGCATCCTGGAGGTTGACCTTGGCGGCAACGAGATTGGATTCCGCAAGCGCCACCCGCGCCTCGATCTGCGCCTGATCCGCCTTGCGTCCCACACCCGCCCGGCTGCGTAATTCGATCTGGTCCATGATGCGCTTGTGGACCGCCAGATTTTCCTCGGCGAGGGCGACGATCCTCCTGTGGCGCAACACGTCGAGGTAGACACGCACCGTTTCCAATGCCGTTTTCTGCGCCGTCCCGAGCACCGAGTAACCCGCGGATTCGGTACGCGCCCGTTGCCGGTCGACCTCGCTGCCGACACCACCGCCATCGAAAAGAAGCTGGCGCAGATTCACGCCCGCCTCGCCACGGGTCAATTCCTCGGTATTGTGGTGACCCACCGCGCGCGTGGTGGGACTGTCGGTATATTCGTAACCCCAGCCGGCGTTCACGTCGACAGAGGGCAACCACCCTGCCCTCGCCTGCACCATCTCCTGCTCACGGGCCAGGCGCTGCTGCTTGGCTGCAATGACGTCGGGATGGTTCGCCATCACGCGCTTGACCGTCTCCTGAAGCGTTTGCCCCCACGCTGCACCTGCGGCGAATTCCAACGCCATGGCCGCGGTCAGTACCGCCGCCGCATACCGCCTCTTGTTCGTCATCCGCGACCCCCTTCGTATGTGGATCCTTATTCATCTATCCGTCAAGGTTAATCGCAAAATGGCACCCCGTAAAGGGAATCAACGCTTGTTCACGCCGGTTTTTCCACGACTACAATCCAGTAATCATGATGGTGCCCGTGTCAAGCAACAAATTGACATCATCCCCGCTGCCGATGCCTTGCAAGGTGGCGATCGCTTCCCCTTCGAATTGGCCGCTGCCCGTCTTGTCCACGAACAACTCGCCCTCGGAAGTCAACTGCACGAACCGGTCGATATTGTCCGCGCTTGCGCCGGTACCCGACAACAGGGTCGAGATATCCAGCACGTCGCCCTCGGCGGCGTTGTAGTCCGTGATCTGGTCCGTGCCGCTTTCATTGCAGCGATAGACGAAGGTATCCGCACCGCTGCCACCCGTGAGCAGGTCGTCGCCGATACCGCCGATGAGGATGTCGTCGCCCCCCGCGGCGCCGATCTGGTCGTCGCCCAGGGAACCGAACAGGAGATCGTTGCGTTCCGTGCCCGTCAGGATGTCATCGCCCGCGGAGCCTGTCACGTCACCGCTCAGCAGATTGAGCGTCACGGTCGCCACTTCGCTGACGAGACCCGTGTCGTCTGCCACCGAATATGTCAGCAGGCGGGTGCCCGCAGCATCTTCGGCGCCATCCGTCTCGACCCGGACGGCATTCAGTACTTCTTCGTAGAGGTCGATGCTGCCCTCTCCCGTGATAGTGAGGCTACCGCTTGCCGGATCGAACCCTCCGTTCTGCACAGAGAGCCCGGTCTCTTGGCCATAGCGCAGCAGTGACCCATCGGGGTCCATCGTGATGCCATGTTCAAAGACCAGTTGGTCACCTGGCTGAAACCCGTCGGCGATACGCACGTCGGCCTGCGTCAGCAACGTGCTGTCGGGATCTTCGACCCAGACCTGCACATGATTCATACCGGAACTCGCATCCGCCACCGTGGCATGCCCGAGGTGAACACGGAACACGAGATCGTCATAATCCTTGGAAACGTCGCCCTGGCGATCTTCGAAACCGATCACCATGTGGCTTCCAGAGGCGCTGGGAGAGGATATGACGTGCTGCTGCCCGTCGGGGTTGAGCCCCAGGGTATCGTCCATCGCATCGGCCGCCGTATGAAAAATCGGCCTCTCCGTAACCGGCGTATCACTGCCATCCACGAAAAGATGCATCTGCGCACCGTCGTCATAGATCGTCGCCTGTGACCCGTCTGCGTTCCTGAATTCCAGACCGGTCACGTTGTCGGGCAGATCAGGGGCGCCGTTCTGAACCAGGAAAAATCCAATTCGGGTCCCCGCCTCCAGTTCACCCAACGAGACATTGGGCACCGTGTCGCGGCCGTGTTCCCTGGCGTCGGTGTTCTCCCAGATCAGCTGCGGATCTTCGATCTCACCGTGCTCACCGATCCGGTACCAACCCAAGGTATTGTCCCGGGCGCCGCCCGCCCAACCGTATTTGACAGTCACCTCGCGGGTCTCCGCCAGTTCGATGATCCCCAAGCCATTCACCTCATCCGGCTCCACCGGCCGATCGATCAACTGTGGCAGCCTGTCTCCCGCCTCCACATAGGTCGATGAGGTTTCACTTACATTGGCGTGCACGAAGGCCGGCTGGGCAAAAACCGTCGGCGCCTGATGGTCTTCACTGCCACCGCCTCCTCCTGTCCCAGTCACCGCCACGGTGGCGACCGCCGACGCCGTTGCGCCGTGTTCATCGGCCACCGTGTATTGAATCCTGACTTCGGCGGTTTCACCTTCGCCCAAGGCGTCGAACGCGTGCCCTGGATCGAACACCAGTTGGCCATCCTCGATATGCACCGTGCCGCCCCCGTCGGTGATGGCGGCATCGGTTAGGGTCAGGCTGTCGCTGGCATCCGGGTCATGGTCGTTGGCCAGCACGTCCAGCACCACCGGCGCCTGCGGCGTCGTGGTGCCGCTGTCGTCCACCGCCACTGGGGCGTCGTTCGTGCCCGTCACGGTGACGGTGGCAGTGGCCGTATCGGTCGCACCCTCGTCATCGGATATCGTGTATTCGATGGTGACCTTGGCGGTCTCACCCTCGCCCAGTGCATCGAAATCGGTGCCGGGATCGAACACCAGCTGGCCGTCTTCGATGTGGACCGTACCGCCCCCGTCGGTAATGGCGGCATCCACGAGTGTCAGGGGAACCGCACCGTCCGGGTCATGGTCATTGGCCAGCACGTCCAGCACCAGTGTCTGATTCTCGTCCGTGGTCCCGGTGTCGTCCACCGCGATGGGGGCATCGTTCACCGGCCTCACATGGAGGGTGGCGACCGCCGGTTCACTCGCGCGCGCCGCATCGAAGACCTGAACCTCGATGATGCGGTCGCTGGGATCGGGGGCATCACTGCCATTTCCAAAGCGGATCGATTCGATGGCGGTCTGGTAGTCAGCCAATGTCGCATCGCCAGAGAGATGAACGACGATCCGCCCCTCGCTGGAGGTGTCGACCTGGGCCTGGATACCCGCCGGCAACCCGTCCGCCGTCAGGATGTCTCCCGCCATCGCATTGGTGAGGGTAACGGTGGCGCCGGTGAGAATATTGCCGTGCGGATTGACGATCAGGGTATCCGAATCGGCGATGGGAACGGTCCCGGCATCTTCCACGAACGTCCCTTCGTAGCCGGTTCCTATGGCGCCGCTGCTGTCGTTGGCATCCAGGTCGACCGCGGGCGGCAGGGTGGCGAGGAACAGCAGGCTGCTGTCGTCCACGAGCCGGGCCTGAGCGCCCGCCCCCTGAGCCGGTCCCCCGGTCTCGAAGCCACTGGTCACTTCCCCGAGCTGCGCGGTGCGATCGAGTTGGACCCCCGGTTCGCTGGATTCCTCCAATGTCTGTTCGCCTGCCGCCGTCGCTTCGCCGACGGCTGTCGGGTCGATGCCCGCCTCGATCATGGCCTGGAGGGCGTGCGCCGACACCACCGCATCCTGCACCTCCGCCAGGCGATGGACGTCAAAAACATCCCCATCCAGCACAGCCGTCGCATTGCGGCCGAGATCGAACCGACTGCCATCGTCGAACTCGATCACCACGGCACCGTTGGCCGCGGTCTTGATGATGTCGTCACTGAAGATCACGTCCCCACCCACCAGGGTGCGCTCCACGCCGTTGGCGCCAATTGCCGTTGCATCCCCGATGAGATGAACCACGTAGCCAATCTTGATCATTGGCGCTGCGGGAATGTGATTCGTCGCCATGTCGTCTGCCTCCTAAAGCCGGTATCCGTTTCATTCCGAGGGAAAGAATGCCAGACCTTGCCGGGGGTGGCTATTGGACCTTGGTACTATTATTAACCCGGCAACAATATATATCGCATTCAGGGCTTCAGGCAGGCGCCGGAACAAGGCGCAGTGCGCAGCCAAGGGTCATTCCCTTGCCAAGGTCGCTCCAGTGCATCCATGCACTCGCGACACTTGGACATCCTGTCCAGCGCACTGGAACGCAGGTCCGGCGCCTGCCTGAAGCCCCTAACCCTATGATATTCAAAGACAGGCCGTGGCGTGCCGGCCCGCAGACTGCGTTGCCCCATCTTGCTGTAGGGTGGCTACAGCGGCGATGGGGCGCCTTGCTGCGAACCGGCACGCCACGGCTGAATGCGATATATATTGTTGCCGGGTTAATAAGCCGGCAACAATATATATCGCATTCAGGAGTTGACGCTTACGGAAGGCTATGGATCTTTGCGGCATCGCGGTAGAGAAGCGCGAGCCCCAGCCGGTCGCGCGTTTCCGTTTTACGGAAGATGGCGCTCAAATGGGCCTTCACCGTGCGCTCGGTAATCTCGAGCCGCTGGGCGATCAGCTTGTTGCTGGCGCCGTCGGCGACCAGGGCGGCGATCTGCCGTTCCCTCGGGGTGAGCGCCACCAGAGGATCGGCGGGGACCTCCGTGGAAGGCGGTGGAGGGGATGGTTCGGGCGCGGGGATCTGCGCCATGAGTTGGGTGAGCAGGCGCCGCCCCACCCATATCTCGCCGGCCTCGACCACCTCGACGACCTTGCGCAGCAGCGCCGGGGCGATGTAGCGATTGCAGTATCCGCGCGCGCCGGCCTTGATGAGCCGCCACCCCTCGCTGGCGTCCGGCCGATCGCTCAGGAAGATGAATCGCGTCTCGGGATGATCCGAAAGCAGACGCAGCAAGGCGCCAGGACGGTCGTTCTCCGCCAGCAACACATCCACCAGGCAGAGGCCGGCCGCGGTACCGGCCAGCATTCTCTCCAACTCCTGCAACGGCGCCGCCACCACGGCGGAACCCAGCCCTTGCACCGCCGACCTCCAGCGGCGCAGGATCTGGGCATCGGCGGTGGCCATGATCCGTTTCATCGTTCACGCAGCGCCTGGTAACGCGCTCTCATCACCGGCTTCAACAGATAGTCGAGCACCGTTTTCTTACCCGTCAGTATGTCCACCTCGGCGAGCATGCCGGGGATGATGGGCAGGGCCGCGTCGTCGTTCCCAAGGTGATTCTTGCGGGTCCGCACGCGCACCAGATAATAGCTTTCGCCCCGTTCATTGGTGATGGTATCGGCGCTGATGTGCTCGACTTCAGCCTCCAGCCCCCCGTAGATCGCGAAATCATAGGCGGTCAGTTTGACCATCGCGCGCTGACCGGGCCCGATGAAGGCGATATCCCGGGGACGGATATGCGCTTCTACCAGCAAGGTGTCTTCCAGCGGGACGATCTCCACCAGTTCCGCCCCCGGCTGGATCACCCCCCCCACGGTATTGACCATCAGACGCTTCACCGTGCCCCGCACCGGCGACTTCACCTCGGTACGGCGCACGCGGTCCTCCAGCGCCACCGCGCTCTCGGAGAGCTGGGCGAGTTGCGCCTCCACGTCGTTGAGTTCCTCCCTCGCCTTGTTGCGGAAGTTGAGGCGCTGCTCCTTGACCTTGCGCTCCGCCTCGTCGATGCGCGAGCGGGCGCGCTGGATGGCATACCGGGTGGCGGCGAGATTGCCCTTGAGTTCGCTCACCTGGCGTTGCAGACGCAGCACTTCCACCTCGGAGACGGCGCCCTGATCCATCAACGGTCGGGTCAGTTTGAGCTCCCGCTGCGCCAGCTTGTAGCGCTCGTTCAACTGGGTGCGCTTGGCCTTCTGTTCCTCGATCTCCTGACGGCGCTGGGCCACCTGCTGCTGAAGGATGCCGATGGAGGTCTCCAGTTCCTGCCGGCGGGAGGCGAAGAGGCGGGATTCTCTCTGGCCGATCTGCGGCGCCTCTGTCTTCACTTCGCCGGGCATCTCCGGCGCCTTTTCACTCCCTTCCGTCTCCGCCCGCAGACGCGCCGCCTTGGCGAGCAGGGCCAGGTACTGGAGCCGGCTTTCACGCAGCGAAGAGGCGAAACGGGTGTCGTCGATGCGCAGCAGCACCTGCCCCTTGTCCACCATTTCACCCTCCGACACCAGCAGCTCCGCGAGGATGCCGCCTTCCAGATTCTGCACCACCTGCACTTGGCTCGACGGGATCACCTTGCCCTGCCCCTTGGTCACCTCATCTATGCTGGCGCGAGAGGCCCAGACGAGAAACAGGACGACGAACAACAGCGTCAACCAGAGAATAAGGCGTGCCCCCCGGGGGGTTCGTTCGCGCACCGCGGCGGCGGCATCGGTGACGAAATCGAGGTCGTCACTGGCGAGCACTTCCTCCGCCCGTCCCTTGTCGGCCCGTTCGGTCATGGGCGCTTCACCATCCTCAGCTTGCCCTGGCGCAATGCTTCGAGCACCTGTTCCTTCGGTCCATCCGCCACGATGTTGCCACTGTCGAGGACGATCACCCGCTCCACCAGCGCCAGAAGCGAGGCCCGATGAGTCACGATGATCACCGTTTTGCCCCGCATGATCCCGGCGAGGCGGTTCTTCATCATCTCCTCACTGCTGTTGTCCATTGCATTGCTCGGCTCATCCAGCAGCAGGATCGGGGGGTCCTGCAGCAGCGCCCGCGCCACCGCGATGCTCTGCCGCTGGCCACCCGAAAGCCGCTCGCCGCGCTCGCCAACGGGCATCTCGAAACCGAGGGGATGCGGGTTGACGAACTCGGTTACTCCCGCCAGTTCCGCCGCGCGCAGCACCGCGGCATCGTCCATGTACGGTGCGCCCAGGACGATGTTGTCCCGCACACTGCCGAAAAACAGGGTCACATCCTGGGGCACATAGCCGATGTTGCGACGCAGGTCCGCCGGATCGATCTGACGCAGGTCGGTGCCGTCGATGCGCACCGCCCCCTGGGTGGGGGCATACAACCCTTCGATCAGCTTTTCGATGGTGGTCTTGCCCGACCCCACCCGGCCGATGATACCCACCCGCTCACCCGGCCGAATACGGAAGGAGACATGAGACAGCGCCTCCGTCTTCTGGCCCGGATAGGTGAAACTGACATTATCGAACTCGATCTCGCCCTTCAGGCGTGGCCGGCTGACGAACACCTGATCCTCCGGCCGGTCCACCGGCATCTCCATGATGCCATTGAGGGTCTTGAGCGCGGTGCTCGCCTGATGGTAGCGGGTGGCGAGATTGGCCACCTGGCCCATCGGCGCCAGCGCCCGGCCGGTGAGGATCACGGAGGCGATCAGGCCACCCAGGCTCATGTCGCCGGCGGTCACCAGATGGACCCCGTAGAGCACCACCACCACCGAGGCAAGCTGTTGCACCAACTGGGCCACGTTAACCGCCGAGGCGGAAAGCAGCCGCGAGTGGGCGCTCCAGCGGGCGATATGGGCCACCGCCTGCTCCCACCGGCGCTGCAACTGACTCTCCGCACCCAGATGCTTGACCGTCTCCGCGCCGGCGAGCCCCTCGATCAGGGTGGCGTTTTTCTGCGCCGATGCCCGGAAGCTGTTCTCCACCGAGCGGCGCAACGGCCCCTGGATGATCAGGCCATAGAGGAGAATCAGCGGCACCGCGGCGGCGGGGATCACCGCCACCGATCCGGCAATCAGCGCCAGTACGCCGATGAACAGCAGGATGAAGGGCAGATCCACCAGGGTGGTGACAGTGGCGGAGGCAATGAAGTCGCGAATGGTCTCGAACTCGCGCAGGTTGTTGGCAAAGGCCCCAACGGAGACGGGCCGGGCCTCCATCTTCAACCCCAGCACCCGTTCGTAGATGGCCGACGAGATACCGATATCCGCCTTGCGTCCGGCCAGATCGATGAAATATCCCCTCAGGGTGCGCATCAGGAAGTCGAACAAAAACACCACCGCCACGCCGGTGGCCAGCACCCAGAGGGTCTCGCTGGCGTTGTTGGGCACCACCCGGTCGTAGACGTTCATGATGAATAGCGGGCTGGCCAGGGCGAACAGGTTGATCAGCAGCGAGGCGATCACCACATCGCGGTAGATGCGCCAGGATCGGCCGATCGTCCCCCAGAACCAATGGCGGGATGCAATATTGTGAACCTCGGGGGCCCGTTCGTCGAAGCGGTGTTCCGGCTGGACGAAGATGGCATAACCGGTGTAGCGTGCCGCCAGATCCTCGAGCGCCACCTCTTCTTCACCCCCTCCCGATTCGGGGAACAGTACCCGCGCCTTGCCCGCCGACGTGTCGATGTCGAGCAGCACACAGGCCTGCGCTTCGTGCAACATCAGCACCGCAGGCAACACCAGATTGGAGATGCGTTCCAACCTGCGTTTCAGGATCCTTGCCGTCAGACCGGCGCGCGCCGCGGCGCGGACAAACAGGCTGGGGGTGAGGCGGTTGTCCACCAGCGGCAGTCCCGCGCGCAGCGCATCGGCGGACAACGGCCGGTGACGCAGCCGGGTCAGGGCCACCAGACAACCTAGCAGCGGATCGTCCACGTCGAGTTCCTCCACCGGCACCGACCACTGCCGGTCGGCCTGGGGAGAAGAGACGCCCGTCACCATGTCTCGGCGCTTCCCGCCATGGCATACGACCCGTTCCGTTCGAATGGCATATACATCACAATTCTCTCACCATGGACTGATTCTTCGTTCCGCATTGTGATCCTCTCCCTTTGACTCGCCCCCCTGATTTCCCTATAAATCGATCCACACCCATCGAAAACGGCACCCACCCAGACCCATTCATGAACGGAGCCACCCATGCTGTATGTGCAGAGAGACGCCGACGGTAACATCATCGCCCTCAGCCGGGAGCCCGCCTCCGGCAGCGACGAAACGCTCCCGCCTTCTGACCCGGAGGTGCTGAAATTCATCGCCACGGGCAGTGATCGACACCCGTCCCTGCAGTTTCTGTCCACCAGCGACCTCGACCTCATTCGGGTATTGGAAGACCTGGTGGATGTTTTGATCCAGAAAAACATCATCCGTTTCACCGACCTGCCCGACTCCGCCCAGCAGAAACTGCTACACCGCAAATCGGCCCGCAACGCCCTGCAGACGGGCGAGCAGTTTATCCTCGAACAGGACGACATCCTTTGACCTGAGGGACGTTGCCTCCGCCCACCGGCGTGCAGCATCGGGATGCCCCGTCTTTTCCATGACTGTACGTCAAGGAAAATCTAAGATCCCGGAAAATCACATTTTCCGGTTCCGTGCTTGAAAATGTTCCCGTATGGACGTTTTCGGCATCCGCTTAATTTCGACCGGCTCCCAGCGCCAGGTGGGGGCGTTCGATCAGATACCCCTGTCCCCCGTCCACGTTCAGTTCGGTCAGTATATCCCATTGCGGCAACTGCTCGACGCCCTCGGCGATCACCCGGATATCGAGACTGTGGGCCAGGGTGCACACGGCGCGAATGAAGAAACGGCTCTCCTCGCCCGCCTCGGCCAGATTGTCGGTGTAGAGCCGGTCGATCTTCACATAGTCCGGCCGCAGGGTCCGCAGATAGCCAAAATTGGAGAAGCCCCGGCCGAAGTGGTCAATGCCGATTCCATGCCCTTTGGAGGTCACCCGGGTGGAAAAATCGTGCAGCACCGCCATGTGGGACGACACCGCAAATTCGCTGAATTCGAACACCAGGCGGGTCCGGCCAGGCATGATGGCATCGAGCTGATCGACCAGCCAGCCCCGGAAAGACGCATCCAGCAGCGACGCCAGCGACAGATTGACGGCCAGGTTGGGCAACCGGCTTCCCGCCGCTGCGCAAAGGGTGAAGACCTTTTCCATCACCCGCCGGTCCAGCGCGGTGGCCATCCCGGTCCTCTCCGCCATGGGGTAGAACCGGCCTGCATTCCAGGCCGGCCCGTCGTCGCGGGGAACGCGCGCCAGTACCTCCCGATGCAGCACGTTCTCCGGCGTGCGACACGCCACCACGCTCTGGACATGGAGTTCCAGCTCATCCTTTTCAAGGACTTCCTCCAGCACCGACCGCCAGGCCGTTTGACCGCGGATGACCTTGTCGTCCTTTCCGTCCATCTCCACCAGATGCCAACTGTTGACCCCTTCCTGACGCGCCGACGCCAGGGCCCGGTCCGCCTCGGCAAGAAGCGTCTCCGTTGCCGTCTCACCGTCGTAGGCCACCACGCCGATATGGCAGACATCGGCCAGGTCCAGCACCCGGTGCGCGGTCATGCCGGCGAGGTCGGAACAGAGCCGATCGGCAATGCGTTCCGCCCGCTCCACCTCCACTCCGGGCAGGAGCAGGGCGAAATCCCCCCCAGCGATACGCGCCAGCACGCAGTCTGCAAAGGGCCGGGTCGCGCGCCGCAGGATCCTGGCCACGCCCTGCAACCATTTGTCACCCTCCTGAAAACCGCGCTGATCGTTGATCTCGCGGAGATTGGCCATCTGGACCAGAAAGAATGCACCCTCTGCCGCCCCGTCCCTGTCGTGGAGATGACTTTCTATACCGGAGTACAGATAGCGGCGATTGCCCAGACCGGTGAGCGCATCCTGATAGACCTGCTTGCGCAGTCGCTCGACGGTGGCCGACTGCTCCTCGAACAGGGTCTTGATACGCTGCGCCATACGGTTCATCGCCTTCACCACGCGACGCACTTCCCGCGTCTTCGGCAGCGGCTCCTGGATCTCGAAACGGCGTTCACTGATGGCCTGCGCCTGCGCCTCCATCCGCCTCAGCGGGCGCATCAACAACCGCAGGCTGAAACCAGCGGCCAACAGCACCAGCAGCGAGGCCAGCGCGAACCAGCCCAGCATGCGCACGCTCGCCTTCCAGAGCGCCTTGTAGGCGTAGCCGGGATGGCTCTGCACCATCACCTCGCCCGCCTGACGCCAACCCGACATCACCTCGGCCTTGGCAACCGGAGTCTCCAGCGGCACCCACTTCACGAACCAGCCGGGCACCCCCTCGACATCCACTTCTGCCTTGCGCTCCAACAGGGTCTTGCCCGCCATGTCCCGCAGCCGGATCAGGCGATAGTAACCGCGGTCGAAAACCGCGTTGATCATGCTTTCCATGACCGGCAGGTCCCGTTTGGCCATGTGAGGCGAAAGCGACAGCCCCAGCGAGGTGGCCGTGTCCTGGGCATGGGAGGCCAACTGCTCCTGCAGGAACTGGCGAGCGCTCCCCAGATTGACCAACCAAGTGCCTGCAAACAGCAGCAGGAACAGTAGGGTGACCCAGAGAATAAGTTGTCTAAACAGTGTCATTTCGTATCACCCGCAGGCGCCTCATCAGCTCTCTCCAGAGAAGGTTTCCGGTCCTTACATGGGCACATCATGCTGCATCCGGGCAAGCAGGTCGCGCCAGCGGCTCAAACGGGAGGACCTCCCCACTCTTTTGCCCCGCCCCCGCTGTTTGGCGAGCCACAGCCCATCACCGTTGAAGCTGTAGACGGGCAGCAGATCAGTACGTTCCGAGGCAGGCCGGATCGTCTCCTCCAGGTTGTCCAGCACGAGGGGTTCCGCCCCTGGTGACGGCGTGTAGGTCAAGACCATGTGCGCCTGATTCAGGCGCAGCGCCTTCACATAGGTCAGCGACATCCGCTCCTCCGGCACCCCCAACTGTTTCAGGGTAAAGTATTTTGCCACCGCAAAATCCTCGCAGTCGCCGCCATCGCTGGCGAGAAATTCCAGCGGTGTGGCCCAATAGTCCTTTTTCCCCCAGTGCGCCTGATCGGAGATGAAGGCCAGGCGGTTGAAGAAACGGTTCACGACAGTCAGCTTGGTGCGCTCATCGTCGCCCGATGCCCGGATCATCAACCGCTGCCAGTCCAGCAGGCGTTGTCGGGCCGACAGGCCGTAGAGGCTCTCCATCCGTTGCAGTACCTTTGGATCGATCTTGAAGCTGGTGGCACGGCCCCAGCCGACGGTCATCGCCGCCAACAACAACAAGCCACCTGCGGTGACCCACAGCCAACGGCCGCGGGAAGGGCGGCGGACGCCGCCATTTGCGGGGATCAGAAGCTGTTCTATGGAAAATTCGCCTTGCACCGGTCGATCTGCGCCTTGTGTGGAACACGCCCGCAAACGTTATCGACAGATTGGGAATTTATTGAAGGGTCTTCCCGGGCCAGCGAAGACCGCCAATGGCGTGCTATGCTTCCGACAAGAGCGACGATTCGATGGAGGCGCGAAGAAAATGGCACCCAGAGTCGTGGATTCGGAACTCTACCGGCTGCTGCGCGAAGGCAATATCGAGGGCTTCAATGCCCGCCGGGCGGTGGGCGCAGATCTCGATTTGAGGGACGCGGACCTGCGTGGCGCCGACTTGCGTGGCATGGACGCCGCCGGGCTCGACATGCGCGGGGCCTATCTGAGGGGCGCCGACCTGCGCGGTATCGACTTCCGCGAAACCCGGCTTGAAGGCGCCAGCATCAACGGGGCGAAGATATCGGGCGCCTACTTCCCCACAACCCTCCCCGCAGAGGAAATCAATCTCTCTCTGCTGCATGGCACCCGCATGCGTTACCGTGAACCCGACGGCCGCTTCGAGGCATTGAGCAGTGACATCGCATGACTGGGATGGCCAAAGGGGAACTGCGAAACACCAGGATAGCTGACCGCCAGCGCCTTGTGGGCCTGTTTTGCGAGTTCCACGTCACCACCGTGGGATGCGAGTTCGAGGCTGAGGTCGATCAATACCGAAGCGGGTGATTGCAGCGGCCCATCCGGGAGGGTGGGTTCCGATACGCCACCCGGGATCAGCATCTCATCCGACGTCCGCCAACCCTTGCCATCGAAGTAACGTTTCCAGGCCTGTTTCACCAGGGTCGCGGCAAGACGCGCATCCCGTTTATCCCCCGACAGGGCGGCCCAGCGGGCCAGGCCTGCTGCCACATAGGCGTAGTCCTGCAACGTGGCCCGCCCCACCCAGGTGTTGTCACTGCGCGCCCGATGCAGCGCTTTTCCGTCCCAGAGCCGGTTCACCAGGTAATCGCGCAAGGCCTTTGCCGCCACCCTATAGCGGGGATCCCCGAGTTCACGGGCGGCGGCAGCGAAGGCGCTCAACATGAGGCCGTTCCACCCAGCCAGTTGCTTGGTATCGCGGGGATGCGCGCGCGCCGCATGGGCCGCCAGCAACTTGTGCCGCGCCTGCTCTTCCAGTGCCTTGGCCCGGTCAGGGTCGAGACCCGCCGCCTTTGCGGCCTCCGAGAGCCCCATCTGAAGGACGGGCAGATAGCCGCCCTCATTGACTGCATCGCCTTCCAGCCGCCAGCGTTTGCGGGCCAGCGCGAGTTCGTCCTTGCTCAAGATGCGCTTCAGTTCGTCGCCGCGCCACAGATAGGCGCCGCCCTCCACCCCCTTCGGGTCCACCGCGGAGAGGCTGGCGATGAAGCCCCCCTCGCGCCCCTTCATCACCTTCAGGGTGAAATCGAGGGTATCGCGCGCAACGTCCACATAATCGGGACGCTTCAATACCTTTGCGCCATGCAGAAACACCTGACTCAACAGCGCCTGCGTATAGAGCATCTTTTCATAGTGCGGGGTTTGCCAGGCCGGGTCCACCGTATAGCGGAAGAAGCCGCCTGCCAGATGATCGCGCAGTCCCTGGGTGGCCATCTGATCCAACGTCACCTGGAGAAAACGGGCCAAATGGCGATCGGGCCGATCCGCCTGCAAGGTCAGCAATACCGCGAGATGCGGCGCCATGGGAAACCGCCGCTGGTGACCAAACCCGCCTTCCAGTTCGTCGCCGAAACGCAACGCCTGGGCCAGCAATTCCTTGCGCAGGGGCTCGAGGTCCTGCGGGATCGTGACGTCGACCTGCGCCGCCTTTCCCGCCGACGAATGCATTTCCTCGAAGGCTTCATTGGCGGCGCTGAGCAATTCATCGCGTCGCGTCGCCCAGGCGGTATGGACACGTTCCAACAGCCCCTTGAAGCGTTCAGGCGGCGCGTAGGTGAGGCCGACCAATGGTTTGCCCTCCGGGGTCAAAAACACGTTCAGTGGCCATCCGGCGCTGCCGCGCGTGCGCTGCACAAACTCGATCAAATAGCCGTCCAGCGCCGGCAGCAGCTCACGATCCACCTTGACCGGAATGAAGTACTTGTTGAGCAAGGCGGCAATGCCGGGGTCGCTGTAGCTCTCCCGCTGCATCACGTGGCACCAATGACAGGAGAAGTAGCCGCTGGAAATATAGATGAGTTTGTCCTCCCGCTTCGCCCGGTCCAGCACACCCGCTCCCCAGGTCTGCCAGTGAACGGGGTCGCTGCCGTGCATGGCAAGGTAAGGGGAAGGGTTGTCCTTCAACCTGTTGGCGAGCGGCGCGGCCTGCAATGGCAACCCCGCCAGCACCGTCAGCAAAGCAAGAAACAGAGATTTCAACATAGGGACTCCACGGTCGATGGAAGCGGGATGCATGGCAAACACGCCGCCTGCACGGGCGTTGCAAGAGATTATTAACCCGACGACAGTATATGTCGCATTCAGGGCGCATCCAGCGTGGCCAGGATGTTCCGCGCCACCATGCGCTGATCCTCGTTGCCCTCTTCGAGGATCTCGTAGAGGAGTCGCCGGGCGTTGGCCTCGTCGCCCGCCTCGCGGTGCGTCTGCACTTCGAGCAGCTTGGCCTGCACGGGATCATCCACATCCTCGTCTTCGTCCTCTTCATCGGCACCGTCGAGTTCGGCGTCCTCTTCCGCCTCGATGGCATCGAGTTCCGCCTCCATCTCCGCCTCCGTCATGGGTGTGAAGCGGTCTTCATCCAGCGTCTCGGCCGCGGAGAGATCCTCGCCGGCGAAGGGGGCTTCCTGCGCGGCCGAAGACACGGTGGCCACGTCGGTGGCGACAGACGCCGCCGGGGCGGCATCGGCCTCTGCGTCCTTCCCCTTGACGAACCACCTGGAAAAGAAGACGCCGGTCTCGAACAGCAGCCACATGGGGAGGGCGAGCAAGGTCTGGGAGATCACGTCGGGTGGCGTCAACAGCATGCCGACGACAAAGGCCGCCACGATGATATAGGGGCGCTTCTCCGCCAGCGCTTCGGGCGTGGTGACCCCCATCCAGACGAGCAGGATTGCGGCAATGGGCACTTCGAACGCGAGACCGAAGGCAAAGAAGAGCGTGAGTACAAAATCGAGGTAGTGACTGATATCGGTCATCACCGCCACCCCTTCGGGGGCGGTGTGGGTAAAAAAGGCGAACACCAGTGGAAACACCACGAAGTACGCAAACAGCACTCCCAGATAGAAGAGGATGACGCTGGAGATGAGCAATGGTGTGACCAGTTGTTTCTCGTGCTTGTAGAGCCCCGGCGCGACGAAGGCCCAGAACTGGTAGAGGATGTAGGGCATGGCGAGGAACACCGCCGCCACCAGGCTCAGCTTGAACGGAGTGAGAAAAGGCGAGGCCACCTCGGTGGCGATCATGCTGGTGCCCTTGGGCAACTGCGCCATCAAGGGTTCCGCCACATGCACGTAGATCTGATTGGCGAAGGGGAACAGCACCAGGAACAGCAGAAAAACCGCGATCACCATACGCAGTATACGGTCCCGCAGTTCGAGCAGATGGACGACCAGCGGTTGTTCCAGGTTGGGATCGCTGGAAGGATTATTTGCCGTCATCGCTCTGCCTGGCGGACGCCTGGCCAGCGGATTCCGCGTCGGATCGGGCCTCGTTCAAGGCACGTTCCGCATCGCGCCCCAGACCGGACAGTCCGCTTTTCGTATCTTCGATGATTTCGTGAACGGGATTGCTCTGGGCCTGCTTCTCCAGGATTTCCTTGAGTTCTTCCGCCTTGATCTCACGGTCGATCTCGGCCTTCACCGAGGCGACGAAGCGGCGTCCGCGACCAAGCCACAACCCGGCGGTGCGGGCCACCTTCGGCAACCGCTCCGGGCCGATCACCAACAGCGCCACCAGGGCGATGAGAGTCAGTTCCCCGAATCCGATGTCAAACATGGGCTATGGTGCGTTCCGCCGCCGGGTCAGGACTTCTCCTTCTCTTTGGCGGTCACTTCCCCTTCGATGACATCCTCCTTACCTGACTTCTCCAGCTTTTCGACCGTCTCCTTCTTTTCTTCCTCCCCCTCCTTCATGGCACCCTTGAAGCCTTTGATGGCGCCCCCGAGATCGGAACCGATGTTGCGAAGGCGCTTGGTGCCGAACACCAGCAGCACGATCGCCAGGATGATCAACAATTGCCAGATACTGATTCCACCGAAACCCATGGTTGTCTCCGCGTTGCCAGTCCCGCCATGCTCGAACGGCGGGGCCGTAGAATTTTAGTTCACACAGCCGCTGCTGTGGCGAGTTCCTGCATCATACCGCAGTTTGACGCCCCGCGCAGAGAACCGCCTCAGCGCCCCCTCCGCGCCTTCTCCTCCAGGCCCGACAGGCCGAAACGGCGCTCCAGTTCCGCAAGCACATCCTGCGGCCCCAGCCCCTCGTGGGCGAGCAGCACCAGGGTGTGGAACCAAAGGTCGGCGGTCTCGTGAACGATCTTGCCGGAATCGCCGTCCTTGGCCGCCATCACCGTCTCGGTGGCCTCCTCGCCGATCTTCTTGAGGATGGCGTCCAGCCCCTTGGCATAGAGGCTTGCGACGTAGGAGTCGGCAGGGTCCGCCTGCTTGCGCGCCTCCAGTACCCGGGCCAGCTCGTCGAGGGTGTTCACTCGTAGATCTCCCCCGGGTCCTTGAGCACCGGTTCGACGCTCGTCCACCGATCGCCCTGGAGGAGCTGGAAGAAACAGCTGTGCCTCCCTGTATGACAGGCGATGCCACCCTTCTGTTCCACCTCCAGCAGGATCACGTCGGCGTCGCAGTCGGTACGGATGGCCTTCACCATCTGCTGGTGACCCGATTCCTCGCCCTTGTGCCAGAGTTTCTGCCGGGAGCGGGACCAGTAGACGGCGTGCCCGGTCTCGCGGGTCAGTTTCAACGCCTCGCGGTTCATCCAGGCCATCATCAGGACCTTGCCCGTGCCGCGCTCCTGGGCGATGGCGGGCACCAGACCCTTATCGTCCCACCGGATCGCGTCCAGCCAGCCCTCGCTCACAGTCGCACCTCAATGCCGTGTTCCGCCATATAGTGCTTTGCCTCGCCCACGCTGTATTCGGCGAAGTGGAAGATGCTCGCCGCCAGCACTGCATCGGCGCCCCCCTCTATGACGCCATCCACCAGATGTTGCAGGTTACCCACCCCGCCGGAGGCGATCACCGGGATGGTCACTGCCTCCACCACGGCGTGGGTGAGCACGTTGTCGAAGCCGATCTTGGTACCGTCACGGTCCATGCTGGTGAGCAGGATCTCGCCGGCGCCGTAGTCGGTCATGCGTTGGGCCCACTCGATGGCGTCGATGCCGGTGGGCTTGCGCCCGCCGTGGGTGAAGATCTCCCACCGCGGCGGCTGCCCCTCGCCACTCACCCGCTTGGCGTCGATGGCCACCACGATACATTGGGCGCCGAAGCGGTCCGCCGCCTCCTTGACGAACTCGGGATTGAACACCGCGGCGGTGTTGATGGCCACCTTGTCGGCGCCGGCGTTGAGCATGCGCCGCACGTCGTCGACGGTGCGGATGCCCCCGCCCACGGTGAGCGGAATGAAGACCTCGGAGGCCACCTGTTCCACTACCTGGACGATGGTCTCACGCTCGTCGGAAGAGGCGGTGATGTCCAGAAAGGTGATCTCGTCCGCCCCCTCCTCGTTGTAGCGCCGCGCCACCTCCACCGGGTCGCCGGCATCGCGGATGTCCACGAATTTCACGCCCTTGACCACGCGGCCGGCGTCCACGTCGAGGCAGGGGATGATGCGCTTCGCAAGCATCAGTCCAGCCCGTCCGCCAGGCGCTGGGCCGCGGCGAAATCGAGGGTGCCCTCGTAGATCGCACGGCCGGTGATGGCGCCCATGATGTTGTCGCTGGGCGCCTCGCACAACGCCCGGATGTCGTCGATGTCGGTGATGCCACCGGAGGCGATAACGGGAATCTCGATGGCGTTGGCCAACGCCGCG
>JALSTP010000066.1 GCA_026983675.1 Sedimenticola sp.
AGGGCTTCAGGCAGGCGCCGGAACAAGGCGCAGTGCGCAGGCAAGGGTCATTCCCTTGCCAAGCACTGGAACGCAGGTCCGGTGCCTGCCTGAAGCCCCTAACCCTATGATATTCAAAGACAGGCCGCGGCGTGCCGGCCCGCAGGCTGCGTTGCCCCATCTTGCTGTAGGGTGGCTACAGCGGCGATGGGCCGCCTTGCTGCGGACCGGCACGCCACGGCTGAATACGATATATATTGTTGCCGGGTTAATAACCCGGCAACAATATATGCCGTCCCCGTTCAACGCCCTATCTGGCGGCTGGCGATTTTACCCCCTTGTCGTCCGTTTTCCTTGTTCTGCCTTTTTCTTCCATGCTATCTTTCTTTACTGAAAGTATCTGCATGCCTTCTTTACTCAATTGCCATCTGAGTAAATCGTAATAGCTTCGTATGCTGTCCACAAAATCCACCGGTTCCTGCCCCCGCGCATACCCATGGCGCGTGACTGCATAGTATTTCTTCTGGCGCAGCAAAGGCAGCCGCACCTTCACATCCGACCAGGTATCTGAATCACCCCCTTGCTGTTCGGTCAGGATACGGGCGTCTTCCAGATGCCCAAAGCCGACGTTGTATCCCGCGAGCGCCAACCAAAGACGGTCCGGCTCCGGAATACGCTCTGGCACCCTTTTCTCCAGCATACGCAGATAACGCGCCCCCCCAAGGATGCTCTGCTCCGGATCGAGCCTGTCCTCCACCCCCAGCTGTTTGGCCGTGGGTCGGGTCAACATCATGATCCCCCGCACCCCTGTCGGCGATACGGCCTTCGGATTCCAATGTGACTCCTGGTAGCCTATGGCGGCAAGCAGGCGCCAGTCGAAACCGGTTTGTTTACCCGCCGCCTTGAAAAAGGCAACAAACCTGGGGAGGCGCTCCCGCACGTGACGCTGAAAGCGATAGGTATCCACCCCGTTCAGACGTTCTACATACCCATAGTAACTCTCGATTACCTTGCGTAGCCTGCCGCTACTCTTGATCCTGTTGAAGAAGCCCTGTACCGCCTTGTAGAGACTGTCATCATCGGAATGCTGGAATGCCCAGGCAAGATTCTGTGGCTTTGACAGATCGAACGCTACCTTGAGTTCCGGATAGTACCTGCGATTCAGCGCCACCTCATTTGAATCGGCAATCGTGAGTTCCAGCTCACCCTCCTTGACACGATAAAGCAGCTCTTCACTCTCCTGCTCACGGTTGGCCTTCCACTTCAAATCAGGATAGCTCGCCCTCAGCCGAATCAGTTCCTGTTCATGACTGCTGCCGGCCACCACCTCGATCTCCCTGCCGACCAGGTCCGCCACCTTGCGTGGCCGTTGAGTCCCGGCCTTGTACACCACCTGCTGAGTGATCTGTTGGTACACCGGACCGAAACGGACCTGCTTCTCGCGCTCGGGCGTTACCGTCAGACCCGCCGCCACAAAATGCACCACGCCTGTCTCCACCATCGGCAGCAGATCCTTGAAGTAAGCCGGCACAACGAAATAGGTCTTGACGCCTATCTCATGGGCAAACAGTCGAACCAAGTCATACTCCAGCCCCGTCAAACCATCCGCCCCTTCATAATAGGTTGTAGGACTGTTGCGCGTTGCCACGATCAACACACCCGACGCCTTGATACGCCCCAACTGCGTACCCTCCTCCCCACAGGAGGAAAATGCCGGCATCCCAAGCATGAGAACGATCACTACCCACTGAAAAAGATACCCAAAGCGCATAATTCCTGTTATTCACATCGGAAGAATCATGTAAAATATGGCCATTGTAGAGCAAACAGGATGATATTTGCTTGATTTTCCTGCAATTTGCGAACTGTTCACGTTTCGCATCCCATGCAGGATCGGGTAGCGCCGCCGAAGAGCCGTGGGCACAACCCGGAAGTACGCGCGCCGTCCTTATCGGGCCAACGGAAAAAACGCCTACCCCCGGCACCGCCAGGGGCAGGAACGCGCCACAGGCGCGTTGGCAACTGCTTTGCAATGTTTTCAGGAGAGGTGCCGGAGTTGGCCGAACGGGCTTGACTCGACAAACCGGCAGGAAGGCCGGTTTGCACGCCGCGCAGCGGCGCCCGAAGGGTGAGGCGCAGGGAAGCGCCGAGTACAATCAAGTGATCGACGCGCCACAGGCGCGTTGGCAGCTGCTTTGCAATGTTTTCAGGAGAGGTGCCGGAGTTGGCCGAACGGGCTTGACTCGAAATCAAGTGATCGCTCACGCGATCCGTGGGTTCGAATCCCACCCTCTCCGCCAAATTTCCCAGCGCCCTGAAAAATGCGCTGGCTGTTATTGGACAACCCATTCACCACATAACACCTCTGCCTGCTCCAGAACCAATTCGGTTGCGCGCTCCTGTTTGTCTGGCGGATAGCCGAAGCGCCGCAGAATCCGCTTGACCATGACACGAATCTTGGCGCGGGCGTTTTCCCTCTGTGTCCAATCAATGGAGACACTACGTCGAACCGATTGCACTAGTTCCCGGGCAATCTTCTTCAAGGTGTCGTCACCAAGAACCTTCACGGCACTGTCGTTGACCTCAAGAGCATCGTAGAAGGCGATTTCATCTTCTGTAAGCCCCAGGTTCTCACCCCGCTTCCGGGCTTCACGCATCTCTTTGGCCAGGTCGATCAGCTCCTCGATCACCTCGGCGGCGGCAATGGCGCGGTTGTGATACTTGTTGACGGCTTCCGCCAGCATTTCGGAAAAGGCGCGCGCCTGCACAACATTTTTCCGCATGCGGATCTTGATCTCGTCATTGAGCAGCTTCTTGAGCATCTCCAGCGCCAGGTTGCGCTGGGGCAGTTCCCGTACCTCGGCCAGAAACTCGTCGGAGAGGATCGAGATGTCCGGTTTGTCCAGGCCGGCGGCGGCGAAGATATCCACTACCTCGGTGCCCGATACGGCACGGGATAGAAGCTGTTGAACAGCCGCTTCCATCTCATCGGGGGAACGTTCGGCATTGCTCACCGTTGCCTTGACCAGGTTGGCGCGGATTTCCTGGAACAGGCCCACCTCGTCGCGGATGGCCAGTGCTTCATCATGAGGTACGGCCAGGGCAAAAGCCTTGGACAGGGCGCTCACCGCCTGAAGATAGCGCTTCTTGCCATCCTCAAGCCCCAGAATGAACTCCATCGCCTGCGCGATGCCCGTCATGCGATCAGCCGTCGATGCGGTGAGTACCGGGTAGTAGTCGAAGCCATGCAGCAGCCCGCACACGACTTCGTATTTTTCCTTCATCACGGCCACCGCCTCGTTCTGGTCCAGGGTCGCCTGGCCTCGGCCCCCGCTGGCCGTGTAGGTGGCCAGAGCACGCTTGAGCGAGTCCGCCAGCCCCAGGTAGTCGACCACCAGTCCGCCCGGCTTGTCGCGGAAGACGCGGTTGACCCGGGCGATGGCCTGCATCAGGTTGTGCCCGCTCATGGGCTTGTCGAGATACATGGTGTGCATGCAAGGCGCGTCGAAGCCGGTGAGCCACATGTCGCGCACGATCACCAGTTGCAATTCGTCATCGGGATCCTTGAAGCGCTTGGCCAGGGCCTCGCGGCCCGCCTTGTTGCGGATGTGTTTTTGCCAGTCGATGTGGTCGGTGGCCGAGCCGGACATCACCACCTTGACTCGGCCCTTGGCCGCTCCCGGCTTCCTGCCTCCCGCGGCACTTGTACTTCCCTGTACATCGCCGTCGTCATCGCTGTGCCATTCGGGTCGCAGTCGGGTGATGGCATCGTACATCTCCACGCAGATCCGGCGGCTCATGCACACGACCATGGCTTTGCCCATCATCGCCTCCTGGCGACGCTCGAAATGTTCCACCAGATCCCGTGCGATCAGCTCGATGCGTTTCGGCGCGCCGACCAGGGCCTCCAGAGAGGCCCATTTGCTGCGCAGGCGCTGTTTGTTGCCTTCTTCCTCCTCGGCTTCGGTGATCTCCTCGAACTCGGCGTCCAGATGCGGCTTTTCCGAATCAAGAAGTTCGATCCGTGCCAGCCGGCTCTCGTAGTAGATGGGTACGGTGGCGCCATCCTCCACCGCGCGCAGGATGTCG
>JALSTP010000067.1 GCA_026983675.1 Sedimenticola sp.
TCGGCGAGATGGTGGGTTATCTCTATGCGCGCTTGCTGTTTATTCCCGGTTAATAGGAGTCTGTCGAATTTGACCGGTCGCAGCGAAAATCATTGAGCGCGAGTCGAATCCGACGGACTCTCGGTGGGCGTGGATCCGCGGGGCCATGGTGGAGGCGGGTGGCAATGGTGGAGAAATAGTACAATCGAATCCATGGACCAGGCGCTGAACATTCTCCGGCGGGTCTTCGGTTACGAAGCGTTCCGCCATCATCAGGCCGAGATCATCGAGACCCTCCTCGACGGTGGTGATGCCTTCGTGCTGATGCCCACCGGGGGCGGCAAGTCACTCTGTTACCAGATCCCCGCCATGGTGCGTCCGGGGGTGGGCGTGGTGGTATCGCCGCTGGTGGCGTTGATGCACGACCAGGTGACGGCGCTGAAGCTTCTGGGGGTACGCGCGGCCTGTCTCAACTCGACCCAGGATCGGGAGACGCAACGCGCCATCGAGGCCCAGGCCAAAAGGGGTGAGCTCGACTTGCTCTACGTGGCCCCGGAACGGTTGCTGACGGACAATGCCCTCGCGCTCCTCGACGAGACACCGCTGGCGCTGTTCGCCATCGATGAGGCCCACTGCGTCTCACAGTGGGGGCACGACTTCCGCCCCGAGTACCGGCAATTGTCCGTGTTGCACCAGCGCTTTCCCGACGTGCCGCGGCTGGCCCTGACCGCGACCGCCGATCGCCGTACCCGCGCCGAGATCGTCGAGCAGCTCGATCTCAAGAACGCCCGCACCTTTGTCAACAGCTTCGATCGCCCCAACATCCATTACGCCATCACGGACGGACAAAACGCCCGCGAGCGGCTATGGCGTTTTCTCGTGAATGAACATCCCGACGACGCCGGGATCGTCTACTGTCTGTCGCGCAAAAAGGTGGAAACAGTGGCCGAATGGCTGACGGCCAAGGGCCGCGAGGCGCTCCCGTACCATGCCGGCCTCCCGGCGGAGATACGCGAGCGCCACCAGTCCCGGTTCCTGCGTGAAGAGGGATTGATCATCGTCGCCACCATCGCCTTCGGCATGGGTATCGACAAGCCCGATGTGCGCTTTGTGGCCCACCTCAACCTGCCCAAGAGCATCGAGGCCTACTATCAGGAGACGGGCCGCGCCGGCCGGGATGGAGAACCTGCCGATGCCTGGCTCGCCTACGGTCTGCAGGATGTCATCACCCTGCGTCAGATGACGCTGCAGGGGGAGGGTGATGCGTTGCACAAGCGGGTTGCCCACCAAAAGCTGGAGGCGATGCTTGGCCTGTGTGAACTCATCACCTGCCGCCGCCAGGCGCTGCTTGCCTACTTCGATGAGACCCTGGATGCGCCTTGCGGCAACTGCGACAACTGCCGCAATCCGCCTGAGACCTGGGATGCCACTGAACCGGCGCGCAAGGCGCTCTCCTGCGTCTACCGCACCGGCCAGCGCTTCGGCGTCAATTATGTCATCGATGTGCTCACCGGCAAGGCGGACGAGCGCATCCGCCGCAACGGCCATGATCGCCTCTCCACCTTCGGCATCGGAACCGATCTCAAGGCAACTGCGTGGCGGGCCCTGTTTCGTCAGCTCATCGCTCTCGGCTATCTGGAGACCGATGCAGAGGGATACGGCGCGTTGCATCTCACCGAGAAATGCCGGCCCCTGCTGCGGGGCGAGGTGACCGGACTGCGCCTGCGCCGGATGCAGAAACGGGTGAAAGCAGACATACGCCCCATGGATTCCGAGGTCTCGGAGCTCAGCGCCGAAGAGGAGGCGCTGTATGACGAATTGCGCCGCCACCGCAATGCGCTGGCGGAGGCCCAGGGCGTGCCGCCCTATGTCATCTTCGCCAACAGTACACTGCGCGGCATGGCGAGGCGCCGGCCACTGGACCGGGAGGCGATGGCGCGGATCAGCGGTGTGGGAGAGAAGAAGCTGGAACGCTACGGCGACGAGTTCATCGACCTCATTCGTGAGTACGAGGCGCCCATCACATGAAGGCAACGCCATCCAAACCCGTCATCGTCGGCATCGCCGGGGGCAGCGGCTCCGGCAAGACCACCTTCGCCGAACGCCTGCGGCACAATCTGGGACGCGACCGCTGCCTCATCATCAGCCAGGACAACTACTATCACGACCAGAGCGCCCGCTTCGACGGGGATGGCGGCGCCGTCAATTTCGATCACCCGGAAGCGCTCGATTTCGACCTGCTGAGCACACACCTCCAGTCATTGGCCCGGCAGTGTCCCGTTGAAGTGCCCCTCTATGATTTCGCCACCCACTCCCGGCGCCAGGAGACGCGCCCCGTCGAGCCAAAACCCCTGATACTGGTGGAAGGCATATTGATTTTCACCAGTGAGCACGTTGTGCGTCAGCTACACCATCGGATCTTCATCGATTGCCCCGAATCTCTCCGGTACGCCCGGAGGCTGCAGCGCGACACCAACGAACGCGGACGTTCCCCGGAAGGCGTGCGAAGGCAGTTTCAGACCCAGGTGAAACCCATGCACGACCAGTTTGTCGAACCGTCACGCCAACATGCCCACGACGTGGTAACGGTCGCGGCGTTCGATGCGCGACTGGCGCACTGGACAAGAAGATTGTCGGAATAGAATATTAACCCGGCAACAATATATATCGCATTCAGGGCTTCAGGCAGGCGCCGGAACAAGGCGCAGTGCGCAGGCAGGGGTCATTCCCTTGCCAAGGTCGCTCCAGTGCATCCATGCACTCGCGACACTTGGACATCCTGTCCAGCGCGCTGGAACGCAGGTCTGGCGCCTGCCTGAATCTCCTAACCCTATGATATTCAAAGACAGGCCACGGCTGAATACGAAATATATTGTTGCCGGGTTAATAGTTGCCGGCTTTCCGGCGACAGTGTACGGGAGGAACACCAATCCGCCCGTTATACAGCAGGGCATGGTGCCCGGCATTCCATCGGGCCTGCCACGATGGCGGGCCCGATGCGTTGCCGGTCATCGCAAGTCCAGTGACCGATGCCGGATCACTGTACAGTGAACTCCCGGGACACCGGGGTCCCATTCTGGGTGACAATTGCATTGACCTTGTCACCAACCTGGACAGGTTGATCCAGGGTAATGAGATACTGGAAGGATACGCCCGTTTGTATTGCACGAAACGCCGCCGTTATGTCGGTGCTCTTTACGGAATAGAAACTTCCATGGGTCTGGTTTGCTACTTCTCTCATTGAATCCTCATCCGTACGAGCGCCGATGCCATAGGCAATCGTATGCACGGGAATACCGATCTGCCTGGCCGTGTCGATCACATCGCTGCGGGTAGCGATGCTGGCGTTATCCGCCCCATCCGTCATCGTGATTACCAGTTTTCTGGTATTGGTTCGCGCGTTGGCCTTGTCCAGCGCAGTCATTATGGCGTCATAGACTGCGGTTGTCCCTCTCCAAGGATAGTCCCCTGTCATCGTGAAGTTGGGTGTATCCGGATGGATGGCATCTGCGTTGAATTGACCCCACAACCGGGACTCCGGATTGTAGGCATCAACAATGAACCTCAGGGATGATGCATCACTGGAAAAACCGTCAGCACTGAAGTTGTATTCAACTGGGTTTCCCATGCCGTCCAGCATGGTGAAACGCTGCTTGATCAAATCATCATTCACGAAGTCCACGTGCTGATTGAATATGATGAATGCCGTTTCGTCGCGGGGCGAGATAGCGTCCAGATAGGTGTGCGCCGCGAGGGCCGTGAGCCGAAAACGCGTATATGGAATTCCACTTGCGTCCAAAATGGGGTTCCCCTGGGCATCGTTCACTATTTCATCCATGGAACCGCTGGCATCCAGTACGATCACCACCGATGCCGAGTCCTGTGAATTGGCTGCACTTTGCACGTGTTGTATCCCTGCGGGTGTTGCGTTGATCTCAAACCCAAACGCCGAGCGAGGAATTCCGATTACCGCCTTCCGTGTCACTGAATCCGTGACAGTCACGGCTATCTGGCGGTCGCCGATCTTCTGCACAGCGGAAATCTGGTAACTCGCACCGGTGGGAATGGCGGAGGCGACTTTTCCCC
>JALSTP010000068.1 GCA_026983675.1 Sedimenticola sp.
CCACGACGCCATCGCCGTCGCTGTCCAGTTCACAGCCCTTGTCGTTGACCTTCACCCCGGCGGGGGTGTCCGGACAGGCGTCCATCGCGTCGACGATGCCGTCCTTGTCGGCATCGGGAATGCATCCTTCGGCATTCACCAGCGTTGCCGGTGGGGTGTTCGGACATTTGTCCTTCGAGTCGACGATACCGTCCCCATCGCTGTCGGTCCCGGGTTTGACATGCATTGCCTTTGGCGGTTCGCCAGTCGGTACCGGCGGGATCGTCGGCTTCGGCGCGCCGCCTGCTTGAGCGGCTGGCTCCGCCTGTGGCTTGGCCTCCTTACGCCTGTATTGAATAGTAAAAGTGAGATCGTTTACGTCGGCACCCTGATAGACGATCGTATTGCCTCGCCGGGTCCATTTGCCCTTGCGGTTACTCTTGTAGGAGATGATTTCAAAATCAGAGGGGAACACCCAGCCAAACACGAAAGAACTGAAGTTGACCGGCTTGTTCCAATAGCCGAAGTGACCATTCCCTTCCTTCTTTCCATCCCAGCTTTTAAAGGTATAGATGCCTTGATCATCGACAGTCACCTCCTTGTCGAAGCGACCCGGATAGATGACGGCAAACTGACCCGTATTGAATTTGAGTATATTGGTATCGGGGCTCGATCTGTCGTCCCACTGAAAGTTCTGTGGATAGATGTATTTGAATTTGTTCAGACCAACATCCTTGTCCACATGAAAGTCATAACGCGGCCAATCCGTGCGCATGCTTCGATGCAGCAGATAGCTTCGCCCATCCTCCTGCAGATAGATCAGATTCTCGCTGACAACGTTACCGCCTTTAGCACTTGCGGACATCGCCGGCGAAATAAGGGTAAACAGAATCAAGACGTGAAACAGCACACGACGATAGAATTTTATCTTGTTGCTATCCATGACATTCACTTTTTGCGTTATCTTTTTGGAGGGAAAATTATAGACCGCATCGGGGTCAAATCTCCATTACTACAATCAACGCCGCGATACAAGAATTAAACGCCCAAGCCACGACCCACCAGAAACGCCATCTGTATACGCAATAAACAAAGTGTCGACCCGGCAACAATGTATATCGTATGCAGCCGCGGTCCGTCCTTGAATATCATAGGGTTAGGAACTTCATGCAGGCGCCGGAACAAGGTGCGGTGCGCAACCAAGGGGCGTTCGTTCCCTCGCCAAGGCCGCTCCAGTGCATTCATGCACTTGCGACACGTGCACACCCTGTCCAACGCACTGGAACGCAGGTCCGGCGCCTGCCTGAAGTCCTGAATGCGTTATACATTGTTGCCGGTTTAATAGAATGGGTACACAATACATCCTGTCATGGAGTCTTTAGGACAATGCGGCCTCATTGCACCACATTGATAATTGGTCTACTGCTCATTCCCGGCGTAGTGACGGCGGGTGAAGTGGATATTCTGGATGCGGAAATCACGGCAAGAGGCGACAATCACTACGATTTTAAGGTTACTCTAAAGCATGCGGATACGGGATGGGACCACTATGCGGACCGCTGGGAGATCCTGTCGCCGGACGGGTCGCTGATCGCCACGCGGACGCTCTACCACCCTCACGTCCACGAGCAACCCTTCACGCGGGGGTTATCCGATGTCGCCATCCCGGAAGGGATATCGACTGTTACCCTGCGCGCCCATGACAAGGTGCATGGCTATGGCGGAAAAACCCTCGTCGTTGAACTGCCGGCATCGGCACACTGACCGCCAGCGCGTCGGCTAACCTGCGCGTCATCATGCAGTATGTCTATATTTCCGTTGCAGGAATCCTGCTGCTCCTTGCGCTCTTCGCCATAGCGATCCATGTGGGCTATCGCGCTCCCCGCCTCCGCGAGGGCCGGGATCCCTCCGCCCGCGGCCTGGTGTTCGACGAAGCCTATATCACGGGGCCCCGTGGGAAAAGGCTCTACACGTGGTCGATCCCGCTCTCCGATGACGCGCCGACGGTGATCATGGTGCATGGCTGGGGCGGCAATATGGAACTCATGCTGCCCCTGGCAATGCCCTTCCACAAAGCCGGGATGAACGTGTTTCTTTTGGACGCCCGCAATCACGGAAAGAGTGACGCCGACTCGTATTCAGCCATGCCCCGCTTTGCCGAAGATGCCGCTTGCGCTATCGAGTGGGTAAAAAAGCACCGGAAAGGAAAGATCGTTCTGTTGGGCCATTCGGTGGGCGCCGGCGCCGTGTTGCTGGAGGGCTCGCGTCGATCCGATATCGCTGCGATCATCAGTATCGCCGCCTTCGCCCACCCCGAATGGGTCATGCGCCGGCAGTTGGAAAGACTGGGCCTGCCAAGGATCATCGTGCGCGCCGTGCTGCGCTATATCGAGTGGACCATTGGATACCGTTTCGACGACATTGCCCCCATGAATACGGCCTGCCACGCAACCTGCCCGGTATTATTGGTACACGGCACGAATGATACGACGGTCCCCCTCAGCGACGCCCACGCCATCGCTTCAAATTGCTCCAAGCGCGGGCTGCAACTTCTGGAGATCCCCGGTGCTGAACATGACTCCAGCGACAGGATCGACAAACACGCCCCGGAACTCATCGCCTTCTTGCAGCGTGCCGGCATTACCTCCTGACACGCCTATAATCCCACCAACTCGCCATGCAAGCCCTGAAAGGCCACGATACTCAACAGATCACGGGCATGAACCGCTGCTGGATCGAACTCCAGAACCCACAGATGAGGTTTGCTGTCGGCATTGTGAACCGAGACCACGCCTTCCCGGCTGCGGAATGCCTCCTCCAGCTTGCCACGCGCCTCGGCATCCAGTTCTTCATCCACATGCAGCGTGACGTCTGCCAGACTGATGTCCATCTGTATCTCCTCTCGTTATCTGACCCATCGACAGAAAATCGATGGGATGTCATAGCACGCCATCTCCTTATGAACATAGTACAAAACCCGATCTTTTGTAGTGCATTGTAGCCACGTCTCTTCAGGATTATTAACCCGGCACATGGGCTTGACCGTTTCGTTCGCTTTCCCCACTATCGCTTGTATGAGAGCACCGCCACACTTCCACGCCTTGCCACAAAAGCGCAACGCCATATCATTATCATTGCGACGGGTTGGGCTCGGCCTTCTGCTCGTCATGTCCACCATGGCGTCCGCACAAGAGACAGGCACGGTGGAAAAGGGCAAGCAGCCCGAAACCGGCCTCGCCTTCTGGGAATGGCATCACGCGGGCATCTCAATAAAACTTGTGCAACGCTTGCCCGACCAGACGCGCGCCTTCTTTCTTGGCCGAGGCTTCCCCCGGCAAGCCGCTGACCAGATCGCTCGCAGTTGCGTGTTCCAAAGCATCTTCCACAACGAGGGGACAACCCCCTTGGATTACGATCTCAGGGAATGGCGCATCCGTCACGATGATCACACGAAACAGATGCGATTGCAGGACGCATGGGACCGTCAATGGCGTGCCGACGGCATCTCCCCGTCGGCGCGGATTGCCTTTCGCTGGTCACTGCTCCCGCCGCAACAGCATTTCGAACCGGGCGACTATAATTGGGGCATGACGATCTATGGTCTCCGGCCGGGCGAACGGTTCGACCTGGAGCTGGTCATGTATACCGGTGGCCAGCGGGTGACCGGACGTATCCCCAATATCCAATGCCCAATGGAAAACCCGAACCCCCGAGGATCCCCCTGATGCAACATTTCTCCCCACGCCGATTGCCCCTGAAAAAGCGTTCAGACAAGGACAAGACGTTCGCCTGCGTGCCCTTTGGCGTATGGATACTCGTATTGCTTCTCCTGCCGCTTCCCTTGCTTGCCCGTCCCGGACACGGCCTCACCGCCCTCCCAGCCCGCCCCCTGGCCCCGGATTTCACACTGACCGACGTGGATGGCCATACCCATCACCTCGCTGATTACCGGGGTAAGGTGGTCATCATCAACTTCTGGGCCACCTGGTGCCCCCCCTGCCGGGCCGAAATGCCGTCCATGCAGCGCGCTTGGGAAAAGATCAGTAAAGAAGGGATCCTGATGCTCGCCATTAACGTGGGACAGGACGAAGAGGCCATCTTCCAGTTCACTGCGGACTACCCCGTGGAATTCCCGCTACTCCTCGACCAGGACTCCCAGGTCACTGGCAAATGGCCGGTAAAAGGATTGCCCACAACCTTTATCCTCGATCCGTTGGGCCGTATTGCATACCGCGCCGTTGGAGGGCGCAACTGGGATGACGACAACCTGCTGGCCCCCATCCGGGCGCTTGGCGTCCATCCGCCAAAGACTGCGCCCAAGGCAACAACCCCATCACAACATACGGCGTCTCCCGTGAATTCCTCCCAGCAAACCGTGCGAGAGGAAAGCCTGAACCAAGCCTCCGCCGTACGCACGCCACAGTGATGGCGGATGCCTTGCCGGGATATTAGAATTTCGCTATACTCTACTGGTTCTCCGGACCGGAAAGGACATCGAGGGACGCCGACTTGGCGTACCGGCATCACGCCAGAGGGATCCAGGCATGCCGCCCCGGCGAGTTTCGACATTCATCGCGGCTCTCTGTTCATTTGAGGCGCATGTTTGCGTGCCGCTGCCAGCGGGTTCCGTCCCGGTCACAGAAACACCCCATCAACAACAAAAACGTGCGCAGCCATGCGCAGGTATTCTATTTTTTAGGGCTCCGAAGAAATATGGCCATCGAGATCAAACAAACCCCTGTTCCCCTCTTACACCGCCTGTTTCCCTTCGTCGGCTGGCTACCTCAAATCAATGGCAACACCCTGAAAGCAGATGTGATAGCGGGTATAACCGTCGCCCTGGTGGCGATCCCTCAATCTCTGGCCTATGCCCAACTGGCGGGTGTCCCGCCCTACTATGGTTTATATGCGTCGTTTCTACCTGTGATCATCGGCGCACTCTGGGGATCCTCACCGGCGCTCTCCACAGGCCCCGTGGCGATGACCTCCTTGCTCACCGCCGCCAGCGTGATGACCCTGGCCAAGTTTGGCACCGACCAGTTCTATGCGTATGTCATCCTCATGGCCCTGTTGTCCGGGATTTTCCAGGTGGTGATGGGAGTGGCCCGGATGGGTATCCTGATCAATTTTCTCTCTTATCCGGTACTGCGCGGATTCATCAATGCAGCCGCAATCATCATCGCACTGGCGCAATTGCCGGCAATGCTCGGCCTGAAACTGGAACATGGCCCGCATTTCATCGTCGACGTGTTGCACGTGATCGAACATTCCCAGCATACCCATATGCCCTCGCTCGCCTTTGGTCTCGGCGCACTGCTGCTGTTGATTTTATTCAAGCGTTTTACACCAAAGCTCCCGGGCGTGCTGATCGTGGTCATCATCACGACTACCATCAGTTATCTGGTGGGTTTCGAGGCCGACGGCGGTACCGTGGTGGGAACAATTCCGCAAGGACTGCCGAGCTTCAGCCTGCCGCCCTTCGATCTCGTCGCCAGCATGCATATGCTACCTGCGGCCTTTGTCATCGCCATCATCAGCTTCATGGAAGCGATGTCAAGCTCAAAGATCATCGCCATCAAGAAACGGATAAAGTGGGATGAGAATCAGGAACTCGTCGGCCAGGGTTTTGCCAAGATTGCCGCTGCATTCAGCACTGGCATGCCAGTGAGCGGATCGTTCTCGCGTTCCGCACTCAACCTCGCGACCGGAGCACAGACGGGTTTGGCATCGGTTTTCAGTGCGGTCGTGGTGCTCATCACCCTGTTTTTCTTCACGCCAGCGCTGTATCACCTGCCCAAGCCGGTTCTGGCGGCAATCATCATGATGGCGGTATTCAGCCTGATCGATGTCCAGGTGATCAAGGAGGCATGGGGAGCCAGTATGCAGGATGGCATTGCGGGTATAGTCACCTTCATCGCCACCCTCGCCTTTGCGCCGAACATCCAAAACGGCATACTGACCGGCATCCTGCTCTCCCTGGTCATGTTTCTGGCGCGCACCATGCGACCGGCTGTGGTGGTGCTGGGTGTGGATGAACAGGGGGTATTGCGCAGTGCAAAGCGTTATAACCTGCCCAAACTCCACCCCCAGATTACCGCCATCCGCTTCGATGGCCAACTCTATTTCGCCAATGTCAGTTTCTTCGAGGAAGCCGTACTCTACCTGGTCTCGTCCGACCCAGCCCTTCGCCATATCCTGGTCGTCGGCGACGGGATAAATGGGCTGGACGCCTCCGGCGTGGAAATGCTCAGAAACCTGCTTGAACGTCTACACAAGAGTAACGTAGGAATTTCATTCGCCAATTTGAAGGACAACGTGATGGAAGTGCTCCATCGAACCAGGCTGGAGGAATTGATTGGCGAAGAGAACATCTACCCCTCTGTTCAGCTTGCGATGGTACGCATCAAGCAGCAATTGGAGGATGCGGGCGCAGATACCGATGCCTCCGCATCCGAACCGGAGTCAAACGATGAAGCCTAAATACCCCGTTCTGTTTTTCGTGTTGTTGTCCGCTGCCGTCTTCGCCTGGGCCGGCAATGGTCGGAATTCGATGGAACTGGCGATGATCGAGCAGGAGGCCCACAATGGCGAGCCAGGTGCGGAACTGCTTTACGGTCTGTCACTGCTCGAAGGCCGTTACGACCTGCGAGTGAACGTGCCGCAAGCCTTGGGCTGGTTACGGCGAGCAGCGAAGAATGGCAATTCTTTCGCAGCACTGACACTTGGCGACCATTATGCGAATACTGCAGGGACGGACCACGACCCGGCGCAGGCCGTTGTCTGGTGGCGTCAAGCCGCAGAGGCAGGCAACGCCAAGGCCCAGTATCAGCTCGGGAAAGCCTACCTCGAAGGGAATGGTGTAGCCCGAAACGATATGAAAGCGGCCGATTGGCTTGAACGGTCCGCCAATAACGGAGACACGGCAGCGCAGTACCTGTTGGGCAAGATGTATCACGAGGGCTATGCCGTAGTGCAGGATCAAACTTTGGCAAGAGACTGGCTCAGCCGGGCTGCCGCCTCGGGCCACAGCGACGCCATCAACCTCCTGGCAGTGATCAATACTCTCATCAAATCGACCACACTGGTGTCTCAAGCTTCCCCGGAAGCACTCATCGAAGAGGCCCGGGACGGGGACCCTCACGCCCAATATGAACTGGGCCTGCGTTATGAAAACGGCTTTTTCGAGGGGGAACAGAACCCCACCAAGGCGCTGTTCTGGTTGCGCAAGGCGGCCAATAACGGCAATCTCCTCGCAATGCACAAACTGTCGGAGATCTACGCCAGGGGATTGCTGGGCGTTGGCCGAAATGCCACCAAGGCCGCCTACTGGGAGAAAAAGGCAAAAGGCAAACGGGCCCATCTGAGCACGGTTTCGCGCCTGTCACGCCACAACAACCCATAGCAGGGAAATGCGAATTCCAAGCCCCCCATTTAACCCGGCAACTCTCCAGCTACTCGCTTTCCAGCATCTCCTGTTCCAGCGATAGATACACCCCATAGGCATTGCGACGGTGTGTCGCCTCGAAGGCTGGCAACTTTTCGAAAAGTGACCAATCCGTTGCCTCATAGGCCTCGTCGAAAGGGATCATCTCCTCCACCGCCTCAGCCATCCGGGCACGCGTGTAACGCAAATAATCGAGGGTCAGCTTGACTGCTCTGGCGGGATCCCGGGCTGCGGGACCATGGCCGGGAATCAGGGCATTGAGATGTGTCTTGTCCAACCTTTCCAATACATCCAGCCAGTGTGCGGTATTGGCGCTACCAGTGAAGGGAACCCGTCCCTCGAAGATGATATCGCCAGAAATCAGCACGCGATCCGGCTGCACGAGCACGCTCTGATCCCCGTCGGAATGCGCGGCGCCCAGATAACTGATCTCCAGGGTCACATCGCCCAGTTTGAGGGACGTGTCCTTCTCCAGCACGCGGTCGGGTTGCACCAGCCGGGTCTCCTCGTTTACCCAAGGCGCGAGGGAAAAACGCCTCTCTTCCAGGCGCTGCTTGGCGATGGGGGCATCGAGATAGTCCTGATACCCGGCCGGTGCAATGATCTCGGCCCCCAGATCCTTGAACACCTGCAAACCGTAGATATGATCGGCATGGTAGTGGGTTGTAATCACCGTCGTGATGGGCGTCTTGGTCACCTGTCTCAGCTTTTTCAGGAACAACTCGGCCAGAGAGGGTGAACCCAGCGCGTCCACGATCACCACCCCCGCCCCAGTGACGATGGCTGCCGCATTGGAGATGAAACCCTGGTTGTCCGTGGCGATTCCGGCCTTGCCCTGTACGTAGTAGACATGGGGCGAAACCCGTTTGAGCTGCATGTCCACGGTGACGGGAGGATAGTCCGCCGCCCACAGTGTCAGCGAGGTCAGCAGAAGAAGAAACGGTAAAGATCGAAGACACACGTTCATGGCATAGCGTTACCCAATGGTTGAAAATCGGACGACGCCGCGTTTCCATGTGGCATGTCCGCATGATGCGACAGGCCCTTGAACGATATCACGTCAAGCACCAAACAGGAAAAGGCTCAGCACCGTAGGATGGGCTTCGCTGCGCTCTACCCATCCTACGGCTCAGGGACTATTCCACATAGTTCTACTGGAGTCTTGGGCATCATGACATCGAGCGCCCGGGCGGGGAAGGATCAGGCGGCTGGCGCATGCAGCCCCAGGAAGAAACTGGCGATGAGGAAGTAGTTGGCCACCCCCAAAATATCGATGGAGGTGGTCACGAAAGGTCCGGTGGCGATTGCGGGGTCGGAGCCCATTTTTTGGAAGAGGATGGGCAGGATGATAGCGATCACCGCTGCCCCACTCATATTGCCAAAGATAGTCAGCCCCACGATGAGGCCAAGATTGGTATCGTTAAATATCCACCATCCCACTACCCCGAGCGCACCACCGTAAATCAAGCCCAGAAGGAGGCCGACCCAGAATTCTTTGAGCACGAAATCGCCAATGCGGCCCAGATCGAGATGCCCCGTCGCCAACCCTCGAACCGCTACCGTGGCGGACTGAACCCCCACGTTTCCCGCCATTCCCATGACGATCGGCAGAAACGCGGACAGTGCGAGTACACGGGAAAGTAAGCCTTCAAAATGGTGGACGATGCCGGTGGCCATAAGTCCACCTGCAAAGGCCGCAAACAACCAGGGCAAGCGCACCCGAGCGATCCTGAGTGGCGACTGGGTCAGAAGTTCCGACTCGTCCGTGCCGGCCATCTTCAACATGTCTTCCGTGGTCTCATCCTGGATGACATCGATGATATCGTCCATGGTGATGACACCCACCAACACATTCTCGGCATCCACCACCGGGACCGCCAGAATGTGATACTGCTCCACCAGGGCCGCCACGTCCTCCTGATCGTCCGAGGTATGCACCTTCACCACCCGGGTCTTCATGATCTCGCGCAGTTTCTGTTCCGGCCGCGCCAGCAGCAGTTGCCGCAATGAGATGACCCCTTGCAAGTGCTGTTCTTCGTCCACTACATAGAGGTAGAAGATCATCTCCACATCCGAGTATTCCCGGATCGAGCCGATGGCCTGTTCCACAGTGATGTCCTGCGGCAAGGCAAAGAATTCGGTGGTCATGATGCCGCCGGCGGTGTCCGGCGCATACTGCAACAGGTCTTCCACCTCTTGTTGACTCTCGGAGCCAAGCCCTTCGAGCAGGCGCGCCGCGAGCTGAGGGTCCTGATCACCGATCAAGTCGGTGAGATCATCCGGCGAAAGTTTCTCCAGCATCGGCCGTAATTTCTCGACGGCGGTCTCGCGCAGGATGCGGTCCCGCAGTTCAGGCTCCAGCTCCGAGAGCACCTCAGCGGAACGTGCAGCCTGGGGAATGAGAAAGAAGATATCGTAGCCCTCATCTTCCGGCATTCGGGACAGGATGCGCGCCAGGTCCGTGGGATGCGTCTTGGCCAGAACTTTCTTGAGAGGCTGGATGGCCCTCCGTCGGTAGAGCCGGCTTATGGTATCCAGAATGAGGATATTCTTTTTTGAAATCATCGTAGTTCCCCAACTGGCAGGTCTCCATGATCGGGTATCGCCCCCGGATGGCTGCCGGATATAAGCCGTTTGAAACGAAAATTCACGGAATAGAATTTTATGAGTTTACCATGGGAGGAGAGCAAGCCCGTTACCGTTTGAGGTGTGCCCAACCGGACAGCTGTGTGGCCTTTTGTTAAACTTGTATATTTACCACCTCGAACCCATCCCATGGCCCTGATCGAACGTAACCTGCTGCGCCTGACCCTTTACGGTGCGCTTACCGGCTTTCTGGCTGGCGGCGTGGTGTTGTTGTTTCGCTGGTTCATAGAGACGATCCAGGCCGGTTTCCTGCCCGGCGGTGAGGCCGGCAACTACGAGGCATTGTCCCCTCTATCCCGCCTGTTGCTGCCAACCACAGGGGGCCTACTTCTGGGCCTGATATTCCAGAAGATCCCCCTGGAGCGACGTCAGGTCGGCATCGTATATGTATTGAACAACCTGCGCAGCAGTGCGGGCGGCCGGCTTTCGATTGCAAATGCGCTGGTTCAGTTCTTCGGTGGCGCCGCCGCCATCATCGCCGGTCACTCGGTGGACCGCGAGGGCCCGGGCGTCCATCTGGGTGCGGCCTGTGGCAGTTTCGCCGGCGCCTATCTTGGCTTCACACGCCGGGATCGGCGCACCCTCATCGCCTGCGGAGCCGCGGCCTCCATCGCCGCCGCCTTCAACACCCCTTTGGCAGGCGCCCTTTTCGTCATCGAGGTGCTGCGTTACCGCTACCATATCGCGCGCTTCATGCCGATCATCATGGCCGCGGTGGTGGGCGCAGTGGTCATCCGGGCGGTGCACGGTCCCTATCCCTCTTTCTCGGTGCCGGCGCTCGATATGACCACCCTGTTGGAACTGCCGATGGTTGCCATGCTCGGCCTCGCCATCGGCGTGCTGGCAGGGCTCTTCATCACTGCCTGTGAGGTCACATCCAAACGCTATGCTCATTGGCCGCCAGCGCTCAGCTTCACCGTCGCGGGTCTTTGCGCCGGCCTCCTCGGTCTCTGGAGCCCGCAGATCATGGGCATCAGTTATGACACGCTGGACGCCATGTTGAACAACCGCGTAGCCCTCTCCGTCGTGCTCGGTATCCTGGCATTCAAGCTCATCGCAACAGCGGTCGCCATCGGCATGCGGGTACCAGGCGGACTCATTGGCCCGACACTGGTCATCGGTGGCGCCATGGGCTCGGTGATGGGCCTGACCCTCGATGCCTTGACTGCCGGTGACACAGGTTCACCTGCTTTCTATGCTGTCATTGGTATGGTGGCAATGATGGGGGCGGCCCTGCAGGCACCGCTCTCCGCCCTCATCGCCCTGCTGGAACTGACCGCCACACCCAATATCATTCTGCCGGGAATGCTGGCGGTGGTCTCCGCGGATATTGCCGGCCGCATGATCATGGGCCGCGATTCGGTCTTTATGGTGTTGCTGCGTGTCGGCAAGACCAACCAGAAGGAGCCTTGACCGTGCCCAGAAAACACCTCCGCCGCTCCCGCAAGCAGATTCTCTCTCCACAGGTCTGGCGTACCCGCTTGACCTTCTGGACGGGTGCCCTGCTGGTCGGCATCGCCGCCACACTGCTGGCCAAGGGCAGCGACCTGGCGGGTCACTACTTCAGCCTCGTACTGGCGCAGTATCCCTATGCGCCGTTTCTCATCACGCCTATGGGGCTGATGGTGATCGCCTGGTCGACCCATCGGTTCTTTCCGGGCGCGGAAGGCAGCGGTATTCCCCAGGCCATCGCCGCCCTGCAAATGCGCGACAAGGCACTACGCTCCAGCGTGCTTTCGATGCGCATTGCCATCAGCAAGGGCATCATGATCTGGCTGGGATTATTGAGTGGCGCCTCGATCGGCCGCGAGGGGCCCACGGTACATGTCGCGGCCTCGGTCACCTATGCGCTCAGCCGTTTTGCCCGCTTCCCCTACCATGCCATCGGTCGCGGACTGATCCTGGCCGGGGGCGCCGCAGGCCTTGCCGCCGCATTCAACACCCCCTTGGCAGGTATCATTTTCGCCATCGAGGAGATGGCGCGCTCCTTTGAAGAGCGCACCAGCGGCACCATCTTCACCGCCGTGATCATCGCCGGCATGGTCGCGCTGGCCATTCATGGCAACTATTATTATTTCGGCACCGTAAACGCTCAGATGGAGCCTCTTCATACCCTCGCAGCAATCGTTGCTTGCGGGACCGTGGGAGGACTGCTCGGCGGAGTCTTCAGCATGCTGTTGATTCAAGGCAACCGACGCATCGGCCCTGTCCGAGGCCGACATCCTGTTGTGATCGCTTTTCTCTGCGGCCTCGCCTTGGCGGTTTTCGGCTGGTTTTCAAGTGGAATGACCTACGGGACAGGATACGAAGAAGCGCGGCGCTTACTGGAAGGTGGCGAGAGTACAGGTTGGGCCTTCCCCATCATGAAGCTGGGCGCCACGGTAGCGTCATACTGGAGTGGAATACCCGGGGGCATCTTCGCCCCTTCTCTCTCCGTGGGCGCCGGCATGGGCGCTGAAATCGCCCGCTCATTTCCCAGCGAGGCGGTGGCGGCGGTCACCCTTCTGGGCATGGTTGCCTATTTTACAGGGGTCGTGCAGACCCCCATCACCGCCGTGGTGATCGTCATGGAGATGACCGATGATCAGAGCCTGTTGCTTTCCCTGATGGCAACGGCGCTGATTGCTGACGGCATCTCGCACTTCATCAACCCTCGCCCCATCTACCGCGCACTGGCAGACGATTTTCTCAACGCGACCCATAGAAAATCGAAACGCGCTCCTGTGCAGGCAAGCGACTGAACGCTCCAGTTTCACTCCTGTTCGAACGATTATTGACCCGGCAAAAAAACAATGCCTCAATCAGGGCTTCCACACGTCATGGCGCTACGTTGCGTTCCCCGTACTACCCGAGAGCGCTCGTCCGCCGCTCCAATGCCTCCTACGAATGGAATCGACGATGGATCCCCGGATATGCTTTCCAGTTCTATACTCCGCAGAAAAACGATGGGAATGGACACATAGAGAATCCATAGCGCGTTTCTATCCACCAGGAACCGCGCTTCGAACATATCTCCGACGGCATAACTGCATAGGAACGCAATCATGACAAGTGAAAAATGGAAGGAATATCCCCTCCTGAGATAAATCGTCAGTGGCTCCAATAGAACCTGAAGAAAGAACAGTGTGGAAAGGATGGCCAATGGGTAACCCAACTCAGCCGCCACATGGAGGAAGCTGTTGTGGGCCGTACTCGGAATCCACGTAAGGCCTTCTAGAATACGCTGTTGCATGTATTCCTCGCCCGGCCTCGGGAACCACAGGCTACCATATCCGGTACCCGTCCAAGGCCATTTCTTGAGCAACTGTTCCACTGCGGCCCATACAGAGGAACGCCCCGAAAAATCCCCCGATCGCCCCACCTCGCCGACGATTGCAGACGTTTCGTGGCCAAGAAGAACCGCCAACACAATCGCCAACAACATGGCAAGCAATACAATAGCGTTGATACCGTTCATTCGTATGGCCGACACGAGGTAAAAGCCATTTGCCACCAACAGTCCCAATAGCAGGGCGCCCAACGAGGTTGCTGACCTGCTCATGACCAGATCGACCAAGGCAACGACAATAAGAATCCCGTACAACCCCCTTGTCGACCCTTTTGAGAGAAGGGCCTTCGCGCCAAAAAACAGTACGCCGATCGCTGCGGTGAAGCCCAGTGCGTTTTTGTTGGACTGGAGCCCCATCCACACATGGGTTGTGGCCTGCCCGATGGCGTCACCATAAAGCTGGATACCAATATCTGGCAACAGAATGGAGACCAACGCGCCCCCTACGAGTATGATTGCCAGTGCGCTGCTGATAACCGATATTGCATCTTTTGGAGGAATCCGAAACCCGATGTAGAAAGCAATGCAGGTGGTGCCGAGCAGATGGATCGATCTCTGCAACGTCAGTATCGGGTAAACCGACCAGCCGATGGACACCACGGCCCCAAGGCATATGAACAACAGCAGCAGCCGGTAACGTATAAGCCACATTAGCCATTGAAACCGATAATGGGCGAACAACGACAGGATGCAATACAGGTAGGCTGAAAACCAAAAGATCGTTTCGACCTTTTGCGCCTGTCCTGTAGCATCAACGAACTTTTCGGTGATACCGAGAGAATGCAGGAGAATAGCCACCGCGATCCACCATTCCAGGCCTGAAAGACGGACGGCTGAAATCACTCTGCCGGTCATCCCCCCACACGCCTTATAGTCCGGGGAAGCCCTCATGCTGATGGAACACCGTTTGCATCGCACTCCATATGCTATTTCTCCAGCGTCACCGTCCCAGGATCAACGCCGCCAAAACGGGCAGTGGCATCCGCGATACGCCGGTATAGGAGCGGGGTAAATGTCTGAATCGCCTGCCTGATAGCACTCTTCATACCATAAGCACCCGTTCGCCAGGCATGCCATATTTCCTGAAACGCGGCGGCCGGCCGCTCGCGTGCAAGATGTGGTGAAAGATGGTGCGCCCGGTAGATGGCATACGCCTCGCGCGACATCTGCGTTTGTTGCCGCTCCATCCATGAAAAAAATCTCGCGTGTTCCGCAAATCGCTTCGACCCACGTGGAGGACATTGTGACAGGCGGTCAGAATCATGGGGGTCTGCATAGATTGTCAGCGGCGACTCCAGCATCTGGAATCGCGCCCCCGCCTTCCACAAGTCGACAACGTATTGCATATCGTCCCCATAGGTAAGCGTTTCGTCAAAATGAACTCTACGAGCATATTCCCTCTTTACTACTGTGGCGCTGGGGCAAATCCAACCCGCTCTGACCAGAAGATAATCAAACATATTTTCGTCCCTGCGGATGCCCGTTGGAGGTTTGATCCAATATCTCCCGACACCACGATCCACATACATCTGACTGTAAAGCACATCGACCGGACTGGTTTGAATGTGCCGGTGGAAGACCTCGAGCTTGTTTTGCAGGAAACGATCGTCCGAATCCAAAAAGGCAATGTATTCCCCCCTGGCTTCTGCAACGCCTGTATTTCTTGCTGCTGCGGCCCCTCCGTTTTCCCTTTCGATCACCCGCAATCTGTCATCCTGAATACGACCAACAATCTCTAACGTACCATCGGTGGAACCATCATCGACGAGGACAATTTCGAAATGACCGAACGTCTGCCTGAAGCAGGAATCGAGCGCCGTTGCTATGGCATTCGCCCGATTGTATGTAGGAATCACGATGCTGAAGAAGGGGGGTTCTTCCCCTGTCGAAGAAGTGCCCTGTATTGGTCCGTTATCCTCCACCATGCCCCCCGTAAACCTTGAACTGCCCCCGGTGACCGATCATCCGTCCCTTCGCTTTCCAAAGCATCATTTGCGCCGCCACACGACGATTACTCCCGGCACGGCTGAGTAGATATCGACACGAGCCGAGAACATACAATGCGAACGTCTTTAAGCCGCGCTCCAGGCTGTATGGGATTCCGTTTTCATGCCTCCTCCTTATAAGTACGTTGATATTCGAATCGCTGACAACGCGCTCTTTCAGCCAATCCAACGTGGTTCTCGCCTCGGGTACCTCCTCATAGACCCGCCCCTTTGCGGACCAGGCCATTTTGCACCCATTTTCTTCCAGAACATGGAAGAACTCATTGTCCTCGCCCCCCGTGGCCGCAAAGTCACTGTCAAAGGGCTCTGGCATCATGTTCGCCAAACATGATGATTTTGCAATGAAATTGCCGGAAGCATACAACCGACAAAGGGCTCCGTCTTCCAGATGCTGATCCGCACCATAATATTCTTTCGCCACCTCGTACCATGACATGACCGGACATTCGGAAAACACCGGCTCGACGGGTCCACCCACCACATCCGCACCGGCGGACTGCATGACCCGCAGCAACGCTGCCAACCAATATTTTTCAGGCCATTCATCGTCATCCAGCATCGCCACATAGTCAGGCGAAGACTCCAATGCACGCTGCACGGTTTTGTTGCGGACATAGGGAATACCCCGCCGTTCCTCCACGTCCGTCACAATTGGCCACCGGTATTCCGAAGCCATCGCATCGGCAATTGCCTTGCCGGCCATATCCGGATGGTTATCCACGACGACTACGATCAGTTCATCATCGAAGTGCAGTTCTGCGATTGCATCGAGCAATCGCTTCAAACCTTCTGGTCTGTCATAAGTGCTGATACAGATAGCGACTTTCATGCGTATTCCAGAGCAACCATGCGACCTTTGGACAAATCGCAACCCTTTGGCGTAACGAATCCCTTGGAGATAGACTATCTTTGCAAGTTGAAGCGCTTGGCAAGAATCATGGTCGCGAGCACCCATGGCTCGACAAGGTAGCGGAACGCAAAACGCCTAGGATTTTCAATGAGCCGGTAACTCCATTCCAACCCCATGGTGCCCATCCAGGACGGCGGAGTACCCACATGCCCGGCAACGTATTCTATACAGGCGCCGGAAAACATCACCGCCGGCGCATCGATATTATCCCGGTGATCGCCTACCCAGTATTCCTGCCGTGGCGTACCCATACCGACAATACATAGATCCGTATTGAAATCGTTGATCTGTTTCACCAGTTCCCTGCTCTCCGGGCTGTTCCGGGAAATGTCAAAATACCCGTGATGACCCGTTAGCCGGATATCTGGCCACCGCGCCCTAATGTTTCGAAAAGCCGCTTGTTGAATATCCGAGGATGCCCCAACATAGAATACGCGCCAGCCTTCCTCGTTGGCCCGCTGCAACAATGGCCAAATAAACTGAGCATAAGTAACCCTATGATCCTTGCGCGCCGGATACCCCATCGCCTTGAGAAGCCATACAAATGGCATCCCGTCTAACACAACTACAGAATCCTTATACAGCTCCCGGAGGCGCTGGTCTTTGTAGTAAAGGTACAAAGTGTGGAGGTTGTGATTATAGAACTCCAACTTGATATCACTTTCGATGGCTGCTGCAACAAGATCCAGGTAGTTCTCTATAGTTCCAAGATTCAAATAAAAGTCCAGCACGCGAGCCTCGCCCACATATGATTTTATAAGTGTTTCCCTATCCACAGCCTCCTCTCCTCACCTACAGCTGTTGTTGCCTTTGACGCCGAGGTTATAGCCCCCCACCACGCTTACTGAGCACCAGCGCCACAAAACCTCAATAGGCATTTTCATGCACCCATCCCTTGAATGCAGTAAAAAACAGAATTTTAAGATCGAACCAGATGGACCAGTGTTCTATATAGTAGATATCGTGATCAACGCGCCCTTCCATCTTTTCCTGCGTCTCGGTTTCGCCGCGCCAACCGTTGATCTGCGCCCACCCTGTTATCCCGGGTTTCACTTTGTGCCGACCGTTATAGCCCACCAACAGTTTTTCGTATTGCGCATTCAACTCTAGAGGATGAGGACGTGGCCCCACCAGGGACATGGTGCCCTCGAACACGTTGAATAGCTGGGGCAACTCATCCAGGCTGGTACGTCTGATAAATCGCCCAACCCTCGTCACGCGTGGATCTTCTTTCCGTGCTTGCTCGAACACCCCCTTATCCGATACGTCATTGCGCATAGACCGGAACTTGTAGACCGTGATCAACTCATTGTTGAAGCCATACCGTTTCTGCCTGAAGATCACTGGCCCCGGACTGTCCAGCTTGATAGCAATCGCGATTGCCGCAAGCACAGGGGAAAAAAGGATGATTAGCAATCCGGACAATACGACATCTTCGATCCGTTTCAATATACCGGACCATCCCAGTAACGGCGCGCGTTCAACCTCCAGTACCCTTAAGCCACCGACAATATTGTGTACCTTGTCAGCAAAGCGGCATCCGATCAGATCGCTCCCTATCGAAATCGTCACAGGAAGTTCCTGGAGCCTGTCGACCAGGGTTACCAAGCGGTCTTCCGCGTTCCATGGAAGTGTAATCACAACCTGTTGGATCTGCCCTCTTCGCACATAGTCGATCAAATCTTCGGTATCCCCCAGCAACGGATAACCGCCCAGATTCTTCTCAACCCGGCTCTT
>JALSTP010000069.1 GCA_026983675.1 Sedimenticola sp.
CAGGCTGTAGGCACCAAACTTTTTCTTCAGCGCCTTGGCCTTCTGGCGCTCGGCATAGGCCGTGCTTTCCCGCTTCGTGGAGGACACCTCACTCAGGTAGCGGTCGAGCGCCTTTTCCAGCAGCAGATTCTTGGCACCGGCGCGGTTGATGTACACCCCGCGCACCATTTCATCCTCGGTGCGGCGCGCCCAGTCCTCGGCGTCGCGCTTGGTGCGGAAAGTCTTGATGGTCGTCGGTCAGCCGCGCTTGCGGATGGTCGCCTTCCAGGTGTTCGAGGGTGTTTTAGTAATTGCAGCCACGGCGCTTCCAGTACAGGTGTACCGAAAGTGTACCGGGTGACACGGGGATTAAAAACAGAAGACCTTTTGTCTCGTTGATGAATATGGTGGCCAGGGACAGAATCGAACTGCCGACACGGGGATTTTCAGTCCCCTGCTCTACCGACTGAGCTACCTGGCCGGAAGGGAAGGCGTATTAAACCGGGGTGCGGGGTTGGAGTCAAGTATGGCCGGCGGGCTGCTCAACCCTGGGGCTTGTAGTCGGGGGGTGTTTCGGCGCCTTCGCCGAAGAAGAATTTTTCCATTTGTTCTTCCAGGAAGGTGCGCGCCTTGGGGTCCATGGGGCTGAGGCGGTATTCGTTTATGAGCATGGTCTGTTGCTGCAGCCACATCTGCCACGCCTCTTTGGAGACGTTGTCGAAGATTTTCTGCCCCAGCTCGCCGGGGTAGGGCATGCGGTCGAGGCCTTCGGCCTCCCGGCCAAGTTTGACGCAGTGTACGGTACGGCTCATGACATTTCTCCTTCGAGGTCGTCTGTCAGCTCCGATATGAGGCGCTGCACGGGGGCCGCCAGGCCGCAGGGATCGGGGCTGGCAAGTTTATACCAGAGGCGGTCGCCGGTATCCATCACCTTTGTGGGCTTTCCGCGGGTGCGGATCCGCACCGGGGTGTAGTCCAGGTGGAAATGGGAGAAGGTGTGGCGGCGCCTGGGCTGGGGGCTGATGCGGTCGGGCTCGATGCCCAGGCGGGTGCGGCACCAGTCGGCGATGTCCACGGTCTCGACGGGACATTCCGGCAACGACCAGAGCCCGCTCCAGATGCCGGTCGGTGGCCGCCGCTCCAGCAGCAGGGAGTTGGCGTCGTGAATGAGCAGGAGGCGTGTCGTGCGCACGGGGAGAGACTTGCGCGGCCTTGGCGAGGGGAGTTCGGCAATGCGGCCTTCACGTCGCGCCACGCAGTCGGCGGCGAGGGGACAGCGCAGGCACGCCGGCCGTCCACGCCGGCAGAGCGTTGCGCCGAGATCCATCATTGCCTGATTGTAGTCGCCGGTACGCTGTTCCGGTGTGAGCCGCTCGGCCAGGGTCCACAATTGCCGTTCCACGCGTGGACGGCCCGGCCAGCCTTCCACGCCAAAACTTCGCGCCAGTACCCGCTTGACGTTGCCGTCGAGGATGCTGTGCCGCTGGCCGCAGGCCAGCGACAAGATCGCGCCGGCTGTGGAGCGGCCGATGCCGGGCAACGCCTGCACCTCGGCGAGCGTCTGGGGAAAGACACCCTCATGCCGGTCCATCACTATGCGGGCGGCCTTGTGCAGATTGCGCGCCCGTGTGTAGTAGCCCAGGCCCGACCAGAGATGCAACACCGCGTCCAGGTCCGCACGGGCCAGCGCTTCGAGGTCGGGAAAGCGCGCCATGAAGCGCTCGAAATAGGGGATGACCGTGGCCACCTGGGTCTGCTGGAGCATGATCTCGGAGACCCAGACGCGGTAGGGACTGCGCGGCCGTTGCCAGGGGAGGTCCTTGCGCCCCTCGGCATCGAACCAGCGCAGCACCCGTGCCGCAAAATGGCCTTCATCAGCAGGCAAATTGGAGAGCCGGGTTGCGGACACTCAGTTGAACAACCCCTTGAGGCCGCCTTTGAGCTTGTCCTGCAGCTTGTTCTGGAGTTTCTCCTGCACTTCCTTCTTCTTCTCTTCCACCTTCTGTTTGGCCTTGGCCTTGAGTTCCTTCTTCTTCTCTTCCAGTTTGGCCTTCTGCGAGGCGGTGAGCGCGGCCTTCCAGTCGATACTCCAGTCCGGTTTGAGCCAGGAGCCGGTGAGATGGATGGGGATCGGTATGCCTTTCAGCTCCTCCAGATCCTTCCCTCCCTGCCCGGTGGCGGTGCCGACAATCACCGGTTTCACGGTGTAGTCGAGGGACTCCTTGACCAGGTTGACGGTTCCCTTGCCGGCAATACGCAGGAAGGGGGATTTGGCGAGGAAATCCTGGTTGTCGAGCACGCCTTTCCGGATCACGGCCGTGGCCTTGAGTTCGGAGAAATCGGTCTGGTTGGGCTCCGTTGAGGGCGGCAGGGTCTGGCCCTTGAGTTTGGCCTTGGCCTCGCGGATCATGCGGGCGATGTTGAAGCCTTTGATGGCGCCGTTTTCGAAGCGCAGATCGAGTTTGCCATCGAGGGAACGTTTGATGGCGTCCACCGTCTGGCCCGCTGCGGTGAGATCGGCGTTGACGCTGCCGAAGCCATCGAAACGGTCCTGGCCGGCCAGATCCTTCACCAACGGACCGGCCTGGATCTTCCTCACATGTTTGACGATGTGCAGTTTGGGCGTCTTGCCACGGGCGTCGACCAGGACATCGACATCCACGCTGCCGTTGTAGAACCGGCTGATCTTCTGCTTCACCGTCACCTTGCCGCCCTTGGCCTTGACCCGAACCTCGGTCCCTTCTGCCTTGATGCGGTTCACGATCAGCTTGCCGATACGGATCACGCCATCCACGTTGAGCTCGCGAAGGGTCTTCACCGGGATCAGTTCCTGATCCGCCGGCTTGCCAGAGGCCGCCTCCGGTTTTGCCTTCGGCGTCTCCTTGGAGGGAGGCGGCAGATAACGGTCCACATCGATGCTGTCGATGTCGAAGTTGAAGCCGATGGCCGGCTTGGCAAAATGGTTCACCCGGGCCTCGCCCTTCACATGGGTGTCATCCAGGGTGATATCGACCCCCTTGAGGGCCACGCTGTCTGCCGTACCGCTGAGGGCGGTCTTGAGCATCAGGCGCGTGAGGGCCTTGGGGTCCGCCATCGGCGGCGCCTCCATACCCAATTTCTGCATCAGATGTCGCGGGTTGAACTCCGCCACGTCGAGCTGGCCATTGAAGACGGCGTCCGAGAGCAGTTTGTTCGCCGTGATGCCGCCGGTGAGGTGAAGATCGTCTGCGTCCAGCTTGAGGCCATCCACGCGCAGGGTCTCCTTCGCCAGATCGGCAACGACGCCGGCCACCAGCTTCGCCTTGAGCCCCTCTCCGGGCACCGCCCCGCCCTTGAGGTCGGCATCCACCTGAAGCCCCTCGACCTTGTAGAGCTGGGCCCCGAGGTCGGCATCCAGGGCGGCATTGAGATCGACACCGCCATGCAGGCCATCGCCCATCTCCAGCCTGCCCACGTTGAGGCGCAGGGGTTTCATGGTGATGTGTTTCACCGCCTCGTCCACCGACAGGGTGCCCGCCAGCGCCAGGTGGGCCTTCAGCTTCGGCGCGCTGTTGTCCACGTCGATATCCACCTTCACGTCCACCGGTTTGCCGGGTCCTATTTCACCCACGTGGACGTTGACACCTTTCAAGGCCACCTTCTGACCAGTGGACCGGTCGTCCCATACCAGCCGGGCATTCTCGATCGTGACGCCTCCCACCTGCAAACCCTTGAGTTCCGGCGCACCGCCTTCGCCCGTCTCTTTCTCCTCTTCCTTCTTGCCCTTGCCGGTCAGATCCTGCCAGTTGGTCGTGCCATCCTTTGCCTTGGCCAAATTGAGCGCCAGGCCGGAGACCAGCACCTGGTCCACCTCCACCTTCTTGCTCAACAGGGGCATCAGCTTGACCCGTACCTGGGCCTCATCGAAGGCAACGAAGGGGGCGTCGCCAAACCCCGGTGCATTGCTCAGTTTCACCTTTTCCAGATCGATCCCAAGCCAGGGGAACACCGACAGGCCGATATCGCCACCGATGGTCAACTCGCGTCCGGTGGCTTCCTTCACCTTCGCCGTGATCTGGTCCTTGTAGTCGTTGGGGTTGAAAAATACCGGCACCAACACGACGGCCAGGATGATGAGCACCACCAGGATGCCGACCAACCAGCCGATGAATTTGAACAACTTGCCCATGGAGCCTCCTCCTGTTTTTCTGTTTTCCAGGCCTTCGGCCAAAGCATGAACCAAAATCCCATCCCGGGACAAGCGATTCTCACCCTTTTTCACGTATCGCGCCGCAATTCCAGCAAATCTGGAACTGGGCCTCCACCACCTCTCCGCATTCAGGACAGCGCCACGCCCAGCCCTCGGGCGGCGCCGTGAGCTGGTGCTGAAACTCGCGCAGCAGCTCCCGCGCCCGCGTCAGATCGCGGTCCTCCACCACCCACACCGCCGGGAAGACATTGACCGGCAGATCGCCCGCTGCGCCAGAGAGATAGTCGCCCAGGACCACGCTTTCGATATGGTGGTCGGCGAGAAAATCCTTCAGCCACTGGGCCTCGAAGCGGTCGCGCGCCTCATAGAGCCGTTGCACCGCGCTACTCGACGCCGAGGGTGATCACCCGTATGAGATCGGTCCCCCCCGCCTCCTGACGATAACCGGCGGTGGCGATTACCACGTCGCCCGGCTGCACGACGCCCCGCTCCCGGGCACACTCGATGGCAAAGGCGATGCGCGCCTCGTCGTCGTCCTCGCCCTTGTAGAGCAAGGGGATCACACCCCAGTTCATGCACAGCCGGCGCACCACCTCACAGGAGCCGGTGACCGCCAGGATCGGGCAGTCGGGCCGGTGCTTGGAGATCAGCCGCGAGGTGAAGCCGGTGGAAGTGAGACTGAAGATGGCGACGGCGTTGAGCTGTTCCGCCATGCGCACCGCCGATTGGCTCACCGCCTCGGTGACCACGTTGGAGGGATGCGGCAGGATCTTCTGCAAGTAACCGAACTCGCGCAGCGACTCCTCGGCGCGCAGCGCCAGTTTGGCCATGGTGCGCACGGCCTCCACGGGGTACTCGCCGGCCGCGGTCTCGCCGGAGAGCATCACCGCCGAAGTGCCGTCGAGGATGGCGTTGGCCACGTCGGAGGCCTCCGCGCGGGTCGGTTTGGGGTTGTGTTCCATGGAGGCGAGCATCTGGGTGGCGGTGATCACCGGCCGGCCGTTCATGACCGTCTTGTGGATGATGCGCTTCTGCGCCCCCGGCACGTCCGCCAGCGGAAGTTCCACGCCGAGATCGCCGCGCGCCACCATCACCCCGTCCGCCGCCGCGACGATGGCGTCGAGGTGTTCCACCCCGGCCCGGTTTTCGATCTTGGCGATGATGGGGATACGCACGTCCAGGTCGTGAAGTATCGCCCGCATGCGGTTCACATCGTCGGCATTCTGGATGAAGGAGGCGGCGATATAGTCCACATCGTTGTCGGCGGCGAAGGCCATCTCCACCTGAGAACGCACGTGGAATTCGCTGGAAAGGTCGCTCATTGCCAGCTCGGTGTCGGGCAGATTGACGCTCTTGCTCTCGCGCAGCACCCCGCCATGCACCACCCGGCAGCGGATCTCCCGTTCCACCACGTCCAGCACCACCAGTTCGATGGCGCCGTCGTCGAGCAGGATGGGGTCACCCGGATTGACCTCCTGATTGAGATGTTGATAAGAGACGGAGACCCCGTTCCAGTCACCGACACGCCCGTCCGTGTAGAGCGAGAATTCCTTGTCCGGCAGCAGCTCGACGGAGGGCTTCTTCAGCTTGCCCGTGCGGATCTCCACCCCCCGGGTGTCGATCATGATGGCCACGTTGCGCCCCGTGTTGTCGGCGGCGCGGCGGATGCGTTGCAACCGCGCCTTGTGCTCCTCCAGGGTGCCGTGAGAGAGATTGAGACGCGCCACGTTCATGCCCGCCTCCAACATCGCCTCGATGGTTTCTATTTCATCGCAGGCAGGGCCGACGGTGGCGACGATCTTGGTCTTGCGCAGCTCGAGCCTGGGACTCACGGCGGTACCTCCGGAACAACAAACGCGCCCCCGTACCGAACAGGCCCGAACAGCGCCGAGACCAAAGGGGGAGAGAATGGAGCGGGTGATGGGAATCGAACCCACGTTAGAAGCTTGGGAAGCTCCTGTTCTACCATTGAACTACACCCGCGCGGTGTGGCGATTATAGCCCAAAGCCCAGCCGGGTTCACCTCCGATACATCTGTTCGACGAGGTCGGCGTGACGCTCCAGCACCTTGTTGCGCTTGATCTTCAGGGTTGGCGTGAGCAGACCGTTCTCCACGCTCCAGGGCTCCAGCAATAGCGCCACTCGGCGAATCTTGGCGTAGCCCGGAAAATCCTTGAGCAAGCCCTTGATACGCCGCTGGATCATGCCCAGCAGGCGGGGATCCTGCAGGCTCACCGGATCTTCCGGGTCGAGGGCGTACTCCCGCGCCAATCCCGGCCAGAGGTCGGCGTTGAGCACCAGCAGGGCGCTGAGATACGGGCGGCCCTCGCCCGCCACCATCACCTGCTCGAAGAGGGGATCAAGGGCGATGGCCATCTCCATGTCGGCGGGGGGCACCTTCTCGCCGTTGGAGAGCACCAGGATGTCCTTGATACGGCCGGTGATGTAGATGTGATTGTTTTCGATGCGCGCCTGGTCGCCGGTGTGGAGCCAGCCGTCGGGGTCGATCATGCCGACGGTGGCGGCGTGGTTGTTCCAGTAGCCGAGCATGACGCCAGGCCCCTTCACCAACAATTCCTCTTCCTCGCCGATCCGGACCTCAATGCCGCGCAAGGGGACGCCCACGCTGGCGGGATCGTTGTCGTGCAGGGGGTTGACGCTGACCACCGGGCTGGTCTCGGTGAGGCCATACCCTTGCAGCAGCGGCACGCCGAGACCGATGAAGACCCGGGCGACGTCGGGACTCAGCGGTGCGCCCCCACTCACCGCGATGCGCAACCGGCCGCCGAGACGCTCGCGCACCTTGGCCGCCACCAGCCGGTCCAGCAACGGCCACAGGGCCAGCGAAGGATGCCAGCCGGCACGCCCCTGCTGGCGCAGGAAACGCCGCCAGCCGACCTTCACCGTTTGTGCGAACAGGGTACGCGCCACGGGGGACCGCTTCTCCATCTGATCCTTCAGCCGCCCATGGACCCGCTCGAAGATCCGGGGCACGGCGATGAGCACGGTGGGTTTCACGATCTGCAGATCCTCCGCCAATTGCCCCACCGAACGCGAATAGGCCACCGCCGCTCCGGCGAGCAGCGGCAGATAGTAACCGCCGGTGCGTTCAAGGGTGTGGGAGAGGGGCAGAAAAGAGAGGAAGATGTCCTGACTGTAGCAGTCGATCAGGGTCAGCGCGGCATGGGCCACAGAGAGCATGTTGTGGTGGCTCAGCATCACCCCTTTGGGCCGTCCCGTGGTGCCGGAAGTGTAGACGATGGAGGCCAGTTCGTGGGGATCGCCCTTGCGCTCGCGCAGCCCCTCTCCCTCGGCCGGCAGCCACGTCCGCGCCGCCACCACCCGCGCATCGCCGCCCAGATCGCCTCCGCCCGCGTCCAGCACCACCACCCGCCGCAGTACCTCGTTGCCTTCCAGCGCCGGGGCCAGCCGCCGCCAGCGTCCGGCATCCTGCACCAGCAGCAGCTTGACCGCGGCATCGTCGAGGATATAGGCGGCGTTCTCGGGACGGTCGTCGGTGTAGAGCGGCACCACCACCAGACCGAGCCCCAGCGCCGCCTGGTCGAAGGCCATCCATTCAGGACCATTGCGCAGGAGCAGCGCCACCCGGTCACCCGGCTGCAACTCCTCGCCTGCCAGCGCCTTCTGCCAGCGGGCCACGAGCGCGGCGGCATCGTTCCAACTGAGATCCACCCACTCGCGCGCCGCCCGGTCGTAATGACGATAGGCGAGCCGCTCGCCCGAGCGCTGCACCCGCCGCCGAAACAGTCCGTCGATGGTGCGGGCGATCTCCACCGAGATCAGGTCTTCGTTCCACTGCGCCATAGGGGTGTGTTTTTGTGTCTGAAAACCGCAGTTTAGTGTAGAATCGGTTCAACCACCATTTGGAAAAACCCTGACGCCGCCACACCCCATGCAGATAGTCATCAACGGCGAACGACGCGAGATCCCCGACGGCCTGCGTATGGAGGCCCTGGTGCAGCAACTCGGCCTCGCGGGCCAACGCATCGCCATCGAGGTCAACCAGGAACTGGTGCCACGCAGCCGCTTTGCGGAACACGTTCTCCGGCCCGGCGACCGGGTGGAGGTGATCCAGGCGGTGGGCGGCGGCTGAACGTCCTTCGTTTTCAATCCGTTTTCTTTAAAGAAGCCATCATCATGTCCAAACCCGAGAACCTGTCCCAAGACGGTTTTGCCGTCGGCAACCGCACTTTCACCTCCCGCCTGTTGGTGGGCACCGGCAAGTACAAGGACATGGCCGAGACCCAGGCGGCCATCGAGGCGAGCGGCGCGGAGATCGTGACCATTGCCGTGCGCCGCACCAACATCGGCCAGAATGCGGACGAGCCCAACATCCTCGACGTGCTGTCGCCGGAGAAGTATACCCTCCTGCCCAACACCGCCGGCTGTTACGACGCCCAAACGGCGGTGCGCACCTGCCGCCTGGCGCGCGAACTGCTGGACGGCCACAACCTGGTCAAGCTGGAGGTGCTGGGCGACGAGAAGACTCTGTTTCCCGATGTGATGGCCACCCTGGAGGCGGCGGAGACGCTAATCGCGGACGGCTTCGAGGTGATGGTCTACACCAACGACGACCCGATCATGGCCAAGCGCCTGGAGGAGATGGGGTGCGTGGCGGTGATGCCGCTGGCCGCCCCTATCGGCTCCGGCCTCGGCATCCGCAACCGGCTCAACATCCGCACCATTGTGGAAAACGCGAAGGTACCGATCCTGGTGGATGCCGGCGTGGGCACCGCGTCGGATGCGGCCATCGCCATGGAGCTGGGCTGCGACGGGGTGTTGATGAACACCGCCATCGCCGCGGCGAAGGACCCGGTGATGATGGCCTCGGCCATGCGCAAGGCCATCGAGGCGGGCCGCGAGGCGTACCTGGCCGGCCGCATGGCGCCGAAGCGCTTCGCCTCCGCCTCCTCGCCCATGGACGGCCTCTTCTTCTGAACCTGGCCGCGGTGACCGGAGACGCCGACGCAGGCCAGCGCCGTCCCATCCGCAGCTACGTGTTGCGTGAGGGGCGCATGACCGCGGGCCAGCGGCGGGCCTTCGACAGGCTCTGGCCACGTTTTGGCGTCGAACTCGGTGCCGGCACACGAATCACGCCGCAAACCCTGTTCGGCGACGACCGCCCGCTGAACCTCGAGATCGGTTTCGGCAACGGCGATGCCCTGCTGGCAATGGCCGTTGCCCGCCCGCAGGAAGGGTTCGTGGGCATCGAGGTCCACCGGCCGGGGATTGGCCGCCTGCTGCGGCGGCTCGACGAGGCGGGCATCGCCAACGTCCGGGTGATTCGCCATGACGCGGTGGCGGTGCTGCGCGATCACGTCCCGCCGGCGACGCTGGCGGCGATCTATCTCTTCTTCCCCGACCCCTGGCCGAAGAAGCGCCACCACAAGCGGCGCATCGTGCAACCGGCGTTTCTGGACCTGACCACCCACGTCCTCGCCCCCGGCGGCCTGCTGCACATGGCGACCGACTGGGAGGAGTACGCCGAGCAGATGCTGAGGCTGGCGGAGGCCCATCCCGACTTGCACAATCTCGCCGGCGCCGGCCACTTCGCCCCCCGTCCGGACGACCGCCCCCTCACCCGCTTCGAGCGCCGCGGGGTACGGCTGGGACATGGGGTATGGGATCTCTGTTTCCGCCGGTTGTCCGGCGGTCAGTGAACGCTGCCGAAGGAGAGGTCCAGGGTGCTCGATGGCATGGGGATACCGGCAATCTTGCACGCCTGGAAAACCGGCCCGTGGGGAAACAGGGTGTAGAGGTAGCGTTTGCCCCCCTTTGCCTCGTAACGCTTGTCGAGATCGCGGATCACCTGCCGCGCCGACCAATCGGCCTTTTCGGATTGGCAGCGTGCGCGCAGATAGTGGATCACATCCCAGTGATCGTCGGTCAAGTCGATGCCTTCGGCCTCCGCCAATGCCTTGGCGATCGACGCGTCCCAGGCATCGAGATCGGACGCAGTGAGGTGTTCAGGACCAATGGGTTCGCCAGATGGGCTCATGATTCAACCTCCTTATGAAACGTTGGAATCCTGTTAGAATCCGGCACTTGGCCGATGCACCCGGGATCCCTGGGTTGGATGGCTGGAACATGGGAAAGGCATGGCCTTTCCCCGTCCCGACAAGCAAAAGGTAGAACAGAACTGAGCCAATTACCAACCCCCGCGACGCTGACCGTGCGCCAGATGACCACGGCCTGGATCGGCCCCCTGGATCTGACCCTGAAAGGGGGACGGATCACCACGCTGGAAGGCCCGTCCGGTGCCGGTAAAACGCTGTTGTTGCGCGCCATTGCGGACCTGGACCCCAATTCGGCGGATGTGCGGCTCGGTGCGCAGCGGAGGGAGACGCTCCCCGCCCACCGATGGCGGCGGCTGGTGGGGCTTCTGCCCGCCGAGAGCCATTGGTGGGAGGACCGGGTCGGTCCTCACCAGGCACACTGGCCCCGGGAGGCGCTCGAACGGCTCGGTTTCGGCCCCGATGTGCTGCAATGGGAAGTGAGCCGGCTGTCGAGCGGCGAGCGGCAACGGCTGGCGCTGGCCCGCCTGCTGGGCAACGCGCCCCGGGTCCTGTTGCTCGACGAACCCACGGCCAACCTCGACCCCGGGAACATCGCGGCGGTGGAAAGGGTGGTCGTCACCTACATCCAGGACACGGAGGCCGCCGTGCTCTGGGTGACCCACCAGCGGGATCAATGCCAGCGTCTGGGCCAGCGCCACCTGCGCATGGAGGCGGGGCGCCTGCACGCCGAAGACACGCCATGACGCTGATCGCCCTTTCGCCCTTCGATCTCGGCCTCGCCGCCCTCTTCATCTGCCTGTTGGCGTTGCTGTCGTGGCGTCTCCACCTGGGCGTGGAACGGCGTCTGCTGTTCTCCGCCCTTCGCGCCAGCGTGCAGTTGACCCTGCTGGGGCTGGTGCTGAAGGTGCTGTTTGCCCAGACCGAGCTGTGGCTCATCGGGCTTTTGACGCTGGTGATGCTCAGCGTGGCGGGCTATGAAGTGCTGGCGCGGCAGCAACGCCGCTTCCGGGGCTGGCGGGGTTACGCCCTGGGCACCAGCGCCATGTTCGTCTCCTCCTTCACCCTGACCTTCGCCGCGCTCACCGTGATCATCGAGGTCCACCCCTGGTATCAACCGCAATATCTCATTCCGCTGCTCGGCATGCTGCTCGGCAATACCATGTCGGGGATCGCCATCACCCTGGACCAACTCACCCGCGGCGCCTGGCAGCAGCGCGGGGCCATCGAGGCGCGACTGATGCTGGGCCACGACTGGAGCACCACCATCGCCGTCCTCCGCCGTGACGCCCTGCGCGCCGGCCTGATCCCCATCGTCAACGCCATGGCCGCCGCGGGCGTGGTCAGTCTGCCGGGAATGATGACCGGCCAGATCCTCGCCGGCAGCCCGCCCTGGGAAGCGGCCAAGTATCAGCTCATGATCCTGTTTCTGATTGCCACCGGCACCGGTTTCGGCGCCATGATCGCGGTCTGGTTCGGCGCCCGCCGGCTGTTCGATGACCGCCAGCGGCTGCGGCTGGATCGACTGGCCGGGGAGAACCCCCGATGACCCGCAGTGCGGAAACGGGGTATCATTACAAGAAAAAAGGCTATGGTGCGCGCCATCGACATGGATCTCCATCCGCTCATCGATCTTCTGTTACTCGTACTCGCCGCCAACGGCGCACCTCTGTTGGCGGAACGCCTTCTTGGTCCTGTGGCCGACTGGCCACTCGACTTCAATTTCCGCCTGCCCGTCGACCAGCGCCCCTTGTTCGGCGCCCACAAGACCTTCCGCGGCATCATCGCCTCGCTGGCCGCCACTCCGCTACTGGCCCTGTTGCTCGGCCTGCCCGCGCTGGCCGGTGTCGAGGCGGCGCTGTTCGCCATGCTCGGCGACCTGTGTTCCAGTTTCTGCAAGCGCCGGCTCGGGCTGCACTCGGGGGCCATGGCGCTCGGTCTCGACCAGATCCCCGAGTCCCTGTTTCCGGCGCTGGCACTGCGCACGGAACTGGGACTGCGTGGTTGGGACATCGGGATCTTCGTGGCCGTGTTCATCGGCCTCGAACTGGTGCTGTCCCGCATCCTGTTCCACCTCAATCTGCGCAAGCAGCCGCATTGAGACGGTTCGGCCAGAACCCGGTTGAATAAGGTATGCCGGAAGGCCCTGAAATCCGCCGTGCGGCCGACCAGATAGAGACCGCCATCGGCGGCCGGATAACCACCACTGTCGAATTCCACCTGCCGGCGCTGAAGCGCTGGGAAGGCCCATTGAGCGGCGTCCGCGTGCTGCGCGTCGATACCCGGGGCAAGGCCATGTTGACCCGCTTCGCCAACGGGCTGACCCTCTACAGCCACAATCAGCTCTACGGCCGATGGTATTGCGTGGCGCGCGGCCATCTCCCGGAGACCGGGCGCCGGCTGCGTGTGGCGATCCACACCCGGGCGCATTCGGCGCTGCTCTACAGCGCCTCGGAGATCCGTGTGCTGCGGGAAGACGAGGTTGAACGGCATCCGTTTCTGAGCCGCCTTGGACCCGATATCCTCGGCCTGGATGCATCCCAGACCCTCCACCGCCTGACCGACCCCCGTTTCCACCGCCGGCAACTGGGCACCCTGCTCACGGACCAGGCTTTTGTGGCCGGCATCGGCAACTATCTGCGCTGCGAGATCCTGTTCCATTGCCGGCTCCATCCCCGCCTGAGACCCTCCGACCTCACCCCCTCCCAACAGGAAGTGCTGGCCGGGACCATGGTCGAACTGCCCCGCCGATCCTATGCCACCGGAGGCATCACCAATGATCGACAGCGCGCGGCACGATTGATGGATAAAGGCGCCACCTTCGAGCAGGCGCGCTTTCTGGTATATCGCCGCGAGGGCCTGCCCTGTTACCGCTGCACGGCGCCCATTCTCAAGGTCCGGCACAGCGGCCAGGGGTGCTACCTCTGCCCCCGCTGCCAGCCGACGCGATGACGCCGTCGTATGGGACTCAGGGGGCCCGGCATCTGCGGCGCCACGCGTAAATTGGAGTCCAAATATGGACGTTTCCACCATCCCGCCAAAGAACAGAGGGGCGTTTTGATGTATGCTATGCGGCTTTGGTTCGGCGCAATGGACTGTTTTCCCTGATCATTTGACCAACGGCCATACTGCCATGCGTAGACTTGCGTATCTCTTCGTCCTGTTGTTCGGTATGAGTGGTGCGGCCCAGGCCTACGACGAAGAGAACGGCTTCGATATCAACGAGGTCTGTGCCGGCTGCCATGGCGAATACGGACAAGGCGGCAAGGATGGCGAATATCCGCGCCTGGCCGGTCAACCGGCCGCCTTTATCGCCGAACAGCTTCACCTCTTTCGCTCGCGCACGCGGCCCAATCTGGCGATGGTGGAGTATGTGGACGACCGGCAGATGCCGGATGAGGATATCGCGGATATCGCCGAATACCTGTCCCGGATCAAGCTCAAGACCAAGCTGCCGCCCGTCGATGAAAACGCGCCCGGCTTCGATGCCTATGCCCGCCTCATCGAGTCCAAGAAACTGATGCAGATCCCCCGCGCCAAAGGCGATGTCGAAAAGGGCGAGAAGCTCTACCACAAGGAGTGCAGCACCTGCCATGGACGAGAAGGCTGGGGCAACGAGAAAAAGGCCGTGCCCATGTTGGCGGGCCAGTACACCAGCTATCTCTGGCGGCAGGTAAAAAAACTGCGTAAACACATCCGCATCCACGACAAGGATGCGCCGGACGAGGAACTGCTGGACGATTTCAGCGACCGGGAACTGCAGGACATCTTCGCCTACCTCTCTACCGTGGACGACTGATCACCAACCCCCGGAGGCGCCGCCTCCGCCAAAGCCACCGCCGCCCCCGCTGAAACCGCCCCCACCGGAGAAGCCCCCACCGCCGTAGCCGCCGCCATAGAATCCTCCACCGTGATGACCGCCGCGTCCCCCGCCTGGCGGGCGGGGTTTGTCCTTGGGCCAGAACCGGCGCAGGATGGGGATGCCGATCAGCCAAGAAACCACCGTGATCCATCCGGCGACGTCACCGATCAATGCCATCGGAAAAACATAGAAAAAAGGCGTTAGAAACAGATAGAGCGGTAGCCATTCACGCCCCGGCGTGGCCAACAACTGGCGCACGAACGGCGTCATCACCATGGCGAAGAAACCGAGAAACAACAGGGATTCCAGGCCGCCCGGCACCGTATCCTGCGGGGGTTGGGGTATCGCCCCCGACTCCCCGCGGATCGCACCGGCGATCGCCTTCACCGCCGCCTCGATGCCTCCTTGGAAATCGCCTTTTCGGAAACGGGGCGCCATCAGATAGTCGATGATCCGCCGTGCATCCACATCGGTGATCACCCCTTCGAGACCGTAACCCACCTCGATACGGATCTTGCGGTCGTTCTTCGCCACCAGCAGCAGCACCCCGTCATCCACCCCTTTGCGTCCCAGCTTCCAGGCCTCCGCCACCCGCAGCGAGAAATCTTCCAGCGGTTCGCCTTCGAGGCTGTCGAGGGTCAGCACCGCCACTTGCGCGCCCTTCGCCTTCTCCAGGGCCGCCAATTCGCTCTCGATCCGCGCCTCGGCCTCCGGGCTCAACAGCCCGGCGAGATCATTGACCCGCCCCTTGAGCGGAGGGACCTCCAGCGCCAGCACCGGAAGGACCCAAAACAGCAACATGGATGTCAGGAAGACGCGGCGCATGGCTCAGCGGTCCCGGATACGCAGGCCGTCTTCGAGTTCGTCACGATCATCGGCGCGGCGCTCCACGTGATGGTGCTCAAGGATCTCCCCGCAACGCTCGATGGCCTGACACAGGGCCTCGGTGGACCGGCCCGCACGGATCCCCGCCACCAAAGAATCCACCACCTGGGGCCATGTCTCCGGTGGCACCGCCCGATGGATGCCCTCATCGGCCAGAATCACGGCCTGGCGCTCGAACAGGGCGAGAAAGATGAGGATGCCGGTACGATCCCGAGTGCGAAACACCCCTTCTTCGAGAAAGGCGGCCTCGGCGCGCAACTGCACCCGGCGGGCCACATCACTGGCAGTGATCAAGTAGCGTCCCAAAGGACGGATCGACCCAAGCATATAGCCCGATGCCGCGCCTGCCAGCGCGGGCAACGTCACATGAAGAAGGCCTGCGCCCAACCCGGCGACGCCCGCCCAATGCACCGCCAGCCCCTCCAACAGACCGGCGATCAGGGCGCCCGTCAGCGCACCGAGCACCGCACCCCGCCAGGGGGCTTCATGGTATTCATCCACCTGCCGTACCAGATAGGGGACGATCTCACCGGCAGTGCGCGCCTCCGCCCGCCGGGTGGCCTCGCGGATGCACGCCAAGTCGGCCTCCGTAAAGAGGCGCTGCTCCTTCATCAGAAGTTTGCGGCAGGCGCCTTGCCACCAAAGTCCACCGTGGGGGGCTTTTCACTCCCCTCCGTCGCCTTGAAGTAGGGTTTTGCCTCGAAACCAAAGAAACCGGCGATCAGGTTGGTGGGAAAACGGCGGCGGGCGGTGTTGAAGGCGCGCGCGGCCTCATTGAAGCGGCGGCGCTCGACGGCAATGCGGTTTTCCGTGCCCTCCAGTTGCCGCTGGAGGTCGCGGAAGGCCTCCGTGGCCTTGAGTTCGGGATAACGCTCCACCACCACCATCAGGCGCGACAAGGCGCTTGACAGGGCATCCTGACTCTCCTGAAAGGCCTGCAACTGTTTGGCGTCGGGTACACCTTTGATCACGGTCTGGGTGGCCCTGGCGCGGGCATTGACCACCTTCTCCAGGGTCTCCTGTTCAAAATCGCGCGCCCCCTTCACCGTGGCCACCAGATTGGGAATCAGATCGGCGCGGCGTTGATAGACATTCTCCACCTGCGCCCAGGCCGCCTCGACGCCCTCTTCCAACCCCACCAGCCGGTTATAGCCGTAGAGCAGAAACGCCGCCACGACGATCACCAGGAGCAGCACTATCGTGCCGGAACTCAAGTTCTTCATGTCATTCGCCTCTATCCCGTGAGTGAACGGACTGACAGTCTATCAGAGAGGCCGTTTTCCGCGCCAAGACCCGCGACACCGAGATACCCTGCGCGAGCCATCCAAACTCCGTGATCGGGCCAGTATTATTAACCCGACAGACTCCTAGTTTTTCGGACTCCGCTTGATGGCATCCACGGAAATGAATTGCGCCCCTGCTTCCGGTTTCTGTTGCTGCACGGTGAACAGCCGATAGCCGTTGATCATGGAGGAGGCATCCGCACTGCCGTTCTTGAAATCATGCAAGGCAACGCTGCCAATATGCAACAGTACCGCCCACAAGAGTATGCCGGCCCAGAGTTCATGTACGGTAAACAGGGACATGCCCAACACGACCGGGTGACGCTCGACCAGTACGCCGCTGAGGAGCTGAATGACGAGTCCCATATAGATCACCAGATAGACGGGTTTCCACAGGGGGTTTTGGGCATACCAGTTCGGCAATGGCCTGACGCCAAACCCGAGATAACAACGCAATGTCTCCCACATCGCCTGCAGTTCGTGCGGCTGCGGAACCAGACCGCTCAGGCGCTCATTCTCCCGGCCCGCACCCATCAACCAGAATCGGATCAGCAAGCCCGGCAACAGCAGCGCCATGCCGATGTAGTGAACATCGAGCGCTCCGTCACGCAGTACAGGGCTGTTCGCCATCAGCCATCCCGTGATGAGCAAGAGCAGGACAGAGACCCCGATCAACAGGTGGCTGAGCCGTAGCCAGCCACTCCAGACCTTTACGTGTTTTATATCCCCCTCACCCATCATCGTTTCGCTTCTGCCCGTACTGTCGATAAGAGACCACAGCATACAACATCCGGCATACCGATGATCCATGACATTTCTCACGGGAATAACACATGGCACACGCACCGCGCATACGCTGTTGCCGGTGGATTGAAAACAGCCATTACCATTATTATTAACCCGGCAACAATATATGTCGCATTCAGGGCTTCAGGCAGGCGCCGGAACAAGGTGCAGTGCGCAGGCAAGGGTCGTTCCCTTGCCAAGGTCGCTCCAGTGCATCCATGCACTCGCGACACTTGGACATCCTGTCCAGCGCACTGGAACGCAGGTCCGGCGCCTGTCTGAAGCCCCTAACTCTATGATATTCAAAGACAGGCCGTGGCGTGCCGGCCCGCAGGCTGCGTTGCCCCATCTTGCTGTCGGGTGGCTACAGCGGCGATGGGCCGCCTTGCTGCGAACCGGCACGCCACGGCTGAATACGATATATAT
>JALSTP010000070.1 GCA_026983675.1 Sedimenticola sp.
CAGCCGTGGCGTGCCGGTTCGCAGCAAGGCGCCCCATCGCCGCTGTAGTCACTCTACAGCAAGATGGGGCAACGCAGTCTGCGGGCCGGCACGCCACGGCCTGTCTTTGAATATCATAGGGTTAGGGGCTTCAGGCAGGCACCGGACCTGCGTTACAGCGCTTGGCAAGGGAATGACCCTTGCCTGCGCACTGCGCCTTGTTCCGGCGCCTGCCTGAAGCCCTGAATGCGATATATATTGTTGCCGGGTTAATAATGCACCCTTATAAAGTCTGACCAACGAATCTCTGCCCACCTGTGGGGAATGGCCATCTCCCATCGCCTTTTCCCGACGATGGCAGATGCGCACACGAGAGGGCCGGGCTTTTTAAAGCCACGCAGTGGAACTATAATGCACTGCTATTTTTTTCCTGCACCGCTGCCCCGGCGGCGGGAAGCACCTTGTGACTTCTTTGGGACTATTTTGGGACTATCTCTTATGCGCGTGCTCCACGAAGCCCTCACTTTCGACGACGTTCTGCTCGTCCCCGCCCACTCCACTGTGTTGCCGAAGGACGTGGATCTCAGCACTCACCTGACGCGGGCGATCCGCCTCAACATCCCGCTGGTCTCGGCAGCTATGGACACCGTCACGGAAAGCCGTCTTGCCATCACCCTGGCGCTGGAAGGGGGCATCGGCATCATCCACAAGAACATGACGCCCGAGCAGCAGGCTGCGGAAGTGCGCCACGTCAAGAAATACGAGAGCGGGGTCATACGCGAACCCATTACCGTGCGTCCCGATACCAGCGTGCTGGAGGTGCTGGAACTGACCCATGCCCACAACATCTCCGGCGTCCCCGTGACCGAGGACGGCGACCGGCTGGTAGGCATCGTGACCAGCCGGGATCTGCGCTTCGAGACACGCATGAGTGACCCTGTCTCCAGCATCATGACGCCTAAGGACAAACTGGTGACGGTCAAGGAGGGTGCACGCCGCGACGAAGTGGTGAAGCTGCTGCACGAGCACCGTATCGAGAAGGTGCTGGTTGTCAATGACGATTTCCAGCTGCGGGGCATGATCACAGTAAAGGATATCCAGAAAGCGAAGGACTACCCGCACGCATGCCGTGACGAACATGAACGCCTGCGTGTCGGCGCTGCCGTGGGCACCGGGGCAGGCACCGAGGAACGGGTCGCGGCGCTGGTGGAGGCCGGCGTGGACGTGATCGTCGTGGACACCGCCCATGGCCACTCCCAGGGCGTACTCGACCGGGTCGCGTGGGTAAAGAAGCACTATCCGGAAGTGCAGGTGATCGGCGGTAACATCGCTACCGCCGAGGCGGCGAAGGATCTGGTGAAGGCTGGCGCCGACGCGGTCAAGGTCGGCATCGGCCCCGGTTCTATCTGCACCACGCGTATCGTGGCAGGCGTCGGCGTGCCGCAGGTGACTGCTGTTTCCAACGTGGCGGAGGCACTGAAGGAGAGCGGCGTGCCACTGATCGCCGATGGCGGCCTGCGCTACTCCGGTGACATCGCCAAGATCATCGCCGCCGGGGCCTACTCGGTGATGATCGGCGGCCTGTTTGCGGGCACCGAGGAGTCGCCCGGGGAGGTGGAGCTGTATCAGGGCCGTTCCTACAAATCCTACCGGGGCATGGGGTCGCTGGGCGCCATGTCCGGCTCCCAGGGTTCCAGCGACCGCTACTTCCAGGAGAGCACCGAAGCAGAAAAGCTGGTGCCGGAGGGTATCGAGGGACGCGTCCCCTATAAGGGCCCGCTGCTCAATATCGTCTACCAGCTCATCGGCGGCATTCGCGCCAGCATGGGCTACACCGGCTGCGCCAACATTGGCGAGATGCGCACCAAGCCGCAGTTCGTCCGTGTCACCAACGCCGGCATGCGCGAATCCCATGTGCATGACGTCACCATCACCAAGGAAGCCCCAAACTACCGGCGCGACTGAGCACACGCCTCCCTAGCCCGGCAACGCATTTCATCAACCTTGTCGGGCCTCGGCCCGGCGCACATTACCAACGGGTTGCATCCATGACCACCGACATCCACGCGCATCGCATCCTCATCCTCGACTTCGGCTCTCAATACACCCAGCTCATCGCCCGCCGCGTGCGTGAAGCGGGCGTCTACTGCGAGATCTGGCCCTATGACAATGCGGTGGATGCGTTGCAGACACACCCGCCCGCCGGCATCATCCTCTCCGGTGGACCGGAGACAGTGACTCGGGAATCAGCTCCACGAGCGCCGGACCAGGTGTTCGAACTTGGGGTGCCGGTACTCGGCATCTGCTATGGCATGCAGACCATGGCGGCACAACTGGGCGGCAGGGTGGCCCCCTCCGAGGCACACGAATACGGCTACGCCCAGGTGCGCGCCCGCGGCCATTCAAAGCTGCTGCGCGATATCGAGGACCATACCAGCCCCGAAGGCTACGGCCTGCTGGACGTGTGGATGAGCCACGGCGACCGCGTCGAGGAACTGCCGCCGGGCTTCCACGTCATCGCCGAAACAGAAAACGCCCCCCTCGCCGGCATGGCCGACGAAACGCGCAACTACTATGGCCTGCAGTTCCACCCCGAGGTCACCCACACCCGGCAGGGACAGCGCATCATCGAACGCTTCCTGTTCGAGATCTGCGGCTGCGAGGCGCTGTGGACGCCCGGGCAGATCATCGAGGACACCCTCCATCATGTGCGTGAGCAAGTGGGCGAAGGCAACGTAGTGCTGGGGCTCTCCGGCGGAGTGGATTCATCGGTGGTGGCCGCCCTCCTCCACCGCGCCATCGGCGATCAGCTCACCTGTATCTTTGTGGACAACGGCCTGTTGCGTCTTCACGAGGGGGACCAGGTGATGGCCACCTTTGCCCAACATATGGGGGTGAAGGTGATCCGCGTGGACGCCGAGGCCCGATTTCTCGATGCGTTGAAGGGCGTCGCCGATCCCGAACGAAAACGCAAGATCATCGGCAACCTGTTCATCGACATCTTCGAAGAGGAAGCCGGCAAACTCCACGATGTCCGTTATCTTGCCCAAGGCACCATCTATCCCGACGTGATCGAATCCGCCGGCGCCAAATCGGGCAAGGCGCATGTCATCAAATCCCACCACAATGTGGGCGGCCTGCCCGACTACATGAAGCTGGAACTGATCGAGCCCCTGCGGGAACTGTTCAAGGACGAAGTACGCAAGATCGGCGTGGAACTCGGTCTGCCTTCCGAGATGGTCTACCGCCATCCTTTTCCCGGCCCTGGGCTCGGCGTGCGCATCCTCGGCGAGGTCACCAAGCGCTACGCCGACATCTTGCGCCTGGCCGACGACATCTTCATCGAGGAGTTGCGCAAGCACGATCTCTACGACAAGGTAAGCCAGGCCTTTGCCGTGTTCCTGCCGGTCCGGTCAGTGGGCGTGGTGGGCGACGCACGCCAATATGAGTACGTGGTCTCCCTCCGCGCGGTGGAAACGGTGGACTTTATGACCGCTCGCTTCGCCCACCTCCCCTTCGAGTTCCTGGAGCACGTCTCCCGCCGCATCATCAACGAGGTGAAGGGCATCTCCCGCGTCGCCTATGACATCTCCGGCAAGCCGCCGGCGACCATTGAGTGGGAGTGACGGGAATATTTAACATGTTGATTGTAAAGGGTTAAAAATTACAAATTGATAATGTAATCTGCATCATCAATGGTATTTTTTGCGGGCTGTACCACAAGATATGGCGATACCATGAGGGGTGGATTGATGCAGTCATGGTATTATTAACCTGGCAACAATATATATCGTATTCAGCCGTGGCGTGCCGGTTCGCAGCAAGGCGCCCCATCGCCGCTGTAGCCACCCTACAGCAAGATGGGGCAACGCAGTCTGCGGGCCGGCACGCCACGGCCTGTCTTTGAATATCATAGGGTTA
>JALSTP010000071.1 GCA_026983675.1 Sedimenticola sp.
TCTCCCTGACCGGCCCGTTCAGCGGCCGCCAACGCCTCCTCAAGACGACGCAGTTCCACATCACCGTCCAGCACATATTCGAGCGCCACCCGCGAGTCGGCGGGCGTCTCCTGCGCCACATGCGCGATCACCCAGTCACCCGGCCGATGGAACGCCCCGGCGTCCGGTTCCAGTTCGCCGCGAACGAGGGCAAAGAGACTCGACTTGCCCGTGCCATTGGCGCCGGTCACCCCCACCCGTTGACCGGGATGGATGGCGAGATCCACCCCTTCGAGCAGAAGGCGGCCACCGCGCCGCAGAGAGAGTCGATCGAACTTCAGCATAGCGGCGGAAGTTTAACCCGCGCGGACCGGGACGGACAGGGCAAGCGGCATACGGAATCCAAGGAGTCTGTCGGGTTTAGGTGATCCTCGCGAGCATGATGGGGAAAGCGAGGCCGGTTTTTCTCGATTTTGAGGCGCATCGTGGGCCTACGCAACGAAAAATCGAGGAAAAACGGACCGCTTTCCCACCCGCGCACGACGGCATGGATGCAGGAGGTAGAACAACGCATGGAGCAGTTGCCGGGTTAATATTAACCCGGCAACAATATATATCGCATTCAGGGCTTCAGACAGGCGCCGGAACAAGGCGCAGTGCGCAGGCAAGCACTCCCTTGCCAAGCGCTGGAACGCAGGTCCGGCGCCTGCCTGAAGCCCCTAACCCTATGATATTCAAAGTCAGGCCGTGGCGTGCCGGCCCGCAGGCTGCGTTGCCCCATCTTGCTGTAGGGTGGCTACAGCGGCGATGGGCCGCCTTGCTGCGAACCGGCACGCCACGGCTGAATACGATATATATTGTTGCCGGGTTAATAATAATCCTAAATACGACAGACTCCAAGGTGACTCAGACGCCGCGGGACCGATCCAGCCGGCGGTAGCCGATCGCCTCGCTCAAATGCGGTATGCCGACGGCGTCACACCCCTCCAGATCGGCGATGGTGCGCGCCACCCGCAGAATGCGGTGGTAGGCGCGCACGGACAGGCCCAGCCGCGCGACCGCCTGCTCCAGCAGCCGTTCCCCCTCCACGGACAGCGCGCAATGCCGTTCCAGATCGCGGCCGGAGAGGCGGGCGTTCGGACACCCCGCCCTTTGCAACTGGAGGGCGCGCGCCGCGGTGACGCGGCGGCGCACCTCGGCGCTGCTCTCCACCCCTGCCGGCGGGGCCCCGCGCAGTTCCGCGGGCGACAACCGCGCGACCTCCACATGCATGTCGATCCGGTCCAGCAACGGCCCGGAGATGCGGCCGCGGTAGCGGTGGATCTGATCGGGTGTACACCGGCAGCGCCCCTGCTCATCGCCCAGATAGCCACATGGACAGGGATTCATGGCCGCCACGAGCTGAAACCGCGCGGGAAACTCTGCCTGGTTCGCCGCCCTGGAGATGGTGATGCTCCCCGACTCCAGGGGTTCGCGCAGCACCTCCAGCACCTTGCGGTCGAACTCCGGCACCTCGTCCAGAAAGAGTGCGCCATTATGAGCCAGCGATATCTCGCCAGGCCGGGGATTCCCGCCTCCGCCCACCAAGGCCACCCCCGAGGCGGTATGATGGGGCGCCCGAAACGGCCTCCTGCGCCATTGACTCACATCAAACCCCTGATTCGACACGGAGAGCACCGCCGCCGTCTCCAGCGCCTCCTGTTCCGTCATCGGCGGCAGGATCCCCGCCAACCGCTCCGCCAGCATGGACTTGCCGGTGCCAGGCGGCCCGATCATGAGCAGATTGTGGCCGCCGGCCGCGGCGACTTCCAGCGCCCGCCTGGCGTGCTGCTGACCCCGCACATCCGCCAGATCCGGGGCACCGGCCTCTTCTGCCACCGCCGGGGGTGAGGCCGGCTCGATGCGCGCCGTGCCCCCCAGATGCGCGCAGACCTGGAGCAGGTGCTCCGCAGGGATCACCTCCACGCCTTCCACCAGGGCCGCCTCGGCTCCATTCCCTGCCGGAACCAACAGCGTCCGTCCCGCTGCTTTCGCCGCCAGCGCCACCGGCAGCACCCCTTTCACCGGACGCAACTCCCCCGACAACGCCAGCTCGCCGATGAATTCGTATCGATCCAACGCCTCGCCTGGCAATTGCCCGGAGGCCGCCAGCACCCCCAGGGCAATGGGCAGATCGAAGCGTCCGCCCTCCTTGGGCAGGTCGGCGGGGGCCAGATTGATGGTGATTCGCCGCGCGGGAAAGTCGAACTGGCTGTTCAGCAGGGCGCCCCGCACCCGGTCCTTGCTCTCGCGCACCGCCATCTCGGGCAGACCAACGATGGAGAGGGAAGGAAGGCCATTGGAAAGGTGCACCTCCACATTCACGAGAGGCGCCCGCACCCCGTCACGGGCGCGGCTATTGAGTGTGGCGAGCGACATGGGCGCCGTCCTTGCGCATGCAGATGTCAGGATTCCCGCTTGTTACCGCGACGGGGGGCCTTTTTATGGGACGCTGGTTTTTTTACGGCGGGCCCTTTTTCGGCAGCCTTCAGCGTCTGTTCGAGACGAGCCACCTCGCGCGCCAGCCGCTCCAGCTTCTCGCGGGTGCGCAGAAGCACCGCCTGCTGCACATCGAATTCCTCGCGCGTCACCAGATCGAGCTTCGCAAGCCCTGTCTCCAGGGAGGCCTTCAGGTTTCGCTTTAGGTCATCCTGCAACACCTGGAATCCGGAGGGCAGACTGCCGGCCAGACGCTGAGCCAGATCATCGATTTGTTTCGGGTCCAACATGCGCCAAACCTTATCCCCCGGACCCCGGATTGTCCAGCACCATGACGCACCATCATGGAGCACCCTCCCCTATATACCGCACCATAATTGCGCACCCCTTTCACCCCTCCCTGCTCCTTCCCCCCGAAACCCCCTCAATACGGCGCTCATCATCCTGATATAAATGAATTTATTTCACATGGCACATTCCCTGCTTCTCCCAGGTTTAGCAATGCCCACCGGCATTTGTGATTCAACCAAGTCGCGATTCGACGCACGACCAATAACAGCATAGAGGGGAGCTAGAACGACATGAAACACAACATCAGCACAATCGCCGCGGGTTGCGGCCTGGCCCTGTTCGGCGCCGCCACTCTCGCCCAGGCGGACGTGGAGGCCAACATCGGCGCCACCAGCAATTACGTCTGGCGTGGCGCCACCCAGACCGACAATGGCGCGGCCATCCAGGGCGGCCTCGACTGGGCCCATGACAGCGGCCTCTATCTCGGCACCTGGGCCTCCAATGTGGATTTTGGTGCAGGCGGTGAGACCGAATGGGACCTCTATGGCGGCTACAGCGGCTCCTTCGACAATTTCGGCTATGACGTGGGCCTGATCTATTACGCCTACCCCAGGTCCCAGGATGCCAACTTCGCTGAACTCGCCCTGACCGGCACCTACGCCAACTATGAGGTGGGTATCAACTACACCATTGCCAGCGACGTGGACGACACGGGCGCCGGCGCCGAGGCCTTCATCAGCGGAGACGTCTACTACCATGTGGGCGCCAGCTTCGACCTGACGGACAACTTCAGCATCGGCGGCACCATCGGATACTACGACTTCGAAGACGACGGCGTGGCCAACACCGACCTCAGTTACGCCCACTACCAGGTGGATCTGAACAAGAGTGCGGGTGACTTCGGTGATTTCACCTTCTCGCTCTCGAAGGCGGACAAGGAAGCCAACGGCGGTGACGACAAGATCAAAGTGTTCGTCTCCTGGGCCAAAACCTTCTGAACCATCCCGTTTCGATGTATACAGCCCGCCCAGGGGCGGGCCTATTGAGGAGAACGCACGATGAAACTCGTTGCAGCAATCATAAAGCCTTTCAAGCTGGACGATGTCCGTGAGGCGCTTTCAGAGCTGGGCATTGCCGGCATTACCGTAACCGAAGTCAAGGGCTTCGGCCGCCAGAAGGGTCATACCGAACTCTACCGCGGCGCCGAATACGTGGTCGACTTTCTGCCCAAGATCAAGGTCGAGGTAGCCATCGGCGCCGAGCAGGTGGACCAGGTGGTCGAGGCGATCACCAACGCCGCACGCACCGGCAAGATCGGGGACGGCAAGATCTTCGTCTCCAATATCGAGCAGGTGATCCGTATCCGCACCGGCGAGACCGGTCCGGAAGCGCTCTGACAAAGACAAAGACAGGAGGAATACCGGTGAATCCAATTCAAACAAAAAGCAGGCGCATTGGCCTGGGGCTGGGCCTTGCGGCCGTATCGCTCATGCCCTCGATGGCCTGGGCCGAAGACAAGCTCAGCGCCGGCGATACGGCCTGGATGCTGACCGCCACCGCGCTGGTGCTGTTCATGACCATCCCGGGCCTGTCGCTTTTCTACTCCGGCATGGTACGGGCGAAGAACGCCCTCTCGGTGCTCATGCAGTGTTTTGCCATCACCGCACTGATGAGCATCCTCTGGGCCCTCTATGGGTATAGCGTCGCCTTCGGTGGCGAAGGCGCCTGGTGGGGCGGTCTGAGCAAGGCGTTTCTGGCCGGCGTGACCGTGGACAGCCTCAGCGGCACCATTCCCGAAACGGTCTTCATGACCTTCCAGATGACCTTTGCCATCATCACCCCGGCGCTGATCGTGGGCGCCTTCGCCGAACGCATGAAGTTTGCCGCCATGCTGTTGTTCATGGCCCTGTGGCTCACCTTCGTCTATGCCCCCATCGCCCACTGGGTGTGGGGCGACGGCGGCTGGCTCGGCGGCAAGGGCATCCTGGACTTCGCCGGTGGCACCGTGGTGCATATCAACGCCGGTATCGCCGGCCTGGTCGCCGCACTCGTGCTTGGCCGCCGCAAGGGCTATCCCGGCACACCCATGATGCCCCATAACCTCACCTACACCATCATGGGCGCCGGCATGCTGTGGGTCGGTTGGTTCGGTTTCAACGCCGGTTCCGAGCTCGCAGCGGACGGCACCGCCGGCATGGCCATGGCGGTGACGCAGATCGCCACCGCGGCCGCGGCCCTGGCCTGGATGTTCAGCGAATGGATGATCCACGGCAAGCCCAGCGTGCTGGGCATCGCCTCCGGCGCGGTCGCCGGTCTGGTCGCCATCACCCCGGCCTCCGGCACCGCGGGCCCCATGGGCGCCATCATCATCGGCCTGGCCGCCGGCGTCGGCTGTTTCCTCGGCGCCACCAAGCTCAAGCGCGCCATGGGTTACGACGATTCCCTGGACGCCTTCGGCGTTCATGGTGTGGGCGGCATCATCGGCGCCCTCCTCACCGGGGTCTTCGCCGATCCCTCCCTGGGTGGCGCGGGCCTCGGCGTGGAGAGCGGAGGTATCGGCGCACAGGTGATGGTCCAGCTCGAAGGTATTGCGGCCACCATCGTCTACACCGCCGTGGTCACCTTCATCCTGCTCAAGATCGTGGATGTCATCGTCGGACTGCGTGTCACGGAAGAGGTCGAGACCGAAGGTCTCGACATCCGCGAGCACGAGGAGCGCGCCTACATCCTCTGATCCACAACGAAAATATGATCCCGGCCCCGCCTTGCGGGGCCATTGGGGGCGCGTGGAAGCGCCCCTTTTTCTTTGCCGGGTTACCTGGATTCGGAACCGATTCTCAGCCGCTCCACCACCCGCCCGTGCCGCAGGTGCTCCTCGATGATCTCGTCCAGATCGGCCGTGTCCACATAGGTGTACCAGGTGCCTTCGGGGTAGACCACCAGCACCGGCCCTTTTTCACACCGATCCAGACAGCCCGCCGTGTTGACGCGCACCTTGCCGGGTCCGTTCAGACCAAGCGCTTTGACGCGCTTTTTGACATAATCGCGCATGTCCCCGGCGCCGAACCGGCCGCAACTTGGACGGCCGTCCTCCCGCAGATTGGTACAGAAGAAGAGATGATAACGATAGTACGACATGCCCAGTGCTCCCGGGTGGCGGATGCACCCCTTTTCTAGACAGATCCTCGAAGAAGCGGACCGCTGTGTCAAATGCGGCTACTGTCTGCCCGTCTGCCCCACCTACCTCAAGACACGCAACGAGGCAGAGTCGCCACGCGGCCGCATCGCCCTGGTCCAGGGGATGATCGAGGGCGCGCTCGATGACACATCGGCGCTCGAAGGCCACCTGCAACACTGCCTGACCTGCCTCGCCTGCGAGCCGGCCTGCCCCTCGGGCGTGCGCTATCGTTTCATCATCGACGGTGCGCGGACCCTCCACACGCGCCGCCGCCCGGTCCTCCTCCGCTTCCTCGAGAGAAGCGCCCGGGACCTCATCACCCACCCCCTGCCGCTGCGCACCGGCGCCCGGCTGCTGCGCCTGTATCGCAAAAGCGGGCTCAAGGCGTTGGTGGGCGGCCTTCTGCCCGCTCCCCTTCGCCGCGCCGAAGGGTTGCTTCCGCCCGATCTGACAGCACCCCGCTGGCGACGGCACTACCCCGCCACCGCACCCCGCGGCCGGGTCGACCTGTTTACCGGTTGCATCGGCCGCCTCACCGATCGGGCCGCACTCCAGGCCACCATTACGATGCTGAACCGGTTGGGCTACAGCGTCGATATCCCCCCCGGCCAGGGCTGCTGTGGGGCCATTCATCGCCACGCCGGCGACCCCGACCGGGCGGACCGGTTGGCAGCGCGCAACGGCCGCGCCTTGGACCGCGCCGGGGCGATGGCGGTGATAGGCGTTGCCAGCGCCTGTTGTGCCGAACTGCAGACCCACCTGCCCGACGGCGGCCGGGTGATGGACATCATCACCTTTCTGGACCGTATCGCGTGGCCAGAGGCGATCCGGTTTCGGCCGTTGCCCCGGACGGTGGCGATACATGAACCCTGCTCTCAACGCCTCCTCATCGGCCACGACCCCACCGCGCCCTACCGCCTGCTGCGGCGCATCCCGCAGATCGACCTCAGACCCGTGTCCGATAACGACCTCTGCTGCGGCGCCGCCGGGACCTACATGCTCAGCCAGCCCGCCATGGCCGATGCCCTGCTCGGTGACAAGCTCGACGCCCTGCGCCGCATCGCGCCGCACTGCCTGCTCACCTCGAACACCGGCTGCGCCCTGCACCTGGGCGCGGGGCTCCGCGCCGCCGGTCTGCAAATGGAGGTGCTGCATCCAGTCGAACTGCTCGCCCGGCAACTGTCCACCGATCCCTGAGCCTTGCAAGCGGGCAAGGAGAGCTATATCTTTGGGGTATGGAGACTACACGCGACTACACCCCTTTCGATCGCCTCTTGCTCAACCTGGATCAGGCGGTGCGCACCTTGTTCGGCCGTCCGCAGGTGACGGAGCGCGCCAATCCCGCCGAAGGGCTGGAGGAGGCGGAACTCACCGACGATCAGCGCGATCACGTGGCGCGGCTGATGCGCATCGACCATACCGGCGAGGTGTGCGCCCAGGCGCTGTATCAGGGTCAGGCGTTGACGGCGCGGCTTCCGGAGGTGCGCGGCAAGATGGAGCGCGCCGCCCGCGAGGAGAACGACCATCTCGCCTGGTGCGACAGCCGGCTGCAGGAACTGCACGATCACAAGAGCTATCTGAACCCCTTCTGGTATGCGGGCTCGCTGGCTATTGGCGCCGCCGCCGGACTCGCGGGGGACAAGTGGAGCCTCGGCTTCGTCACCGAAACAGAACGCCAAGTGGAAAGGCACCTGCAGGAACACCTGGAACAGATCCCGCCACAGGACAAGAAGAGCCGCGCCATCCTGGAACAGATGAAGGAAGACGAGATGCGCCATGCGCAAATGGCCAAGGCAGCGGGCGGCGCCGAGCTGCCGGAGCCGGTGAAACTGGCCATGCGGCTCACTTCAAAGGTGATGACCCATACCGTCTACTGGTTGTAACGCGCCGGGATGCTTCGTCTGCCCCAGGTTCTCGACGCGTGGGGCACTCCCATGTTCGAGACGGTGCTGAAGAACGCGCTCGCCGGCATGGATGCCACCCACCTCCCCTTGCAACAGGGCCTCACCCGCAGCAGCTACGCCCTCGCCGACAAGATAAGCGCCACATTGCTGGCGATGCATGAAAGCGCCGGTTTCATCCATGTGAAGGCGGGCATTTTCTACACCGGCGTCATCGCCGGGTGCAGCTGCGCCGACGACCCCACCCCCATGGACGAAGAGGCGGAATACTGTGAGGTGCGGATCGACATCCGCAAGAACGATGCGGACACCCGCATCACCCTGCTGACTACAGGGTGAGATTGCGTGACAGGTTGCGGCCGTAAAAGATCTCCGCCAATTCCCGTTTCACCAACTGGTAGAGGCGTCTGCGCTCCCTGGGATCAAGATCCTTCTCGTCCATGCAGAACAGATAGTCGTCCAACACGAACTCCTTGAGGATCATCTTGGTATGAAAAATGTTCTCCTGGTAGACGTTCACGTCCACCATCTGATAGCGGTTCTTGGTGTCGCGGCTGAGATAATTCTGGATGGAGCTGATGTTGTGGTCGATGAAGTGCTTGCGGCCGCGGGTGTCGCGGGTGAAGCCACGCACCCGGTAGTCGAGAATCACCACGTCCGATTCCAGTGAGTGGATCAGATAGTTGAGCGCCTTCAACGGCGAGATTCGGCCGCAGGTGGCGACATCGATGTCCGCGCGAAAGGTGCTGATGCCATTCTCCGGATGGCTCTCCGGGTAGGTATGGACGGTCAGGTGACTCTTGTCCAGATGCGCCACCACCGCCTCCGGCAGCGGCCCCGGCGCCTGGGTATTGGAGATCCGCTCCGAGGCCACCGGCTCCTCGGAGATCAACATGGTGACGCTGGAGCCTTGCGGTTGATAGTCCTGGCGGGCAATGTTCAGGATGTTGGCGCCGATGATCTCCGCCACATCGGTAAGCACCTGGGTCAGGCGTTCGGCGTTGTAGGCCTCGTCGATGTATTCCAGGTAGGCGCGCCGCTGCCCGCGCGACGCAGTGTAGCAGACATCATAGATATTGAAGCTGAGGGTCTTGGTGAGGTTGTTGAAGCCATGCAGCTTCAGTCTCTTGGGCGATCGGGCCATGACGACACATCTGACTGGCGGCGCAAAGGCGCAAAACTAAATCCAAACACCGTCCGATGCAAGCCCTGGACTGCCCCCTACGACCGCCGCTTCGCCCTCGTGGAGGGCGGTGGTTCCTCATCCTCCCGCGGATTGCGGCGCTGGATGACCAGAAACCCCACCAGCGCACTGATGAAGAGCCAAAACGCCGCCGGTAACGGGACGGCCGTGACCCGCCAGGCGAGGCCGTAGTCCGGACCCGTCGCCTGTCCATCGGCAAGGGCAACGCGGAGACGGTATTGACGATTGGGATCAAGCATCAACCAGAGATTTTCCGTATTGTCCCGGGCGCTGGCGGACTGGGCAACCAACGCGCCATCGGCATCATAGAGAAACAGATCGAGATCGAAGAGGGATGCCGAGGATGCGTTCAAATCCACCAGGAGATTCCACGCCAGCGTCGCCTTGATCCAGGCCGCCTCACCGCCGGTGGTAAAGCGGTAGTCCGCCGTACCTGTTCCCGCCAGGTCGCCGTGATCGAACCCGTACAGCCCTTCGGACGACACCGTCCCCAAGTCGCCGCCGCCATCGTGTTCGCCGCCGTCGATGATCCGGTAGCTGTTGAAGAGATCGAGCTGGCCGGCGCCGTAGCGGTCGTCCAGCCCGTTGGCCGTCCGATGATCGACCGCGCGATAGTCGCTGATATCCGCGCCCGCGGTATTGTGCGTCCCTGCATCGGCGCCCGCCATCAGGGCCGCCTTGATCACCTCCGAGCGTTCGGCGTTGCGGATGATGTCACCCTTGCGGTTGGTGGTGGAACCGTGCGACAACCCCGCATGGTTATGGCCATGGCCGACCAACAGGGCGGCAGCGGAGGCCACCCGGGGCGTGGCGGTGCTGGTGGTGTTCTCCGGCGCGACGAGATCGGGCCGGGTCCGGCCATTGGTGTAGAAACCGTCGATCGCCATGGTGCCGCGCGGATGATGGCCATCCGTCCGCCCCACGGCGATGGCGTTGTAGCTGTTGGACAACAGGGGCTTCGGCGAAGAGCCATTGTTGAGGGCCACCACCTGGATGTAGTCGTCCCGGTCCACCAGGTAATCCACCCGCGCCAGAATGGCGGCATTGTCCGCTAACGCCGTGGTGGCCCCCGCATAGCTGTGATTGGCAACACGCTCGGACGAGGCCTTGGGAAGGCCGTTGGCGACTCCGAAAAGGAAACCACCCAGCCAGTCATTCGCCTCGTAGACATGGATGGTGTCGATACCAGGGGCCGTGGAGCCGCCGTTGCCATAAAATCTCTGCCCGACCGAGGTAGCGTGGCCGGAGATGGCGCCTCCTCCGGTCACGTCCGTGATGGTCTTGCCGGTGAACGCGCCATTGGCGGCATCGGGGAGATAGGCGGGCGGATTGCCGGCCCCCGACGTCGAGGCCTCGATCTGGCTCACCGCCACCCCGGCGCCGGTGGCCCCCCCCGGCCCCAGAGCCGCCTGCAGCCGAGTGTAGCCGATATCGTTCAGTACGCTGGCGCGGACGGGGCTGCATGGCCACGCGGCCAGAAACGCGATCAACCAAAATCCCTTTTTCATAGGCATCGGACCCGGTAACAATGGTCTGGACCGGCACACGGCGGCCGGTGTTTGGAACGAACTCCCCTGCACTTCACCCCGCATACCCCTCACTTCCCGGCGATGGGCGGATGATAGATCATCTGCACCGTCGTGCCGGCGGGATCGTGACAATAGAAGCTGCGCGCGCCGTCGCGATGGGTGCGGGGCGCTGCGCGCATGCGCACGCCCCCGGCATTGAGCCAATCATACCATGCATCGACGGCCTCGGGAGTCGGCAGGAAAAACCCGATATGATCGAGCCGCTGCACCGGCGTGGGCGCCGGGGGCGATGCCGCGCGATGCAGGGCCAGGTTGTCGTTGCCCGAACTGAGATAGAGATTGTCCGGGTCCGGACGCCATTCCACCTCCATCCCCAGCAAGTCCACATAGAAACGCTCGCAGGCCTCCATATCCTGCACGTAGAGCGCCACGTGGCGCAGGCCAAGGGTGCGATCCGGCCGCTTCATGCCCCCGCCTCTTCCAACATGGCCGTCACCGCCTCACGGCCAAAGACATGACGCATCACCAACGGCAACGCAACGGGCCCGGCCTGCACCACCCGCCGCAGCCGATCGCCCACCTCCGCATCCGGGCCGTCGGCCAGCGCCGCCAGCATGCGCCAGCCAAGCACCGCCGCCGTCGCCTCCCCGGGCCGGCGCACGATGACCACCAACCGTTGACGGGCGCCGGCCTCATCCCATCCAGCTCGGCGCAGGCGCTGCAACCCCGCCTCCGCCCGTTCGCCGCCGAGGTGGATGTCGAGGTCGATCTGCGCCTCCTCCAGCGCCTGGGCCAGCCGCCAGGCATGGAGACGACTGTCGCTGCCGTCCAGATATCCCGATGCCAGCAAACGGGACCTCATGAACAGACCCCAGGCGTTCTCCGCCGCCGCGGCCGGAAAGAGCCGCCGGGGCCACGAGAGCGCCGTTTGCCCGGCCATGCGCCATAGCAGGAACCCGCCAAGCGGCCCCTGGTCGAGGCACAGAGACTTCAACCGCGCGGGCGTCACCGCCTCTCCCCCCAGCCACAACACCGCATCCACCCGCCCCACCGCCAGGGGCACCCCCGGCCAGGCGACCCCTTTCGGCGCCCCGTCCACAGATGGCAACCAGGCAAGCTGCCCGGCAAGCCGCTGCTGCTGCGCCAGGATCTCCCGGCAGGCATCGAGCTGACGGGCCGCCGGTAACGCCGCGCCTCCGGGCGGCGCGCCCTCCGCTGGAAGGGGATGCCCGGCACGCCACCGGGCCAACCGGGTCCGCAGGGTCTCCATCGGCAGGGTGCACCCATGCCGGTGGCGCATCACCCGCTCGAAACGGGCCCCGCCGCAGCCGGGCATTCCCTCCGCGACCGGCGCCATCTCACGGGCGAGGAAGCGCTGGTAACCGCGCACCGCCTCACGCGCCTCCTCCAGCAGTTGCGGCAGGGCGGGAAGGGCTTCCAGGCGGGTGCAACCGCCACTGCGCAGATCGTCCAGCCATGCGAGCAGCCTGCCACCCTCGTCGATGGCGGCCTCCACCAGCAGGGACGGGACGAGGGGGCCGAAGCGCCCCAGGTGGGCCCGCGCCTGACGCACCAAGGGGGGAACATCCGGCAGAATACGTTCCAGCAGGGCGCCGCGCCCCTCGGGCGGGGTGGCGGCTAGCCGAGGAATCAGGGGCCGCAGGGGCAGGAACGAAAGCGGGTCGCGGTGGCGCCAGTCGTGTTCCAGCAGATCATGGTGTTCGATCAGGGCCGCGCCGAAGGCGATCTCCAGATCGAGCCGCCGCTCGGTATCGAGCGCCTCCGTATCGAGTTCCCCGACCCCCACCATGAAGCTTTCCAACCACGACTGCAGGGCGCCGAATTCGTCGTCTCCCAGGGCCGGGAGCAAGCCGTGAACGCGCAGGTCGCCGGCGGCCAGCGCCTCAGCAGGGTGATAGCGGCACCAGACGCGGTAGTACTCTTCGATCAGGTCGTCAAAGACACCCCCCTCGTCAGGCATCGCGAATCTCGTAGTCGTGGGTGATCTCCGCCGTCGCACCCAGCATGATCGACGCAGAGCAGTACTTTTCGGCGCTAAGGGCAATGGCCCGCGCCACCTGTTTTTCGTTCAGGTTGTGGCCCGATACGATAAAATGGGCATGAATGCGGGTGAACACCTTGGGGTCTTCCCCGGCCCGCTCCGCCGCCAGTTCCACCGTGCAGCCGGTGACCGCCTGACGCGCCTTGCGCAGGATCAGAAGGACATCGAATTCGGTGCATCCCCCCATGCCCAGCAACAGCATCTCCATCGGCCGCACGCCCAGATCGCGGCCACCGTGGTCTGGTGGCCCGTCCATCACCACCGCATGCCCACTGCCCGATTCCCCCACCATCAGGGTGCCTTCCACCCAGTGAATCCGTGCCTTCATCACATTTTTGCCCGAAAAACCGTTTGTGGCAGCCTAACACAGTTAATGGACCGACTGGAGGGGCCGCTAGTGAAGAGACCCACACACGGATTCAAACATAAAGGTTGCCAATTGAATACTTTATCGCCATTTGCACGACCTCAAGTTGCCGGTGACAACGCCGATACAACAGGCATGTCATTGATTATCAAACCACCTCCAAAAGATCCAGAGTACCTGCCGCGGTTCCTCTCGTTCTGTCACCGCCGCCGCTACGCGAAGAACACCGAGATCATCCGCCCGGGCGATCCTGCGGACATCCTGTACTATCTGGTCGACGGGTCCGCAACCGTGCTCATGGAAGACGAAGACGGGAAAGAGATCATCCTGACCTATCTGAACAAGGGCGAGTTCATCGGTGAGATGGGGCTGTTCACGCCCCAGTCGACCCGCACGGTGATGGTGCGCACGCGCACCGAATGCCAATTGGCGGAGATCACCTACAAGCGGCTGGAACAGTTGTTCGATGGGGATCTGCGGGAGTACACCAAGGACATCCTCTACGCCCTGGGCAAACAGCTCACCCAACGCCTGCTGCACACGAGCCGCAAGGTGAGCGGCCTGGCCTTCCTCGACGTGACCGGGCGCATCGCCCGCACCCTCGAGGAACTGTGCCAGCAGCCCGATGCCATGACCCACCCCGACGGCATGCAGATCCGCATCACTCGTCAGGAGATCGGCCGCATCGTCGGCTGCTCGCGGGAGATGGCCGGCCGGGTGCTGAAGAACCTCGAGGAACAGGGGTTCATCAGCGTCAAGGGCAAGACCATCGTGGTGTTCGGCACCCGCTGATTCAGCCGAACAATTCGGCCAGGCGCGCGCCGGGATCGCCGGCGCGCATGAAGGCCTCTCCTACCAGAAAGGCGTTCACGCCGTTTTCACGCATCAGGGCCACGTCGTCCCGCGCGAGGATGCCGCTCTCGGTCACCACCTGCCGATCGGCCGGAATGTGCGTCAGCAGGTCCAACGTGGTCTTAAGGCTCACCTCGAAGGTGCGCAGGTTGCGATTGTTGATACCGATCAGACGATTCTCCACCGCCAGCGCCCGTTCCAGCTCCGCCCCGTCGTGCACCTCGATCAACACGTCCATCCCCAGCTCATGCGCCAGGGCATTCAGCCCCGCCAGGCGCTCGTCGTCGAGGCAGGCGACGATCAACAGGATGCAATCGGCGCCGATGGCGCGCGCCTCGTGCACCTGATACGGGTCGATGATGAAGTCCTTGCGGATCACCGGCAACGCGCAGGCGTCCCGCACCTCCTGCAGATAGGCGTCGCTGCCCTGGAAGAAATCCACATCGGTGAGTACCGAGAGGCAGGCCGCGCCGCCCTGGGCATAGCTGCGGGCAATCTCCGCCGGACGGAAGTCCTCGCGCAACACCCCCTTGCTCGGGGAGGCCTTCTTGATCTCGGCGATCACCCCGGCCCGCCCCTGCGCGATGCGTCGCTCCAGCGCCCCGGCAAAGCCGCGCGTCGGTCCGGCCTGTTTCGCGGCGGCCGTCACATCCGCCAACGAACGCCGCGCCATGCGCCCGGCGATCTCCTCCCGCTTGCGCCGGACGATCCGCTTGAGGATATCGGGCGTGCCGTTCACAAGTCCACCGGCAGGTAGAAAAAGACGAAGCGCCCCCCCTCCACATCCACCTGGAGGGTGGCGCCGTGAGAGACGCCGTAGTCGACATAGCCGGGGATGGCGCTATCCTCGTGACACTCGCTGGCGTGCTGGGGGGATTCGAAATCACGGTCACGGTCATACCAGGAGAGCAGCATATAGTCGCCGAGCCGCGTCCGGGCCTCGGCGTCCGCCAGCCGCATCGCCTCCAGGTAGTCCTTGACCGGCGTATCGGGGCGGATCTCCACTGTCTCCACCCCGCTCATATCGAGCACCCGCGGCGTCGCCGGGCAGGCCGGCGCCGTTTCGCCCTCGATATCGATAAAGCCTTTCTTGTCGTTCATGGCCGCCTCACCAGGGCATCTCTTTGCCGTCAAATTTGAAGAACCGGCCGGACATCTCCGGCGTGAACCGCTCCAGCAGACTGCGCATGCCACGCACGCTCTCCTCCGGCAGGATGGGGGCATGCCGCCCCCCCATGCGGGTGCGCACCCAGCCGGGATGGAGGATGAGCACGCCGATCCGTTGCGACCCCAGGTCGAAGGCAAGACCGCGGAACACCGCATTCAGCGCCGCCTTGCTGGAACGGTAGGCGTAATCGTTGGGGCTGGCGATATCGCCGATGCTGCCCATGTGGCTGGAGATCGCCGCCACCACCGCCCCTTCGCTGCGGGCCAGCGCCTCGGTGACCCGCATTGCGCCCAACACGTTGACCCGATACGTCTGTTCCCAGGCATTGTAATCGATCGCGCCCAGGTGATCGCGCCCCCAACGTTCCAGATAGACCCCTGCATTGTTCACCAGCCGATCGAGAGCGCAGCCGGCAAGCCGGTCCGCCACCGCCGACACATCCTCCGGCCGGGTCACGTCGAGCCGCAGAATAGCGACACCCGGGAACCGTTCGGCCAATGTTTGCAGATCCTCCGCCGCATCCGGGTGACGGCAGGTGGCATATACCCGCCAGCCCGCCTCGGCATACTGACGGGCCCATTCAAGACCGAGCCCCCGGTTGGACCCGGTGATGAGGATCGATTGCGAGGTATTCATGCGCCATAGTGTACCGGAAACAGGCGATTTCAGAAGGACGCTGCTTCCTCCGGGAATCAGGGGCCCGATCAGAACTCGAGGGCCAGTTGGAGGGTTAGGATATCGGTGCGTCCCCCGCTTCCGCCATCGTCCGTTTCGTAGTCCTCCTCATGGGCGTACTCCAGGGCAAGGGTGGTATTTTTGTATATGCCCACGGAGACAGCGGCAAGCAGGCGCATCTCTGGCAGTTCAAGCGCCAGGGCCTCGCGGGTCTGTTGCCAGGCGATGGCAAATTGAGCCTCCCGGCCACCGATCCGACGGCCATAGTCGAACTCCAGGTTGATCGCCGCAGGCTGCGCGGTGCGGCCTCCGAAGTCCAAATCGGCGATATCGAAGGGTCTCAACGCAGCGACATATTCACCGACAAACGTGGACGGCCCCTTCCCGACCACGGCATAGCCCCCGACGCCAGGTACATCCCGGGTCAGCGCGTCCTTGTCAAACACGGCCTCCTGGAGACGGTTGGAATCGGCGATATTGCGCGTCCAGGAGAGGCCGGCGCTGTAGCGTACCCCGCTTGCCCCGCCGCCGTGCACAGCACCGATCTGGACACCGTACGGACCGATGCCTTTGCCGCCGCGACGACGGGTTTCGCCATTGGCGACCCAGGCCAGGACCAGGAACCCATCGCCTTCATAGCCGAACTGTAATGCGGTCTCACGCGTCTCACCGATCTCCAATGTGAGCGGATCGGAGATCAACGCGCTCTCATAATGGCCGAAAGGTACATACATGCGCCCCGCGGCCAAGGACCAGGGCGATACCTCCGTGTTCGCAAGGGTGATGATCGCCTCATCCACCTCCATCGGTTCGGTGACGTCCTCTTCGAACAGGAGCAGCCCATGGGCATTGACCCAGGGCGACACCTGCGCCTCCATGCCGAGCTCCACGGTACTCAGAGTGATGTCCTTGTCCACCCCCCGGGGGCCATCGGCATACCAGGCGCCCACTTCCACCAGGCCGCTGAAGGTCACACGATCCGGCGCAACGATCTCCTCGGCGCGCCGGCTCTTCTCCAGACGTTCGATCTTGTGTTTGAGATTCAGCAGTTCCCGCTTCGTGCCGGCCTCGTCGGCCCCGCCATCCGTGAGCAGCCCGGCCATGCCGCAGAGCATGGCGAGAAACCGGGTCACAATGTATTGGCTGTATTTCTTCACAGGCGACGTTCCGGGATGATCCTGCACCGCCCGCCGGCACCCGAACCGCGAGTTTCGCATAGCAGGCATCTTACCTGTAATGATAACTATTATCGTTTTCTCGATCAAACGGGAGGAAGGCTTTGTCGATGGCAGGAACGCCCGCTGGGAGGGACGGCGCAAAGCGCCAATGGGATAGATTGAGAAACACGGGGCAAACCGGGATCCTTTCGACCACGCCCCGGGCCAGCCCGGATCATTCATGAAGTCGCTCGCGCCCTTGCTTGATCCTTGTCCACACAGGGAATTTTCCTTCCTCGGCAATACAGCCCGTATTCCACTCGGTCGGAAAATCCTCTATGCGGACAATTCTCTGTGCAATCATCGCGGCGACTCATGAATAATCCGGGCCAGGAGTCTGTCGGGTTTAGGTGATCGTCGCGAGCATGGTGGGAAAACGAGGCCGGTTTTTCTCGATTTTGAGGCGCATCGTGGGCCTACGCAACGAAAAATCGAGGAAAATGGACCGCTTTCCCAC
>JALSTP010000072.1 GCA_026983675.1 Sedimenticola sp.
CAAGCCGGCGACCGGGTGCGACGGGATGACATCCTACTGGACCTGGAGACCGACAAGGTGGTGCTGGAGGTGCCAGCACCAGAAGATGGCGTCCTCGCCGAGATCCACGCCAAGGAGGGTGACGTGGTGAAGGCGGGGGCGTTGCTGGCCACCCTTGAGGCAGCGCCGGCGCCGGAAAAGGACGAACCTGCCCCCCCGCCGGCAAGAGAGGAGCCGCCCCCCGGCGCTGAAGAACCGACGCCGGAAACGGCGCACAATTCACCGCCGCTCAGTCCCGCCGTGCGGCGGATGATCAAGGAGTTCCACCTCGACCCCAGCCGGATCGAGGGCAGCGGCAAGGACGGCCGCATCCTCAAGGCCGACGTCATCCGCTACCTGGACAGCCGCGAGGAGCAGGCCCCACCGGTCCATCCCGATGCCGGCAGCGTGCTGGTGGGCGAACTCAGTCCAGTCCCCGGCATCAGCGGCGATTCGGAGCGCCCGGAGCAGCGGGTGCGGATGACCCGCTTACGCGCGCGCATCGCCGAGCGGCTGGTGCAGGCGCAGCAGACCGCCGCCATCCTCACCACCTTCAACGAAATCGATCTCAAGGAGGTGATGGCGTTACGCGCCCGCTACCGTGAATCGTTCGAGAAACAGTATGAGGTGAAGCTGGGCCTCATGTCCTTCTTCGTCAAGGCGGCGGTGGAGGCGCTGAAGCTGTTCCCGGTGATCAATGCCTCCGTGGACGGCGAGGAGATCGTCTACCACGGCTACTACGATATCGGCATTGCGGTCAGCTCGCCCCGCGGTCTGGTGGTGCCCGTACTGCGAAATGCCGATCGGCTCGGCTTCGCCGAGATCGAGAAGGCAATCCGCGACTTCGGCCAGAAGGCGCGCGAGGGCACCCTCAGCTATGAGGAACTCACCGGCGGCACCTTCACCATCTCCAATGGCGGGGTGTTCGGTTCCCTGCTCTCCACCCCCATCATCAACCCGCCGCAGAGCGCCATTCTCGGCATGCACGCGCTCCAGCAGCGGCCGGTAGTGCGCGATGGCGAAATCGTCGCCCGGCCAATGATGTATGTTGCCCTCTCCTACGACCACCGCATCATCGATGGAAAAGAGGCCGTGCAATTCCTGGTCTCTATCAAAGAGACGTTGGAGGATCCTGCCCGACTGTTACTGGAGGTCTGACCCCATGCCCCGTGAGATCGATCAGGAAGCGTTCATACAGGCCGTTGCCGACGCCCTGCAGTTCATCTCCTACTACCACCCGCTCGACTACGTGCAGGCGGTGTATGCGGCGTGGCAACGGGAACCGTCACCCGCGGCGAAGGACGCCATGGCCCAGATCCTGGTCAATTCGCGCCTCTGCGCCGAAGGCCACCGGCCCATCTGCCAGGACACCGGCATGGTGGTGGCCTTTGTCGATGTGGGCATGGAGGTTCGCTGGACCGGCGGCCGGCGCGACCTGCAAACGATGATCGACGAGGGCGTGCGCCGCGCCTATACCGATCCCGACAACGTGCTGCGCGCCTCCATGGTGGCGGACCCGCTGGGCGCGCGGCGCAACACCGGCGACAACACCCCCGCCATGGTCCACGCCCGCCTGGTGCCTGGCGATACCCTCAAGCTGCGGATCGCGGCCAAGGGCGGCGGCTCCGAGAACAAGGCGCGCTTCACCGTGCTCAATCCCTCCGCCAGTCTTGTGGACTGGGTGCTGGAGACGGTGCCCACCCTCGGCGCCGGGTGGTGCCCACCGGGGATACTCGGCATCGGCGTGGGCGGCTCGGCGGAGAAGGCGATGCTGCTGGCCAAGGAATCACTCATGGCCCCCATCGACATCCACGCACTGCGCGCACGTGGTCCCGCCGACCGCACCGAGGAACTGCGACTGGAGCTGATGGACCGGGTCAACGCTCTCGGCATCGGCGCCCAGGGGCTGGGGGGACTCACCACCGTCCTGGATGTAAAGATCAATACCTTCCCCACACACGCCGCCTCCCTGCCCGTGGCGCTGATCCCCAACTGCGCCGCCACCCGCCACATCGAGTTCGAATTCACCGGCGAGGAACCCACTGCGTTGACACCTCCCCCGCTCGACGCCTGGCCACAGATCCCCTGGGATCCCGCCAAAGGCGCCCGCCGTGTCGACCTCGGCCAGGTTACCCAGGAGGCCGTCGCCGAATGGCGGCCCGGCGAGCGCCTTCTGCTCAGCGGCCGCATCCTCACCGGCCGCGACGCCGCCCACCGCCGCATCGCCGGATTGCTGGAAAAGGGCGAACCCCTGCCCGAAGGGGTGGACTTCCGCGGTCGATTCCTCTATTACGTCGGCCCGGTGGACCCGGTGGACGACGAGGTGGTGGGCCCCGCCGGCCCCACCACTGCCACCCGCATGGACCAATATACCGAGATGATGCTGGCGCAGACCGGCCTGCTCGGCATGATCGGCAAGGCGGAACGTGGCCCTGACGCGATCGAATCGATCAAACGCCACAAGGCGGTCTATCTCATCGCGGTGGGCGGCGCCGCCTACCTGGTCGCCCGCGCCATCCGCAAGGCCCGCGTCCTTGCCTTCGAGGATCTCGGCATGGAGGCGATCCGCGAGTTCGAGGTACGGGACATGCCGGTGACGGTGGCGGTGGACAGCCAAGGTGCATCCATCCACCAACAAGGGCCCGCCGAATGGCGGGCGCGCATCGCCGATATCGGATTTCAAGGAACCTGAACGATGACCGACTACCGTGCCTTTCGTATCCACGAAGAGAACGGCGTCCACCGCGCCGGCATCGAGACCCTGCCGTTGCAGGCGCCGGCGGCGGGCGAGGTGCAGATTCGGGTGCGCTACTCCAGCGTCAACTACAAGGACGCCCTCGCCGGCGCCGGCAAAGGCCGGATCTTGCGCCGCTTTCCCCTCACCGGCGGCATTGACGCCGCGGGCGAGGTAGCCGAGTCCCGTGACGCGCGCTTTGAGGCAGGTGATGCCGTTTTGGTCACCGGCTATGAACTGAGTCAGACCCACGACGGAGGCTACGCCGAGTACCTCACCGTACCCGGCGACTGGGTGGTGCCCCTGCCCAACGGGCTGGGGCCCTTCGAGGCAATGGCCATCGGCACCGCCGGCTTCACCGCCGCCCTCGCCCTGCACCGGCTGGAGGCCAACGGCCAGCGGCCTGATATCGGGCCACTGCTCATCACCGGAGCCAGCGGTGGCGTCGGCAGTCTGGCCGTGGACATCTTCTCCGGCCGGGGTTACGCGATCACCGCCATGACGGGCAAGGCGGATCGGCACGAATTTCTGAAGGCGTTGGGGGCGGCGGAGATCATCGGCCGCGGGGAACTGCCGGAGGGCGAGCGGCCATTGGAAAAAGCCGTTTGGGGAGGGGCGGTGGACAACGTGGGCGGCCCTGTGCTCGCTACACTCACCCGTACGGTGCACCCCTGGGGCAGCATCGCCGCCGTCGGGCTGACCGGTGGCGTGGATCTGCACACCACCGTGATGCCCTTCATCCTCCGTGGCATCGGACTGCTCGGCATCAACTCCGCCGGCTGTCCTCAACCTTTGAGGGGCGAACTCTGGCACCGTCTGGCCAGCGACCTGAGGCCCCGTCACCTGGAACAGATCGTCTCGGAGGTTGTGCGACTGGAGGAGGTGCCGGCAATATTTGGGCGCATGCTACGGGGCGAGACATCGGGTAGGGTCGTCGTCGATCTCGCAACGTAACCGGGCCGCCCGATCACGCCATCCAGTCCGGGCAACCAAATCAGCCGTAATGAAGGCTAGCCCGGATTATTCATGAAGTCGCTCGCGCCCTTGCTTGATCCTTGTCCACACAGGGAATGTTCCTTCCTCGGCAATACAGCCCGTATTCCACTCGGTCGGAAAATTCCCTG
>JALSTP010000073.1 GCA_026983675.1 Sedimenticola sp.
TGTTCGACAACGACTGGGTGCTGACAAAGAGCCCGGCCGGCGCCTGGCAATGGACACCCAAGGAGACCACCGACGCCAACCTGGCCCCGGCCGTGGACGATCCCTCCAAACGGGTGCCAATCATCATGACCGACGCCGACATGGCGATGCGCGAGGATCCAGTCTATGCCCCCATTGCGCGCCACTTCCGCGACCATCCGGAAGAATTCGCCGACGCCTTCGCCCGCGCCTGGTTCAAACTGACCCACCGGGACATGGGGCCGCGTTCGCGCTACCTCGGCCCCGAGGTGCCCGCCGAGGAACTGATCTGGCAAGACCCTATCCCGGCGTGCGATCACACCCTGATTGACGAGGCGGACATCACCATGCTCAAGGAGAAGATTCTCGGCTCTGGACTGACAGTCTCCGATCTCGTCTTCACCGCCTGGGCCGCTGCCTCCACCTACCGCAATTCCGACAAACGGGGCGGGGCCAACGGCGCTCGCATCCGTCTGGCGCCGCAGAAGGACTGGGCCATCAACGAACCGGCGCGTCTGGGCAGAGTGCTGGGCATGCTCGAATCCGTCCAGCGCGCGTTCAATGATGAACAAACCGGCGACAAGCGGGTATCCCTTGCCGATCTCATCGTCCTGGGCGGTTGCGCAGCCGTGGAAAAGGCCGCGACGGACGGCGGACACCCCGTGTCGGTCCCCTTCACCCCCGGCCGTATGGACGCCACCCCCGCGCAGACCGATGTGGACGCCTTCTCGGTCCTCGAACCGGTTGCCGACGGTTTCCGCAACAGCCCGCAATCGAAGCACCGCTGCCGACCCGAAGAACTCCTGATCGACAAGGCACAACTGCTGACCCTGACGCCCGCCGAAATGACCGTCCTCGTGGGCGGCATGCGGATGCTTGACGCCAACCACGGCCAGACACGCCACGGCGTCTTCACCCAACGACCCGGCACGTTGAGCAACGACTTCTTCATCAACCTGCTGGACATGGGCACCCGCTGGCAACCCATTGGGGACGACGAGGCGCTGTATGAAGGCGTCGACCGCGAGACAGGCGTGGCCCGCTGGACCGCCACCCGCGTCGACCTGATCTTCGGCGCCAACTCGGAGCTGCGGGCGCTGTCGGAAGTCTACGCCAGCGATGATGCAGCCACGGTCTTCGTCCGTGACTTCGCGGCCGCCTGGAGCAAGGTGATGGATCTCGACCGGTTCGATCTCGCCTGAGGCAGAAAGTGCACTGCCGGGGCCCGAAAACGGGCCCCGGTAACCGCGGTTATCAACCCGGCAAGGAGACCGGCGGTGACGGGCAGAAGCCGTCGACGCGGCTGCCCTCGCACGGTCTTGCGTGTTCGAGCCACACTCTTGGCCCGGATACGGAAGGGATCATAAGTCTCGCTACCCACGCCTGAGGAGGCTGGGGAGGCGCATTTCATTGGGCTCGCACTGCGCCCCTTGCGTAAGAGGTTCTGGGCCGGCGCGAGAAGCCTTGGTACATCACCCTGGAATCCGCCATCGGTGACGACGAAGGCAGGACGCGCACGGCGCTCTGCGCCTGGGATCACGAGGCCCATATGTATATAAGCGAGGCCCCGGGGGCCACGCTATCTATTTGTCAGCATGCTGACCGAACTCGTCAAGGCGTAGCCGCCTGCATGGACGGCCAACGCTGTCACGAAGCGGCAGTTGACCTTCACCCCTCGATCATGGCCTCCAGGGCCTCCCAGCGCGCATAGCATTCTTCGAGTTCGGCGCTGAGGGTCTCCCGCTTCGTGCGAACCTCGGCGATCGCTCCGCCCGGCCGGCGGTAGAAGGCGGGGTCGGCCATTTCGGCGTCGAGCGCGGCCAGCGCCTCTTCCAGGGACTCGATGCGGACAGGCAGCTGTTCCAACTCCCGCTGGTCGTTGTAGCTGAGTTTGGCGGGGCGGTTCTCTCTGATGGCCGGTTTCGCCGGCCCGCCCTTCCGAGCCGAAGGTTTTGCCCCGGGGGCCTTGGCCCGGGGCCGCTGCCGCAACCAGTCGGAGTAACCGCCCACGTACTCTCCGATCCGGCCGCCGCCCTCGAACACCAACACGCTGGTCACCACGTTGTCGAGAAAGTCGCGGTCGTGGCTCACCAGCAGCAGAGTGCCTTGGTAGTTCACCAGCAGTTCCTCCAGCAGCTCCAGGGTCTCGGTGTCGAGGTCGTTGGTGGGCTCGTCCATCACCAGCACGTTGGCGGGACGGGTGAAGAGTTTGGCCAACAACAGGCGGTTGCGCTCACCGCCGGAGAGGGCCTTGACGGGGGTGCGGGCGCGCTCCGGGGTGAAGAGGAAATCCTTCAGGTAGGCGATGATGTGTTTGCTCTGACCGTTGACGGTCACCTTCTCGCTGCCGCCCCCCACATTGTCTTGCACCGATTTTTCCTCGTCGATGCCGGCGCGCAACTGATCGAAATAGGCGACTTCGAGACGGGTGCCGAGGCGTACCCGGCCGCTGTCCGGCGGCAGACGGCCCAGTAACAGTTGCAGCAGGGTGGTCTTGCCCACGCCATTGGGTCCGATCAGTCCCACCTTGTCGCCACGCATGATGACGGTGGAGAAATCGCGCACCAGCGGCCGGCCGTCCCAGCTGTAACTGATCCGCTCCGCCTCCACCACCTGTTTGCCGGAGCGTTCCGCCTCTTCCAGCCGGATGCGGGCCGCGCCCATCTGCTCACGCCGCCGGCGGCGTTCCTCACGCATCGTCTTCAGCGCCCGAACCCGGCCCTCGTTGCGGGTGCGCCGCGCCTTGATGCCCTGGCGGATCCAGATCTCTTCCTCGGCGAGCTTCTTGTCGAAACGGGCGTTCTCCTGCGCCTCGGCGTGCAGGGCCTCCTCCTTGCGGCGGAGAAAGTTGTCATAGTCCCCTGGCCAGTCGGTGAGACGGCCGCGATCCAGTTCCAGGATGCGGGTGGCGAGGCGGCGCAGAAAACGGCGGTCGTGGGTGACGAACAGGAGGCTGGCGGCATTGCCTTCGAGGAATTCTTCGAGCCACTCGATGGATTCGATGTCGAGGTGGTTGGTGGGCTCGTCGAGCAACAACAGGTCGGGCGCCTGGACCAGGGCCCGCGCCAGCAGCACTCGGCGCTTGAGCCCGCCGGAGAGGGTCTCGAATGCCAATTCCGGGTCGAGCGACAGGCGTGAGATGACGCGCTCCACCTTTTGTTCCAACTGCCAGCCCTCGGCCGCCTCCAGTGCCTGCTGAACCTCGGCCAACTCCGCCAGCAGACGCGTATCGTTGTTCTCTTCCAGGGCATGGCTGAGGCGATGCCAGCGGCTGATGAGGGCGCCCACTTCGTCCAGGCCGCCGGCGACCACATCGAACACCGGGCCCGTCGTTTCCCCGGGCACCTCCTGGGTCAGCCGCGCTACCTTGAGACCAGGCTGGCGCACGATTTCGCCATCGTCTGGCGCCAACGTGCCGTCGAGCAGTTTCATCAGGGTCGATTTGCCGGCGCCATTGCGGCCTATCAGGGCGATGCGTTCGCCCGAATCGATCCGCAGGTCGACGCCGTCGAGCAGCGGATCGCCGCCAAAACCGAGCTGAACCCCGCGCAGGGTGATCAGCGTCATCGTGTATCTGCCGTTCGGTCAACCATGGGCCGTGATGATACCACGCGCCCCCCTCGTGCGCCGGCGCGGAGTGGTGTAACCTTGATCCCGGCATTCCTCCAATGATCCATAACAATCCGCCAGGAGTCCGCCCATGAACACCAAGATCCTGCTCGACGAGGCCGATATCCCCACCCACTGGTACAACGTGGTGGCCGACATGCCCAATCCCCCCGCCCCACCCCTCGGCCCGGACGGCAAGCCGGT